>JAOTXY010000134.1 GCA_029862125.1 Gammaproteobacteria bacterium | reverse complement strand
CTTGCCAACCACTTCCAGGGCCGATTTCATCGCCGCCGCAACCACGATCGCGGTGCCATGCTGGTCATCGTGGAAAACCGGGATCGACATCCGCTCGTGCAAGTACTTTTCGACGTAAAAACAGTCGGGCGCCTTGATATCTTCCAGGTTGATTCCACAGAAAGTGGGCTCGAGGCGCTCGACGGTTTCGGCGAGTTTATGCGGATCCTTCTCGGCGATCTCTATGTCAAAAACGTCGATGCCCGCGAAGCGTTTGAATAGCACCGCCTTGCCTTCCATCACCGGCTTGGCCGCCATGGCGCCAATGTCACCAAGTCCCAGTACAGCGGTACCATTGGTCACGACCCCGATCAGGTTGGCACGCGCGGTAAATTCACGCGCCGTCAAGGGGTCTTTTTCAATTTCGAGGCAGGGATAGGCAACCCCAGGCGAGTAAGCCAGGGTCAGATCATTTTGTGACGTTAAGGGTGTCGTAGCCTCGATGCGCAGTTTCCCGGGCGTCGGGAAGCGATGATATTTCAGTGCTTTTTCACGGTTATCGTCTGACATTAAGGGCTCCCTTGTATATTTCCGCAGTATACGTCGAATCGAGTCCACATTTAATATTAATCACCATGTTATCAGGCACTATTATTCGCTAGAATTCGCATCCCGCTAACGAATTCAGCACCGTGCAACTACCAATGTCATCGAACCACGTTCTGGAAATCAACGCCAACGAGTACGAAGTTGACGAAGAAGGTTTTCTCAAGAATATAAGCGACTGGTCACGTGAAGTCGCCGAGGGTATGGCGGCGCTGGACGGCATTGAGCTCGAGCAGGCACACTGGGAAGTGATTACTTTTTTACGTGACTATTATTTTAAATACCAGATAGCACCGGCAATCCGTGTGCTCAGCCGGGAAATCGGCAAACGCCTGGGTGCCGACAAGGGCAATACCCGGTACCTCAACCAGCTGTTTATGTTTGGGCCCGCTAAACAAGCCTGTCGCTATGCCGGGCTGCCGAAACCTACCGGTTGCGTTTAAACGTCGTAGCGCTTGTGCTCACTGCGCCGTTTGCCTGAACGCTGGCTGATGACGCCGACAATATCGTCCAGTCCATTGGCGAGTGAAATCTCGGGCAGGTTCGTATCAAGGGCTCGCAATCCGTAATCATCCTGGTTGATCACCAGCTGTCGAAAAATCATTTCACCCCGGTGCCTGGCAACAACGTAACAGCCGTGACTGATCTTGCCACCGGGATCAACGATGATGACATGGCCATCGACGAATTCAGGCGCCATGTCGTTACCCACCACTCGCAATGCATACGGCTCGCTGCTGCTGCAATTACTCAAATCGTTCATTGCACTTCCTGCGTTTTCTTTTGCTGCATGCGCCATAGCTGCGCGTAGAGCCCATCGGCACTGATCAGGGCCTCGTGGTCGCCCTGCTCTTTCACCCGACCCTGGTCGAGCACGATAATGCGATCGGCATCGATCACTGTTGACAGCCGGTGAGCAATCACCAGCGTGGTTTTGTTGGTTGAAATACGGGTCAACGCACCCAGAATATTCTTCTCCGACTGGCTGTCCAGGCTCGAAGTCGCCTCGTCGAACACCAGGATTGCAGGGTCCTTCAATAAAACCCGCGCAATTGCGACGCGCTGTTTTTCACCACCCGAGAGTTTCAACCCGCGTTCTCCGACGATGGTGTCGTAACCCTGCGGTAAGGCCTCGATGAATTGATCGATATCGGCAAGCCGCGTGACTTCCCTGATTTCTTCGAAAGAAGCCTGTGGCCGGGCGTACTGGATGTTGTACAAAATCGAATCGTTAAACAGCACGGTATCCTGAGGCACGATACCGATCGCCTCGCGCAGGCTCTGCTGGGTAACGCCGGCAATGTCCTGGCCGCTGATCAGGATCTGTCCCTGGCTGACATCGTAAAAACGAAACAGTAAGCGTGCGATGGTCGATTTACCCGCCCCCGAGGGACCGACGATAGCGAGCTTTTCACCGTCTTTAAGCTTGAAGCTGACCTCTTCGAGAATGCGCCGATCCTCATTATAGTGGAAACCGACGTTACGAAACTCGATGTCGGCCTGCTTGATCTCAAGCGGCCTGGCATCGGTGCGATCGGTTATTTCGACTGGCCGCTGTAACAGCTTGTTGACCATGTCCATATCGGCGAGCGCGTACTTGAGCGAGCGGTAAATGATGCCGAGGAAACCGAGTGGCAAAAATAGCTGCAACATCATCGTATTAATCAACACCAGGTCGCCCAGCGACAGCTCCTGGTTGACGACACCCTGCGCCGCCATGGTCATGATGCCGGTAACCCCGATGGCAATAATCAGCGCCTGTCCGAAATTAAGCATCGACATCGTACTCTGGCTCTTCACCGCAGCTTCTTCCCACATGCCCATGGTGTCACGGTAACGCGCTATTTCATGCTCATCGTTATTGAAATACTTGACCGTTTCGTAATTCATCAGGCTATCCATCGCGCGCCCGTTGGCACTGGAATCAAGCGCATTCATTTCGTGACGATAGTGCATGCGCCATTCCGTTACCGCCAGCGTGAAACCGATATAGAAAATCACGCTGAAGAAGATAACGCCGGCAAACGAGCTGTCGTACTGGCTCAGCAATATGATCGCCACCAGCAGGAACTCGGCGGCAGTCGGTATGATATTGAACACCAGGTAATTGAGGATTGAACTGATGCTTTGCGCACCTCGTTCCATATCGCGTGAAATCGCACCGGTGTTGCGCTCCAGGTGGTAGCGCAGCGACAGATCATGCAAATGACTCAGAACCGATACCGAAAGCGCTTTCATCGCGTGGAAGCGAACGCGCGCAAATATAGCGTCGCGCAATTCGTTGAAACCGGAATTGATAAAGCGCAACAGGCCGTAGGCCAGTAACAGGCTGATCGGTAGCACCACCGCCTGCCCCGAATCAGCATCCAGACCATCGACGATGTACTTGAGCACCACCGGCACACCCACCATTGCCAACTTCGAAATCACCAGGCAACCGAGTGCCAGCAGAACCCGTCCGCGGTAGGTCCAGACATAGGGCATCATGGCACGAATATTTTGCCAGTCCTGCCGGTTTGAATGCTCTTTTTCAGTACGCCCGAAGGCGGGATGCGTGGCGATTTCGAGGACCCTCACGGTTTAAAGCTGAGCACCTTAGCAGAATGCCTGTGAACAGTCCTTTATATACGCTCAAGGCGTTCAGAAATATCAGTTTGACAGTCAATATTTACCTTAATCTGCCGATAAAGCAGGGATAACCGGGACTGAACCGTGTTCAGTGCCAAATTTACAGTGGCAGCAGTGCCCAGGGTGATATGGCGAATATAAAGGCGGTACGGCATTTAAGGGTCCGATACATTATCGGATTGGGCCTGCTTGCGCTTGTGGTAACGGGTTCTTTCCTGGCCAAGCAGCACGCTATTTCGGTACAACGTAATTTATCAGAATTCATCAACCTGGCAGACCAGCAGTCGGGGCTTGCGAACCGCATTGGCTACTTCAGCCTGGTAATGGTCACCACCGACGACAAGGAAAATTTTGCCAACGCAAAATTACAATTGGGGCAAACCATCGAGGAAATGCAGCGGGTACACCAGACACTACTACATGGCTCAGGGGCAAAGGGTTTTCCACTTATCAGTAATGAAAACCTCGAGACGCTTTATTACGACGACTCGGTCGGACTCAATGTTTCGCTCGAACGCTTCCTGGAAAACGCCGGGGCAGTTTATACCAGCAGCCTGGATTCACTGGGGCCGGATTCTTACGAGTATAAATACCTGGCTAACTATGGACCTCATGCACTCGAGCCGATGCTGGCGAGCGTGGTCGCAGAATACGGACAACTTGGCCACGATTCGATAATGATGATCCAGAACCTGGAGAAACTCATCTGGGTTGGAACGCTGTTTGTTCTGCTGCTCGAAGCCCTGTTAATTTTCAGGCCGCTGGAAAGCAGGATTCGTGAATCGATCAGTAAACTACAAAGTACCGTCACCGAACTGGAATCCACACGGGAACAATATGCCACCGCCCGTAAAAAAGCCGAGTCCGCGAGCGAAGCCAAGAGCCAGTTCCTCGCCACCATGACCCATGAATTACGTACCCCGATGAACGGGGTGCTCGGCATGAGCGAACTGCTTTCGGTCACTAAACTGAGTGACAAGCAGCAGGAGTACGTGCAGATTATTCTCGACTCCAGCGAATCACTATTAACCATCATCAACGATATTCTTGATTTTTCCAGGCTGGAGGCCGGCAAGGTCGGTCTTGAAAAAATTCCTTTTAACCTCGAGCAGTCCGCCTACGATGTCATTGCTCTATTGGCGCCGCGTTGTCAAAATAAACCGATACAACTGATACTCGATTACGCCCCCAACCTGCCGCGACATTTTATCGGCGACCCGGCCCGAATCCGCCAGATTCTGTTTAACCTGATCGGCAATGCCAGCAAGTTTACCGAGCAGGGTTACATCCAGGTCTCCATCACGGTTGATACAGACGACAAGGAGATGGCTAATATCTCGATCCATGTCGAGGACACCGGTATCGGTATTGCCCGGGAAAAGGCGGGGAGGCTATTTCACTCTTTCACCCAGGCCGACAGTTCGACTACCCGCAAGTACGGCGGTACGGGTCTCGGTTTAACCATAACCCGGGAACTGGTAACGCTGATGGGCGGGCGTATCGAGTTCGATTCCGCACCTGGCAAGGGTTCCGTGTTTACGGTCGATTTCCCGCTCGAACTGACCGATGAGATTGATCAAATCCCGGTACCGCACGAGGCACTGAAGCACGTCATGCTGCTCGAGCCTAACCCGATTTACAAGGAACTGATCATCGATCGCCTGGCGCGAATAAACGTTGAAGCCGCGGTGGTCGACAATGCCCGGGAAATCAAGAACAGGTTGCTGGTTTGCGAGGAACACGACGGTGCCAAGCAACTTGTCATTGTCAGCCAGGAAGCATTACTTGATCGAAAGCAAAAATGGCGCGAGTTCAGTGACGGTTCGTTAAGCAATCCGGTCTCGTGGATCGTGCTGGGTAACAGTGCCGCAGATTCGGATGAGTTCAGTAAATCCGCCAGTCACCTGCAGGGCTATACCACGCTTATGCAAAAGCCCTTCACCAATTACCAGTTCTACTATGCGCTCAATATGTCGATCAGCCAGCCCGAACCCGGAACTGAAACACCGGCCTTGCCCGAGCGAGACGAAGACTCAACTGATTTCACCTTATCCATCGTATCGAAGGGCCATATCCTGCTGGTCGAAGATAATATTGCCAACCAGAAATTCGCCTCGCTGCTGCTGTCAAAAATGGGTTACAGCACCGATATTGCCGAAGATGGCGCGGAAGCGCTCAAGTTATGGCGTAAAAATAACTACCAGCTGATCCTGATGGATTGCCTGATGCCGACCATGGATGGATACGAGGCAACGCTGAAAATCCGCCAGCAGGAAAAAGACAATTCCCGGATTCCAATTATCGCGTTGACCGCCAATGCGTCGGAAACCGATCGACAGAAGTGTCGTCAATCGGGTATGGACGAAGTTATTACCAAGCCCTATCGCAGGCATGAGCTTGAGGAAGTGCTCGACCGTTGGTTACACGATGAACCGAGCTTCATCACCATAACCCATAACCAGGTACGGGAAGCAAATT
This sequence comes from Gammaproteobacteria bacterium, assembly GCA_029862125.1. GTDB lineage: Bacteria > Pseudomonadota > Gammaproteobacteria. The sequence goes on along the minus strand of JAOTXY010000134.1, from coordinate 1,529 downwards.
AGGCCGGGCGGGCATCCTACCCCTGTATTTTTTACAAACATCCACATCAGGCCCAAATCCTGTTCTAATAGCGTGCTGAAAACAATAAACCGAATCCAGCCAGGCATAACATGAATGTTTCGAAACCCGTATTGATTCTGCAATTACGTCCGGAAGACGATACTTCGGACAGTGAATTCAAGGCTATCTTGAAGTACGGCGAACTGGCCGAGAAAAATACGCGGCGCCTGCGCATCGAGAAAAGCGGAATTCCCGCGCTTTCACTCGATGACTATGCGGCAGTGATCGTGGGGGGCAGTCCGTTCGACATCAGCACCGCGCAAGAGCAGAAAAGCGAAATCCAGGTGCAAATCGAAGATGATTTCAAACGCCTGTTCGATGATATCGTCGCCAGGGACTTCCCTTTCCTCGGCGCCTGTTCCGGTTGCGGCCTGCTGGGCTCATACCTGGAAACGCCGATTTCGAAAAAATACAGCGAACCGGTCGGTGGTACCGTGATTAGTGTCACCGACGCTGGCAGGGACGATCCACTACTGGCCAATTTTCCGGACCGGATTGCGGTATTGTGCGGCCACAAGGAAGCCTGCGACATCTTGCCCGAGGGGGCGACCCTGCTCCTGACCGGAGATGATTGTCCAGTGCAAATGTTTCGCCTTGGGGAGAACGTTTATGCCACGCAATTCCATCCCGAGGGCGATGGCGAGGGTTTCACGATCAGAATTCACGCCTACAAGCACCACGGGTATTTTCCACCCGAGGAAGCCGAGGCACTGATCATCGCGGTAAATCGTGAAGACACCCCGTACGCACGTGAAATCCTGCGCAGATTCGTCGCCAGGTACACCGACTAGCCCCGACACGGATAATTCTGCGATTTCGCTTATCCAGCCTTGAAATCAAGCGATCCCTTGATATATATCAGCTGGCCAAAGCAGCCTGTTGGCGATAATGATGATAATTAATTAACAGTTAATCTGGTTGCGAATACCGTATCTTGAGGGTTCACATGGTGATACTTATGAGATATGACTTGTGGATTAGACAATCGTGTCACAATGTATAAAGTTTATGTCCTGGAATAGAGCAATGAAATTCAAATACGTCACCAGAATTATCGCCGGCTGCCTGCTGTTACTAGCGGCACAAGTGCAGGCGCAATCACAATACGATGACTATTATCCCTTTTACGGTGGATTTGCACTCGGATTTGCGGGTTCAGATGAGGATTGCGATTACCACGGCTATGACTGCGATGGCGACGATACCTCGTTCAAGTTTTACGGCGGCAAACGTTTCCACGAAAACCTGGCGTTCGAAATTTCCTACCAGGACCTCGGCAAGCTTGACGATGAACAGGGGCCGGTCACGACCACGGCCGAATCATCCGGGCTTAATCTTTCGCTACATGGAATCATCCCGGTCAGTGATTTCTGGTATTTCTACGGCAAGGCAGGTTTCATGGCCTGGGAAACGGATTACACCCGGGTCGGCACTTCAACGACACGTACCGATGACGATGGCACTGATTT
>JAOTXY010000002.1 GCA_029862125.1 Gammaproteobacteria bacterium | reverse complement strand
CAGCCCTGGGTTCATTGGCCGCTCTCGGTGCGCGTTTGAAAGAAGCCCGCTTGCTCAGAAACTGGACCCAGGCGGACGCTGCAACCAAAGCCGGGCTGTCCGAGAGCTCGATCAGAAAAGTCGAAGCCGGCTCGCCGCACATCACGGTCGGCGCTTACCTTGCGCTGCTCGACGTGCTCGGGCTACCGACGGCGTTCGATCGAGTCATCGCCCGGGGCGACGATACCCTGGGTGAGGCCCTGGGTCGTAATGCCATGCGTAAACGTGCCCGCGCACCACTTGCGTCGGATGCCGACGAGTTCGACATCTGATGACAGAGAAACTCTTCATCCACGCGGACCTCGGCGACGGCACGATCTTGCTCGCCGGTCAATTGATTGTCGACGACAAGGCCGGCCGCTTCAAGTACGCGAAAGCCTATATCAATCATCCGCAATCATTTGCCCTCGACCCGATCAACCTGCCCTTGAACGGAGACATCCATGTCAAACATCGCACCCGCGACACGCCGGCGATGTTCGGTGTTCTGATCGACGCAGGGCCCGACGAGTGGGGCAGGCGTTGGCTCACCAAGACCCGCCAACCACCTCCGGTCACACAAGTGGAATTCCTGCTCGCCGCCTCGGGTGAAGGCGTGGGCGCATTGCACTTTACGCCGAATATCGACGACCCGGTGCGACCGACGCCCGAGCGCCCGTTCGAGAACCTGGTACATTTGCAACATATTGCCGATGATATCGAGTCCGGCAACGAAGTCGACCGAGCGTTGGAGCCTTTCTTTTTCCACGGCAGCGGCATCGGCGGCGCGCGACCCAAGTCGCTCATCGAACACGACGGCCGCGAATGGATCGCGAAATTCAATCGCGACTCGGACCTGGTCGATATGTGCCGGGTCGAGCTCGCATCGATGCGCATGGCGCGCGAAGCCGGCATCGAGGTGCCGGATGTAGACCTCACGGAAACCGGTCGCGGGCCGGTGCTACTGGTGGAACGCTTCGACCAGTCCCCCGACGAGCAGCATCACCTGGTCTCGGTAGCGAGTCTGATCAACAAATTCGACATCACCGAGATCGACGAATCGACGATGTCGTACCCTGGCCTTACCCAGCTCGGCAAGCGCATCGGTCACCTGACCAGCGACCTCGGCGCGGTCGTGTTTCGCCGCATGCTGTTCAACGTCGCGATCGGTAACACCGACGATCACCTGCGCAACCACGCCTTCATGAAACAATCGTCGGTTTCGGACTATTCGTTCTCTCCCGGCTACGATATCGTACCCCAGCTCAGCCTGCAGGGGTCGCATGCCATCGCGATCGGCCCTTTCGGGAGCACCCCGACCGCCGACAATATCCAGGCCGCGGCGCAGCGCATGGGTGTGGCCGACGAACTCGCCCACGAAATCGGCGACGCGGTGCTCGAGGTGACGGCGACCTGGCGCGACTACATGATCGATGCTGGTCTCGGAGCACCCGATTTAGCCCAGCTCGAACGCTGCTTTGCGATGCGTGATGTCGTCGAACGCTGGCACGGCAAAGCTACCAAGGCCGCCGGCGTTTAGCGGTTCTCGTCCCGGATACTCCGAGTTTCGAACTCTTACCGGGTGAAATAGTGTTTCGACATTGTGACTACCCCAGTACCGAGAAGCTGCTGTCCTGGTTTATTTCACGCAGTCGCGAAAAGGTTCCGAGACTGATCTTGCGATTGACATACTCGAGGTCGTACTGCATCGGTTTACGATCGTGGTCATGGCCGGCTTCACAGTATTCTATTAATTCCGCCATCGCCTTTCCCGCGACGGGTGCATTTTTGAACTGGTTTCCGCTGGTACCGCAAGCCAGGTAAAAGCCATCGATGCACGAGCGATCATAAATTGGAATCCAGTCTTCGGTGACATCGTAAAGGTCGACACATCCTTTCATTTTGTTCGGGATACCCAGGCTTGGAAAACGTTGAGCCAGGCGCTGCGCCTGCAGGGTCCACTGGTCAGAGAAATCTTTATCGTAATCATCCGGATCGACATAGACGTGCTGGTCGCAGGGTGGATCTTCACTGCCGATAAGAATGTTGTTGCCGACTTCAGGACGTGTGTAAACGGCCGAGTCGCTATCCGATGTCACGCAGCCGGTGGACAAGTAATCCACACCCTCGGGTGCGGGTAGGTGTACAACTTCCTGTCGCAGCGCCCGGGTCGAAATATTCATGTCTTTATCAGTTCCCGCAAGCGCGTTAATTTGCGAGGAATGAGGGCCGGCAACGTTGACGACCACCGGTGCATCGATACGTGTGCCGTCGTCGAGCACCACTCCCTGTACTTTTCCATCGTTTGTCGGGATCTCGTTCACCCGGCTGTTAAATAGAAATGAACCGCCCACCCGCTCGGAAGCCAGCTGGATATTGCGGGTAGCGAATTGCGGATCCGTAATATAGCCACCATTTGGAAACATTATGGCGCCGTTTACCTCACCGCTGGTGGGCTCACCAAAATCGGGGTCATCGAGTGGTTTGGCGGGTGCAAAATTGGAAAGATCATAAAAAGGGAAGCGCTCAAGGATTTGTTGGTTGGACCAGTGCTCGTAAGTGATACCGAGCGCATCCAGGTGCACGAGTTGTTTTCGTAATCCTTCGTTTTGCTCGGTCTTCATGATCAGTGTGCCGCAGTCGATGAAACTTGCTAAAGGCTCGTCTTCAGGTGCCTGCAGGTATTGCGCCCACTCCTTCCAGTAGTGGTAGCCGTCATAGGCCATCGCACAGCCGTCGAGAGTCGAGTAGTAGAGCCGGATAATGGCGCAGGAATTCGACGTCGACCCGTACCCGGCCGCTGGAAGCATCTCGACATTCAATGTGCGACGTCCTTTTTTGTTCAATTCATAACCTATGGCCGCACCGATGATACCCGCGCCAATGATAACGACGTCGTAATTATTGTCAGCCATGTTTGGTTACCCGTTCAAAATGTGTGGTCTGCAGAAAATTTATTACTGATTTGCCGACCGTAATCGGGATCAGCATTGGGCCCCGGCGGGAGGCGTCGTTGGAATAGAAAGGCGCCGAAGGCTTGTTCAAGGAACGCCGGGATGGTGTTGAATTCTGCGTTTAGCGAGCTACCAGGACGGAGCAGTTAGCGTGGCGTACGACCTTGGCCGCGGTTGAACCCAGAAAATAATCCTGCAAACCGGGGCTATGCGATGCAATGATGATCAGATCGACATTTTTTTCCTTGGCTACATCAAGAATAGTGTTGTAAGAATGACCGGCTCGGACTTCCACGTCCATTTTCATGCCGCTTGCGTTGGCGATAGCCTTCATCTCGGTCCGAACGGCTTCAAACGAATCCTTGATTATATTGGCGGGTAACTGGGCGGCTGCCCAGGTTGGGATTTCCTCCACAACATTGAGCAAGATTATCTTCGCGCCCTCGGCAGAGTGTTGTGCGGCTAGATCGATGATTGACTTGCCTTCAACCACGTGGCCCATATCGATGGGTACTAGAATTGTATTGTACATGTTAGCTATGCCTCATCTGCAACGGTTAGCGAAATCTGCGGTAAAAACTGAATACTAACTGTGATGCCTACCGGCAGTCTATACATTGATTCATATCAATTTACCACTAATTGTCATCGATACATGATTTTAGCGGTAACCTTCAGGTAGGCCAACGTTGCTCTTGATTTTAACCAGTACCGATGTTGCCGGGTAATTGTTGGTACCCGTAGTAGCCTGGTTGCTGATCCCGCGGAGTGGGTGCCTGCCACAGTGCCGGCACCAGCTAGAGGAGAAGTGCGAATGCGGGAAGCTTTTTGCCGTCCTTAATTAAGCTTTTAATTCAGGCGCCGAGCTTCCCTTTTTTGCATTCACATTTCAATTACTTCATTACTGCTGTGGTTGCTGCTGCGGCTGTAATTGCGCTTGTGGCGTCATCATGCTGGTCCACGCATTTGGATCGAACCAGTTAAAGCCTGCAGCCGGGTTAGCATAACCCGCACTGGCAGTTCCACCCGGAATGTAGGCATTCGGGTTCATCCAAGACATATATGTATTGGGATCCATGAATACCTGGTAGTTAGCCGGGTTCATACCCTGCATGTAGGTGCCGGGATTCATGAATTGCATGTATGCCATTGGATTCATCATCTGCATGTAAGAAGCCGGATTCATGTATGCGCTATAAGCCGCGGGATTCATCCAGGCCATCATGTTATTTGGATCGGCAAACTGCATGTAGAACTGTGGTGTCATGAACTGGCCATAAGTAGCCGGGTTCATGAATTGTCCGTAGTTCATCGGATTCATGAAGACCTGGTAGCCTTCAGGACGTGCCAGGTTCAGGTGTTGAACGTTCGGAACCCCGGCATTCATCATGCCCATCCAGGCAAACGGGTTGGTCATTTCGGCTGATTGAGCCGGGTTAGTGGCCGGTGCATCGGCTGCGAACGCGCTGCCGCTGGTCAGGCCTATAAAAAGTATTAATGTAAAGATATATTGCTTGATCATGATTAGATCCCCCTTAAAGTTGAAGCGCCATTATATTAGTAAATCCTTATATACGAATAGCTATTCTGGGATAGACCGTGGGGTTATTGGGTATATATCCTCGCGGTGATCGAATTTTTGAGGGTTTACGGTTGCAGCGCTCTTTTCTCGGTTTAATATGCATGCAAGAGGGGAGAGACAATTGCGATGAAATTGATTATCGAAAAACCTTTCGGCCTGTTATTGTTCTGTAGCGGCCTGCTCGGTATCGAGCTCTTTATTATTTACCTGCTGACCGACGCGGGATTATTGCAGGTTCTGCTGGCCGAGGACTACAGCTTCATTTCACGGGCCATCCTGGGGATTTACTTCGTCGCCAGCTTACACGTGATGCTGGTGTCATATTACCTGTCGATCGAAAGCAATGACCTGAACGCAGATACCTCCACGGGCAAACTCCGCAGTAACGTGCAGCGCTACTTTTCGCTACTGCGGCAGCCGAGCAGCGAAAGCGACGACTCCAGCGAGATGCTGATCGATGTGCTTGACGGTCGCTGCCGCGGGCAATTCAGGTTTGGTTACGTGGTTGCCGATTTGATGCTCAAGCTGGGCCTGCTCGGAACCGTGATCGGTTTTATTTTCATGCTGGGTTCGCTGGTAGACCTTAACAGTATCGATATCAACGTGATGCAGAAACTGCTGACGCAGATGAGCGGGGGGATGAAGGTCGCATTGTTTACAACCCTGACCGGTATGAGCTGCGGGGTGCTGCTAAACATCAAGTACCAGCTGCTCGACTGGAGTGTAGACAACCTGCTCGATGACGTGCGTGAACATACCTACCAGGTCACGACCCGGTGAGAGTAACCCGTCGCCATCACCAGTTGGCAGATCCGTTTACCGATCTGCTTTTCAATACCCTGCTTGGTTTTACCCTGTTATTTTTCATTGCGATACTGTTCATGAACCCGATCGCCAAACTTGGCAATATTAATTACAAGGCGGAGTACATCATCACCGTGAGCTGGCCCGAGGATCAGCCCGACGATGTCGACCTCTGGGTTCAGGACCCTTACCGGGAAACGGTTTCCTACTTGCGTAAAGAAGCCGGTTGGCTGAACCTGGATCGCGACGACCGCGGCGATCTGAATGACACGGTCATGATCAACGGCAGGAAAGTGGTGCATCCGATCAACCAGGAAGTGGTTACGATTCGCGGCATTATTTCGGGGGAATACATAGTCAACCTGCATTACTACCAGTCGGTTAGCAACCAACCAGTTAAAACGGTGATCAAGATTGAAAAGGTCAACCCGGTGCTGCGGTTGGTGTATATCGATCAACTCGTCCTGAACAAGGTGGATGATGAAAAGACGGTGCTGCGCTTCGAGCTCGATGGCAACGGTGAGATCGTTGCCATGAACCGGTTATCCAAAATACTGACTCCGTATCGGCTTGATCCCGAACAGCTTGCGCCGGAATCGGAGCAACCGCTGTGACCGCCTCGTTACTTGCATTGGCCCTGGCCTATGTATTTTTGCTGTTCCTGGTACTGCTCGCCATCTTCAGAAGTGAAATTGGTCCAGGACTCAAGATGGTGCTGACATTCCTGTGTCTCGGATTCTACCTCTGGCATTACGATTCATTACAGGATTATCTCGGCTGGCCGGCGGCAGACGGGATACCCCAAAACTTTGAATTGATTAGCAGCATCGTGGTTGAACCGAATCTGAAAAGCGATGAAGCCGGCGCTATCTACCTCTGGGTCAGGGATCTCGACGGGGATCAACTGGTACCACGCTCATTTCGACTGCCTTATAAAAAGTTACTGCACCAGAGGGTTGACGATACGATGCGGCGACAGCAACAGGGAGAACGGTTTGTGGGCAAGCCGCGGGCCGGTGGTTCAGCTAACAAGACCGATATCGAATTCGAATCCATACAGCGCGATATCAAGTCAAACAAATCGAGCGCGGACCAGGGGGATGGTTGAATCCCGGCAACTATTTCTTGGCGGTTACCACCAGGTCTACACGGCGATTTATCGCGCGCCCTTCGTTTGTCTCGTTGGAGGCAATGGGCCTGGACTCGCCAAAACCGATATAGCCAATTTTGTAACCACCCGCAAGTGAGGCCAGGTAGTCTGCTACCGAGATTGCTCTCTTGGTCGAAAGATTTTTATTTAATTCGTCCGCACCGACGGAGTCGGTATGTCCCTCCACGGCAACTATTTCAGCGCCGACAAATCTTATGATGTCATTGACTTTTCTCAACATTGATTTTGATGCCGCTGGAATGGTTGCCGACCCAGATGCGAAATTCATTTTCTTGAGTCTGAAGATCAGTTTACTACCCTGCTGATAGACCGCGGCTTCATCATCAGGAAATTCTTGCACCGCCTGGTCCATCGCTTTCTGGAACCTGACCTGCATGGAAGACTTTTCCAGCTCCTGGTTTTGTAAAAGTAATGCACTCTCTGTTTCCTGTAAGTTTGACCGGGTCGATGCCAGCTCCTGGTTTTGTTGTTTAAGTGTGCCTTCCGTGTCCTTCAGATTTTTTAACAAACTACCGACATTTTCAGAAAGTATGGCTAAATCTCTATTCTGTTTAACTATTTTTAACGCAATATCCTCGGGCGTTCCCGGGGCGTTTAGAATTACGTCCATCACATCGGTCAGCAAAACCGAACTTTCCGTCGCCCAGGTTACGCTGTCCTCGTGAACCCTGGGGTTTCGAGGACTTTGAGCAATCAAATTCTCAGCTTCACTAACGTCCAGCAGAGCTCCCCTCAGCGATTCCGGAGCGAGGTCCTCTGCATCCTGGCTGACCGCTTTCTGTATGGCTCCATTAACGGCATCAAGCTCCCTGAACTGGACCGCTTCAACTTCCAGCGCGAAGTATTTCTTTTGAAACTCCGAGAACTCCTTCGGCTCAAGGGCTCGTGCAAAATCGTCTGTTTCATCCCTTAAATCTTCATCAACATCTGCCAGTATATCTGCCAAATCCTTACTGCTTTTCAAACCGGCGTCTAGTGCAGAATGCCTGGCCTCGAGTATGCGAAAAGCGTTGGGAGTTCGGGCCTCGGCATTATTCAATGCTAGTCGAAATTGTGCATCGCCGAGGGCCGATTTTTCCAGGATATAATCCGCTTGTTGGAAGCCTGACAAGCTTCGTCGAGCTTTCGCAAGGTACTTCGATCCTTTCACATATTCATCGTGGGATAGCAGGTCGGCCTGAACTATATCGGCTTCTTTCATTAATGCGGCAACCTCTGCAACTGCTGCTTCCAATTCAGCGATCGGTACCGGTTCGGCCTTTTCCGTGCTAGCGCAACCTGAAAGCGTCAGTGCGAGACCATAACAAAGAATTAATTGAAACTTTTTCATGCCGGATTTGCCCTGTGTTGTCTTTATGTTTGGTGATTTGGGAATGTTAGCTTTGTCATTGAACTGTGGAAAAAGCGACGTGCTGGATTAATAAAGCGAAATTTATCATAAGGCCTTTTCTATTAGTAGTTTTGAGTTGAGACAAATTTACTAAATTTCATTGAGTTGGTCAGGGCATACCAAAAAATGCCTTCAACATTGCGGCATGAAGATGTTCAAAATCAAACGCCCAGGCAATAGATCAAAACACTCTAACCCTGGTTATTTGCGCGCAGCATGATGAAACTACCGTAAAGGTAAGGGGAGTCGAGCATATCGCGCGTTGCCCGTTGCAGCATTTCATTAGCGCCGGCACGCACCACCGGGTTCAGTCCTGGAGCCTCGAGCGCCACCTCGATCCAGAGTGTCATCGGCGAAAAAAATACCTGGTCCGAAATGATCCATTTTCCCGGCGCAATCGGAATTAACGACTCGGCTTTCTGTTGCCAGCGACCGTCTTTCAGAAACAGGGCATAGGCGCTTTCAGTCAGTTGTGTCGCAATTCGGGTGGCTTCCTCGCTGTCAAAGCGTTTGCCGAAATTGAGAAAAGACTTCGCTACCTGGGCATAGTCTTCGAGTACCGCGTCAGCAGTCTTGGCATTGCCGGCAAATCGAATCAGCGAGTCGGCGCGATAGAAATTATTGCGCATGAATCGAAACAGGGTGCGGGCGCGTTCGGCATAGCGCGAATCGATTTCTGATGCCGTGATCAGCGCATCCAGCATCATCGCGTTCCAGCTGGCCAGGCGTTTGTCATCAATTGGCATGCTTTTGCTACCTCGAGATTGCAGTTTCTCGAGGATAGTCAGATTTTTTGCAGATTCGCCGGAAGCGCCCTGACCGGTCAGTGGTTTAATCAGGAACTCGCCGTTTTTGGTTTCGACAGGCCATAGTTTTAACAGGTACTCTAATTCCTGGTCTTCAAGCGCTGCGGAAAGTTGCTCACGACTCCAGAAATAGGCGCCGCCTTCCTTGTTATCGACGTCCACCGCGGACAAGCTCGACATATATCCACCATCGGGATGTTTTAAATTGTCCTCGACAAAATCGAGTGTGCGCTTAGCCGTATCTGCATGGCCCTGGTCGGGCCAGAATTCATGTGCCCGCAAATAGAGCATTGCGAGCTGAGCGTTGTCGTAGAGCATTTTCTCGAAGTGGGGCGTATACCAGTCTGGATCGGTGGTATAGCGAAAAAAACCGCTGTTGACGTGATCTTGCAGGTTTTTCGATGCCATCATGTGCAAGGTGAGTTGCACGAAGTCGACAACATCCTTATCGAGCTCCGGGTTCTGCTGGATGATTGTGAGCAGCGTATCGAGCTGCGGTACGTTCGGGAATTTGCTGGTATTACCGATGCCACCCTGCAATTCGTCTGCCAACAGCATGGTTTGCGAGACAAATGCGCCAATCATCTCCTGGGACGGAATTTGTGGTGCCACGAAAGCCTGGTTTTCCTGGTTTTGCATCTGGGTTTCAAAAAAGTTACGTGCGGCGTCGGCAAGCTGATCCTGGTCTTTTTGCCAGGCATCATCGAGTTCCTGTATTACATTGGCGAAAGTATTACTCGGCAAGTAGGTAAAACCGACAATTGGGTAACCGTCGGGGGTCAGAAAAACGTTCAACGGCCAACCGGCCGAACCGCGCGTTTTCTCGACAAAATCGATCAAGCGTCGATCCAGGTCCGGGTCGAGCTCGCGATCAACCTTAACCGCGATGTAGCTTTGATTCAGAAGCTTCGCGATACCCTCATCCTGGTAACTTTCCTGTTGCATCACGTGGCACCAGTGGCAGGAAAAATAACCAACCGAAACGAATACCAGGCGGTTGTCCTGCCTGGCATCTTTAAAAACCTCGGCCTGCCATGGCCGCCAGTTGACCGGATCCCCGGCATGTAACGCCAGGTAAGGCGAGGGATGACCGGCGAGCTGGTTGGATGCCCAGGCAGCGGGCAGTCCGAGGCTGATGATCAGTGCCAGGGATGTTGTTAACAGGATTCTGCAAATCTGCATAAATTGTCCGATATCAACAAGTCGTTGCTGTAACCGGGAATACTACCTCTAAGGTGGTATAGAATCTATATTAGAAAACTCTAATATACCAGGCCAGATGTGTTTCACTAAATAACCGGGAGTTCCAAATGCGGCTCATGCCTATGATCATTGTCTTATGCCTGGGATTGTTTGCAGGTCCGGGCAATACGGCGGAAGGATTGCAAACCATAACCTCGAAACGGATGCCAATGCCGCTCGAATATTGGGTCGACGGTGTTGTCGAAGCGCGTCAACAGGCGACGCTATCTGCCGAGGTTGTCGGCAAAATAGAAAGCGTCAATTTTGACGTGGACGATTTCGTCGAGCAGGGCCAGGTGGTGTTGACCATAAGGGACCGGGAATACCGAGCACAGCAGCAAAAAGCAAGCGCTGCACTCGACGAAGCGAAGGCCAATCTGCAGGATACGCAGCTTGAATTCAGACGTAACCAGGATTTACGCAAGCAAAAACTGATTTCACAGGCAGTACTCGACAAGGCCAGCGCTAACCTGAAGGCGGCAAAGGCGCGTGCGGCTTCGGCACAAGCAAATCTTGCCCAGGCTGAAGAGCAGTTAGGCTACACCGTGGTGCGCGCACCTTATAGCGGGGTTGTGGTTGAACGCCATGTCGAACCGGGAGAAAGCGTTGCCCCGGGCCAGCCAATTATGACCGGCTATGCCTTAGGGGAGTTGCGTGTCAGCGCCAATGTACCGCAATCGATTATCGGTGGGTTGCGCGCTCATGGTCTCGCGCGCGTGGTTCTGCTTGAGGATGGTCGCTCGGTCGAAGTCACCAGGATTACCATCCATCCATTCGCGAATCCGCAAAACCATAGTTTTCCAGTGCGACTGGACTTGCCCGAAATGAAACAGGACCTGTTTCCGGGCATGTTGGTCAAGGTGGCCCTCAAAATCGGTGCCACCGAGCGCCTACTGTTGCCGCAACAGGCACTGGTTTCCCGGGCGGAAGTCAACGCTGTCTACGTGCTTGATGCATCAGGGAAACTTTCCTTCCGACAGGTGCGTCCCGGCAATCGAATTGGCGACCAGGTTGAGATTCTTGCCGGGCTCGGTGAAGGTGAAACTATTGCGCTCGACCCGGTGCGCGCCGGAATCGAACACAAGCGCCAGTTGGATACTGCCCAATGAGCCAGTCGCTGGGTCCATCCGGTTGGGTGGCGAAAACCTTTCTGCAGTCCGAGATCACTCCGCTGTTGGCGCTGATCGGACTGTTAATGGGTGTTTTTGCGGTAATGGTGACGCCGCGCGAGGAAGAGCCGCAAATCAATGTTACCTTCGCCAATGTATTTGTGCCGTTTCCCGGAGCGACCGCATACGAAGTGGAACAGGTGGTCAGCACGTCCGCCGAGCAGGTGCTCTCCGAAATTGCCGGTATCGAACATGTCTACTCGGTATCGAAACCCGGTATTGCTATCCTGACAGTTCAGTTCGAGGTGGGTGAAGAACGCTCGCAGGCCATCGTGCGGCTTTACAACAAGGTGTTTTCCAATACCGACTGGTTGCCCGCCAACATGGGTGTCGGGCAGCCAATCATAAAGCCAAGAGGTATCGACGATGTACCGATCGTGGCATTGACGTTGTGGAGCCAGGATCCACAGCGCAGCGGCATCGAGTTGCTGCAGGTAGCACATTCACTCGAGGCCGAGCTCAAACGCGTACCCGGCACACGTGATATTTACTCGATCGGCGGCACCCGCCAGGCGATCAGAATACTGCTCGATCCGGTAAAGCTGGCTGGATTCAATATTGACCTGGAACAGGTCAAGGCTGGAATTCTTGCCGCAAACCAATCGCGCGATGCCGGTAAACTGGTGCGGGACAATCTTGAAATTAACCTGCAGTCCGGCACTTTCCTGAGCGAGGCTTCAGAAATCCAGGATCTTATCATTGGACTATCCGATGGCGTTCCAATTGCGCTTGGCGATATCGCTACCATCGAAATTACGCCGTCGCAGGCTGACCAATATGTCTGGTTCGGTACTGGCCCGGCGGCTACTGACAAGGGTATTAGTGTAAAAGGTCAATTCCCCGCGGTAACGCTTGCGATTGCGAAGAAACCGGGCAGTAATGCGATCGAGGTGGCCGATGAAGTGATTGGTCGTATCGATCAACTGCGCGGGATCGTGATCCCCGAAGGGGTCGAAGTCACGGTGACGCGTAATTACGGAGCGACCGCCAATGAAAAAGCCCTGACCCTGATTCAAAAGCTGGTGTTGGCAACCGCGGTCGTGGTGTTGTTGGTCGTGGTTACGCTCGGCTTGCGAGAAGCCGTTATCGTCGGAGTGGCGATCGTGGTCACGCTGGCGATGACACTGTTTGCGTCCTGGGCCTGGGGTTTTACCTTGAACCGTGTTTCGCTGTTCGCACTGATCTTTTCGATCGGGATCCTTGTCGATGACGCCATTGTCGTGGTCGAGAACATCCACCGGCATATGCAACTGGGTAAAAACAGCCTCGTCGAAGCGATCCCACTCGCCGTCGATGAGGTTGGTGGGCCGACCATACTGGCGACCTTCGCCGTGGTTGCGGCGCTGCTGCCGATGGCATTCGTAACCGGTTTAATGGGGCCGTACATGAGCCCGATCCCGATCAATGCCAGTATTGGAATGCTGATCTCGCTGGCCGTGGCATTCGTGGTAACGCCCTGGCTCAGTTTGAAATTGCTGGGACGAAAACCCCATACTACTGCGGTGGAACCTGCTGCCGGTCAGCCTCTATACCCGCTATTCAAACGCCTGTTCGACCCGTTACTGGACGATGTCCGCGGAAGGCGTAATCGCTGGTTGCTGTTACTGGTAATCATTTTATTGATCCTGGGCTCGCTAAGCCTCGCCGGATTCAAACTGGTGGTGTTGAAGATGTTGCCGTTTGATAACAAGTCGGAGGTCCAGGTCATTGTCGATATGCCCGAGGGCAGCAGCCTGGAGCAGAATGCACGGGTGATCACCGAACTGGGCAACTGGATTGCGACCGTACCCGAGGTCACCGATTACCAGGGTTATGTCGGTACCGCTGCGCCGATTAATTTCAACGGCCTGGTACGCCAGTATTACCTGCGTGCAGCTTCAAACCTGTCAGATATCCAGGTCAACCTGCAGCACAAGTCGGTGCGTGATCGCAAGAGTCACGATATTGCCCTGGCGTTACGCGAACCGTTACAGCGCATCGGCAATGCCCATGGTGCGAATGTCAAGATTGTCGAGGTCCCGCCCGGCCCGCCAGTGCAGGCGCCATTGGTCGCGGAGGTCTATGGTATCGACTATGCGGGGCAGATACAGGTTGCAAGAGATATCCGCAAGGTGCTGAAGCGCACCCCCGGTATCGTTGATATTGACGATAGCAGCGAATCGGAATCCGAACGCCTGGTGCTGGCAATCGATCGCGCCAAGGCGACGCGCCTCGGTCTGAACCAGGCGGTTATCGCGAATGCCGTTGCTACCCTGGTCGATGGCGAGGATGTGGGTTACCTGCATCGTGATAACCAGAAATATCCGGTTCCGCTGCGGCTCGAACTGGCGGAAGGTGACAAGGCGGACATCACCAGTATCCTGTCACTCAAGCTGCGCTCGGCGAACCGGGACCTGGTCCCGCTATCCGAAGTGGTAACCCTGCTGGAAACCCGCAACGAAAACAGTATTTATCATAAAGACCTGCTACCGGTTGTGTTTGTCACCGCCAATATGGCCGGCGAACTCGATAGTCCGCTATACGGTATGTTTGACGTATTGACGGAGTTGAAGCAGGAAATTGTGTCACCATTGCTGGACGCGCCAATCGAGCAGTACATGATCAACCAACCCGATAATCCATATCAGTACAGTCTGAAATGGGATGGAGAGTGGCAGGTGACCTATGAAACCTTTCGCGATATGGGCATCGCTTACTCGGTCGGGTTGTTGATGATTTACCTGCTCGTAGTCGCGCAGTTCAAATCCTACTCCGTACCCCTGGTGATCATGGCACCGATTCCACTCACCGTGATCGGGGTATTGCCCGGTAACGCGTTGCTCGGCGCGCAGTTTACCGCAACCTCGATGATCGGCATGATAGCGCTCGCGGGAATTATCGTGCGTAACTCGATTCTGCTGGTGGATTTTATCAACGAACAGTCGACTAAAGGGATGGATTTCAAGGAAGCAGTCATTCAGGCTGCCGCCGTCCGGGCGCGGCCGATTGCATTGACCGCGTTGGCGGCGATACTGGGCGCGCTTTTCATTCTTGATGATCCGATCTTCAATGGACTGGCGATAGCGCTGATCTTCGGCATCCTGATATCGACCCTGTTGACACTGGTCGTCATTCCGATGCTTTACTACACGCTCCGTTACAAGCATTACCTCTAGCGAGGATTTTCCCGGCCGAATTGCAGGGTCTGCCGATTAGCCTAAAAAATATGCACCTTAGGGTTTGTTTCATGGTATAGGTGCATTTGAAACTTCGAGAACATAACTTTAATCCCCGTTGAGTTCATAACTCCCCCCGATGACTGTTATAACCGATAGCGTCGATAGACCCGCGCTGGGTATCGTTCTGATGCTCACGGGCATCGCCGGATTTGCGCTGATGGATGCGACCATCAAGTGGTTGACTGCCGATTACCCGGTGGCGCAGATAGTCGCCTTGCGCAGCTGGTTTGGTCTGCCGCTGCTGTGTATATTTGCGCTGCGCGGGGGAGGGCCGAAGATGCTCAAAACAAGACGCCCGCTCGTCCATGTCGGACGCTACCTGCTGGTATTCGGACTCAGCTTCAGTTTTTTCTGGGCGCTTTCGCAAATGAAGCTGGTGGATGCGATAGCAATTACCTTCGCCGCGCCAATCTTCATCACCGCGCTTTCGGTACCGCTGTTGAAGGAATCGGTAGGCTTGCATCGCTGGGTGGCAATTAGTATTGGGTTTTGCGGTGTGTTAATCATGTTGCGCCCCGGTTTCGGCGTTTTCCAGTGGGCAGGCCTGGTGGTGATAGGCAGTGTCGTGTTTTATTCGCTACTGATGATTACCACCCGCGCTTACAAGACCACGGAGCAAACCGCCGCCCTGATGCTCTATCCGCAGTTGGGTATGTCGCTGACCGGAATTATACTTGTACCGTTTTTCTGGGTGACACCGAGCCTGGGTGATCTTGGACTGTTTGCGCTGGCGGGAATGTTCGGCAGCGTCGGGGTGATGTGTTTGACCCATGCCTTTCGCCTGGGGCCGGCGGCAGTTATCTCACCGTTTGAATATTCCGCGTTGATCTGGGCAACCCTGATCGGGTACCTGGTGTGGGGAGAACTACCCGATGCATTTACCCTCGTTGGCGCCGTCATCGTAATCTCGAGCGGGCTCTACATCATCTACCGTGAAACCGTCAAAGGTGGTCGCGTGCACACGGAGCCTCCGGGCATGAGCCCCGATGATACGGTGCAATGAATCTTCTACAGATCCCCTGGAAACTGCCTACGATTGATGGTGCTGAGCGGCTAATTTTGCATTGCTTACGGCGCAGCTGTACTGAAACGGCTAAGCCTGTTGAGATTCAGGATTCGGGATCTGTTTGCGCAATTTTCCCGGGTTCCACAGGTGCTGGATTGTCTACCGCCTCGGCTATGATAAAGAGGACCGCGTAGTCTTGCTTGATACAGCCTTCCACGAGTGGCATCGGGGCCCCTGGCGTAACTTTAAATGCTGCCTTCGGCGCATTGACAGGTGAACATGAAGTTACGCCTGCTGTAGGTGTATAGCGCGCGGTACGGCAGGGTAGATGCGTCACGTCGTAGAGCTTTGCGTCGTTGCCAAGTTCCCAACGCTGGGCACCGTTCTCGTCCTTTGGATAAACGGTTAGCATAGCGATTTTCTCCCGGTCGCCGGTGACGATATATTTACCAGCAGGTACCGGAAACACCGGTTTCTCCATGATCAGACCGTTTTCATCCAGCCACCAGTCTTCGATATCGAACTTCCATTGCGCGGGTGCGACACCGCCGGTGGCTTTCAGTTGCACCTCGTAGTTGGTCAGCCAGACTCCCCTGGGGCCTGGATCTCTGCGCCAAAGACCCCAGGACTCGGCACCAGTCCCGGAAGTGGCGCCAGCATTACCCAGCGCGGCGATGAATTGGGTCGGAACCCGCTGAAAGGTTGGTATTTCCTCAGCTGCCTGAACCGATTGACCCAGGGTGAGGGGCGTTATCAGCAACCCGACCACCAGCAAGATGATATTCATCAGTTGTCGTGCTGTGCCAATTCCCAGTCTGGTGACTCGCAGTGGAATCGATATGGCATTGTTTAATTTTAAGTGTGTGATCATCGCGATGTTCGAAACTATCTGGTTATTAACTAGGGTGTCGCGGGATCGGTCGGAGTGTCCCACGATCCAGGGTAACAAAATTTATACGAGGAGTATTTAGTTTCAGTTCACTTCCATCAAGATTCATTGCTATTGCCGCGTTCGCCCAGGGCTATACCAGAGTCTGCTCGGTCCGTCCGGTAGGGCACGTTCTATCCATACCAGGTGCAGGTTACCCTGTTCATCGAGGGCAATCGATGGGTGGGACTGTTCGCCATCTCCGCTAGCGACGGGTGGCGCATAATCCAGGCTCCATTCCAAATCCGGGTTATGGGCGCTAATCCATATGTCAGAATCGCCGCGCCTGAAATCGTCCCAGGCTATGACGAAATCACCGGCCTGGTTGCCAGCAGTCGCCGGATTGTAGTGCGGTTGCGTATCGCCTTCCTCGCCGTGCACCTTTTCGTTCGGACCGAAACTGTCACCGGCGTCGGCACCGAGCGCGGCAAAAATACCGTAACCCTTACCGCCTCTGCGCTTGTCCATCCAGGCTGCCAGGATTTCATCTTGCGCAAATGACGCCAGGGAAACCCTGGTGACACCACTACCCCGGTCATATTGATTGCGGTTGGAAAAAAATTCATTGAGAAATTGTGGTTCGGTGAATGTCTTCCCCGCATCCCTGGCATGACTGACCAGTAAGCGCGTATGCCCGGCTCGCCGGTCTTCCCAGGCGACACAAATTCCTGCACCGTTGACCGCGATGGCAGGAAACAGTACCGGCGTTTCCAGGCCGTCGGCTTCGACGGACTGGAGAGATTCGACGACAATCCGGTTAGCCTTGGTGACTCGAAGTGCCGCGATTTTGATAAACCATCTGCCATTATCCTGTTCGCGCCAGCTGGCAAAAACCCGATCGTCGAAACCTGCGATACTGACGTGGCTGGCCGCTGCTCGACTGAGCCTGGCTGGCTCGGCCAGGCCTTTCGCGGTCAGTATCCTGGCGAAAACGGATGCATCCTGTTCAAAGGCTAACACGAAGCGATTACCACTTATGGCATCGATGACCGGTTCGTATGCCTCGCTACCACTACTCACCAACAGGGCCGTGGGGAAGGTTTTCCGGGTCAGCGATTTAAATGTGGCGTAGATTTGTGGGTCTCGACTGCGATTGTCTTCCCAGACTACAGCAACCGATTCCCCGGTAACGGCGATATGTTTACGGCCCGAACCCTCAAGATGATGGTAAACAGCGTCAACTGGCGGACCGGTTACGCTGATTCTGCTATCGAAAATCCAGCGCTCAGAAGCCTGTATTTGGAATATGGCCAGAGCCAGGCATAATCCAGCAAACCTGAATCTCATTGCTGAGCCATAAACTCTTGTAACGGCATCGACTTGTAATGGTTCTCGAGAATGTAATCACCGTACAGGTTCATCTGGGCTATGGTTTGAAACCCCGCTTTTTTGAACAGGGGCTTTTGCTCGGGTGAGAAGAAAATAAATGTGGGCGTGCCGAGAATTCGGCTGCGTGTTGCAAATTGCATTTCGGTGGTTCTTTCTCCATTACCGAGCCTGATGCGTTTCCCACTCTCGGTATCGACATAGGCAAGCACAAAGGCGGCGTTATATTTTGCGCTGAGAGACGCATCGCTGAAAACTTCTGCATGCATTTTGCGGCAGGATGTGCAGCCGTAGCGACCAAAGTACAGCAGCATGGGTTTGTTTTCACTGCTCGCCAATTGTGCCGCCTCGGTCAGCGACAGGAACTGGTAACCTTCGGGTGGGGCGGCCATCAGCCTGCCGATCGACAAGGTTAAAACAATAGCCATGACAATCGGGAAGCGTACCAGGGATGAATGCTGCATAGTCCTCTGTCTTTTTCGTAATCGAAAAAACGGTACCTTTTCGGTTATTTGTAGTCAAGGAGGGCAGGTTATAATCGCAGAGAAATCAGGGTCGGTCTCATTGGAACGGCCGGGTATATCATGCAGGCTTGACAGTTCAAGCTTCCAGTCATCAGTACAATGGTCTGAGGGATACAGACAAGTGAGCCGAATACATACTATATTATGTAGCCACAATGACATCGAAAAATTCCACTGACAAACTTGATCGAGTCGTTTTGCAGGCGCGCCTAGCCCGTGAAGAAAGAGAGCAAAGTTACCGAAGCAGGGCGTTGAAAATGTATCCGTGGGTATGCGGCCGATGCGCCCGTGAGTTCAACGAAAAAAACCTGCAGGAGCTGACAGTTCATCACCGCGATCACGATCATGACAATAACCCGGGTGACGGCAGCAACTGGGAGCTGTTATGTGTCTATTGTCATGATAACGAGCATTCCCGCCGTGTTGACTCAGGATATGGTGATTCCACCACCGAAACACAAAATAAAGAGGAAACCTATAACCCGTTTGCGGACCTGGCCTCAATGCTGAAAAAAAGAAAGTAGTCGAAACTTTCGTTACCCCTTTGGCGATATATATATTTGCTGCAATTGGAAATACTCTTGATCCGGGCTGTGGCGGGCATCGCCATGAAAAATTCAGAATGAAAAAGATTTAAAGGATTTGCAGATGTTAGTGAAATTCCGGTTTTTCATATTAATCGTGTTCCTGTTCACTGCCAACCAGGCATCCGCCCAGGCGGCCGGTGAGGATAATTCCTGGTGGTGGGAAGATAGCTGGTGGAACGAAGGCTTGATCGAGGCGACTGATAATCATGCGATCGAAACCTCCTGGACCAGCTACGTGAGTGACGACGTCGAAGTCCCGTCGCTGGTGTTGCGACCAGCCGATGACGGCAAATACCCCGCTGTTTTGTTCGTGCACGGTCGGCGTGGTCTTGATGAGCTGGTTCAACGCCATGCACGGCGGGTTGCGGCACGCGGCTTCGTGGTGCTGGCGCCCGATATTTACGGGGCGCATTTTCTCGGCACCCATCCGATAGAGCACGATTACGAGCTGGAAAAAGATGTCGACCTGGCAGTCGAAGTATTACTCAAGCGTAACGACATCAGTACGAGCAAGGCCTGCCTTTACTCGCATACCCGCGGAGGTTATTACACCCTCAAGGTGGCAACAACCTTTAAACGGCAGGATGAGGACATCGCCTGTTATGTTTCGTTTTATCCCCATCTACAGGATCCGAATGCGCCGGAGCCATCGCAAGTGTATGGCTATGCGCCCGAGATCGAGGAGTTGACCTTGCCGGTGATGGTGTTTATCGGTGACGAAGAACAGTATCAGCGTCGACGCGTGATCGAGACCAGTATCAATGTGCTGCGAGACAGGGGCAGAGATGCGCGACTGATCATTTACCCCGGTGTCGGTCGTGGCTTTGATTTCCGCCCGGAGACTGTCCGCACTTTTGCCGACGACCTGGCTTCGAAGGACTCGGTGCAGCGGGCGGCAAAATTTATGCGCCTCCACTTGACAGCTTCGACCAACATGGCTGCTTCCGGGGAACCGTTGACGGGCGAGGCGCTCTACAACAGCGACAAGGCACCTGCGTCGATGCTCTACGATCTGCCCAGGGAGGTAGTGCCCGGGGTATGGTCTGCAATCGGAGCCACCGCACCGGGGACCTATGCGAACTCCGGGCACAACAATAACCTGTCATTCGTGATTACGAATGCCGGGGTGCTCGTGGTCAATGCCGGTGACAACTATCTTCTGGCAAAGGCCCTGCACGAGGAAATTAAAAAGATAACTGACCAGCCCGTTCGCTACGTAGTGCTGGAAAACGGTCAGGGGCATGCGATGCTGGGTTCGAGTTACTGGCAGGAGCAGGGAGTGCCTGTGATCGCGCACATCGAAGCGCAGCACGAGATCGAGGAACAGTCGTTTGCGCTGCTGGAGACGATGCAGGCAAGGGTCAAGGAGAAGGCGGAAGGCACGAAGGTGGTGTTACCGGACGAGACCTTCGAAGATAAAAAAATAATCCAGCTGGGCGATGAGCGGATCGAATTACTGAATCTGGGCCCGGCGCACAGCCCGGGTGATATTATCGTATGGTTGCCCGGCAAGCAGGTCGTAATCTCGGGTGACATGGCCTTCCACCAACGTATGCTGCCCCTGTTCGAACACACGGACTCGGGAGCCTGGATTGAAACCTGGGACAAATTCGAGGCACTGGGTGCCGAGGTGGTGATACCCGGCCATGGTGATCCAACCGACATGGCAACGGTTAGAAAATATACCCGCGATTACCTCGTGTTCCTTCGAGAAAAGGTCGGCGAATTGATCGAGAACGGGGGCACGCTACAGGAGGCCTACCAGATTGACCAGTCTGCATACATGCATCTGCCTACCGCAGAGTTCCTGGCCAAGCGCAACGCCGGCCAGGTATTTCAGAGCATGGAGTTCGAGTTTTAGCGTAAAAGTTGTAGATGGAGATAAAAATTCTGGAAAATTAATATCTTAATAGAGTTGTATATCATCGATGACTTGCTGTATGTGCGTCTGTTTTCTCCAAAGCAGGCGCTGAGTAAACATAAAGAACCCCGCACAGTGGCAGGGCTATTTTACAGGATGGATTTCCCGCTAACTGGCTGCTGGGGTCAAGGTTGTTTTAGTCCTGTACTGATCAGCGACTTCGCTCAAGATTTTTCGGACCATGTCTTTCGCCATCTCGTCACTATACCCGCCTAACTCCTGGAAGAAATTCTCGGCCAGTAATAATGCGTCTTCTTCAGTGATAAAATCTTGAGCAATCAATCGCTGCCAGAATAACCCCAAACGTTTGTTTTCTTCGTTGGCGGCATGGATATATCGCATGTAGTTGGAGCGTCGATTTCCTAAGAAACGCCGATCGCGCCTGGAAGCACGCCGTTCGACCATTTTTTTGATATAAGACAATTCCGAGAACCTCACTAACTATTTAATTAAAATCAAAATAATTAAGTTGTTTAAATTTAGCAAGTTATATTTGAATCATAAAGTATTTTATGAGGTTCTAGGTAAAAGTCAATCCAGGCAACAATTTATGGTGCGATCTTTTTTTAACCTTCCGACAGCTGGGGAGTACGAGGAGACTTATCGAAAAAAGATACAAGATCAAACATGACTAGTGTCATTGAGGCTGAGTCATCTCTTCATAGAAAGCGCTAAATAAACCGATGTGGGCAGCAATCTTCGGCCAATAACGGGCTCTTGTTATACGGCTCCTACATCTAAAGTTTTTGGTTCCAGCTGCTAATATCTGGTGAAAGCTCAAAATCCTTTTATCGATACTGCTGGGAGTGAATTCAATCTTATGAGATACCTACTTTTTATCTTACTTCTCATGCCCTCGTTATCAATTGCAGGGAAAAGTGAAGCAATCGCATATCTTAAATCAGGGCAATATGAAAAAGCAGCAGAAAAATTCGAGCTTCTTGCTGCCGAAGGTGATACTAAAGCTATGGTTACTATTGGAGAGTTCCATTACTCGGGCAAACTTGGCCTAGTTGATTATAAAAAAGCTAACGCCTGGTGGTACCGAGCACACAAAGCAGGTAATGCCGACGGACTATCAAATATCGGGGTGCTGTATAGAGATGGAAAAGGCGTCGAGCAAAATCTTGAGGTTGCATACAATATCTTTCTTATTGTGCACATGAGAAGCCTCGGAGGGCAGAATACTCAAATTCGAAACAATGGAAACCTTCGTAAAACAATTGCGAGACTTAACGAGGAAAGAATAATGAAGGCTTTATGTTTCACGGAGGAATATGTCTACCGATATATTGATGCAGAAGGTAAATTAGTAGAACCAATAAAGCCAAATGAAATAAGGATTAAAGATAAAATTTGGTGGTTAGAAGGTGAAATTTCAGATTTCGAATGTGTTTAATTTACGCCTTAACAGTGCATACAGCCAAATTAAAGTGTCTGTTGCGCGTGTGAAGCTAGCCTCCGCTGATTTTGTGATTTTAAGCATCTGTTTTCTCCAAAGGAGACGCTGAATAAACCCTGGCGGGAGGCAATCTTCGGCCAGAAGCGAACGTTCCTAAATCACTGAGAATTAAGTATTGTGTCTCCAGAATCTTAGAAAAGAAATCTAACTCGTAAGTCTGATTCCGGGCCTACGTTAGGCGGGTTCGAGGCTAGAGTACCTTGAACGATCGAATCACGGAATTGAAATCGGCCTCGTTTCCGCCAAATTTTGACGGCAGACTCCACAGCAACATCTGGTGGAAATGATCGGCGGTTTCGATGGTCACGTGCCAGTAGACAATCTTGATACTATCAACGCTTCCGCTCAGGCGGTAGCGCAACGCCGAATGACCGCCGATATCGAGTTTTACCCGTTGCGACTCCTGGTAATTCTTCAGCGCTTCCCTCAGGAAAGATCTCGTCAAATCGCTATGGCCCTGCAGGCCGATATTGTCGAAGTCCTGTTTGTTCTCGGTCAAAACAATAACATAGGCTTCCTTAAAAAGATTGCCCATTTGCAAATTAGCCTCATCGTTCAGATTGTCCATGGTCGACCAGCTTCCAGGTTTCAATACCGAAAAAGTCCCGTTTAAAAAATTGACCGGTTTGGCTTCCTGTTTAATCAGCTGCTCGACCTGGTCACAGCTCACGAGCAGGGATATCAACAAAAGCCCTAAACAGAGCCTGGTGGCAAATAATCTTTTCATAGTGACCAATCTTCAGATGTTTTTCGACGCTTGTTATGAATAAAGATAGTCGAAAAAAATCGTTCGATTGCAAATTTGGCGAACAAGGTTAATTTGCCGGTAAACGAAGTCACCCATTATCGGTTCTAGTATCTGATCCCCAGGCATTTGTTAGGCTGGTTCTTCCACGGATCGTCAGCTTTCTCCATAGGAGACACTCACAAAGTACTAGTGTGGGGCAATCTTCGGCCATTTGCGGACACTCGTTGTGCCGAAAAACTGACCCTTTTAACCGCAGCCCCCTATTGCTGGAAACAGGTTAGTCGTCTTTTAGGTCGCGCCAGAGAATTGCATGATCCCTGACGATAGTTGGTCCACTCGCCTGTTTTTTTATTGGTAACCCCTATAGTTGCAATTGCCAGGTAGACAGTAGTCCCATTCCAGGCGTTGCAAGAATTTCTTTTAACATTAGCTACAAACTGATGATCAGCTTTGCCATCGGTCATGGTACCCGTCCAAAAATGTTGCGATCCGAGTACAAGTGCGCCGGTGGCGT
Source organism: Gammaproteobacteria bacterium (assembly GCA_029862125.1). GTDB lineage: Bacteria > Pseudomonadota > Gammaproteobacteria. The sequence goes on along the minus strand of JAOTXY010000002.1, from coordinate 75,972 downwards.
CAACATTGATCGCGTGTAGGATGGATCCATCCGTTAGATCAGTGTAATTTTCGGCAATCTTCGTCCCATCGGGCAGAACGTAAGGATGGGAAGACTTCGTGAAGCGGGTATCGGGGCTGTTGGTTCCATCGGATAGCCAAGGCAGGTAAGTGCCAGCAGGAACGATTGATGCAGGATCGTCCGCCTCTGCCTGGCACTTGGCATCGGCTCCGGCTAATCCACCCATGTCGCTTGGGAAGCTCGACTTCGTAATAAAAACGGTCTTTTCATTGCGTTCGTTGGATACCGGAGCCGCGCAGGCAGCTATTAACGCGGCGGAGAAAATCATAGTTAACAGCTTGTTCATGTAAACCCCCTTTGTTAGTTCTTAATACAAAAGGAATAAATGCCATATCAATATTATGTTAATACAAAAAAACCGATTGTCTTTGATGTGAATCAGGTTGGCTTAATAAAGCGTGTATTGGATTTAGTTAGTAACGAGGGTCTCTTTTGGGTCGGTTCCCGCCGCTGGTTCATCGATTCTGAGTGTCTGTTTTCTCTCGAGCGAGCAACCTACTCACTAACCGCGCAACCAGACGTTCCAGTCGATGCCAATAAACGGCTCGAATGTACTTGTTCGTTAACCAGCACCGCCATTACTAATCGAGGGTGGCAGCAATTTTCCGGATTTCCTCCGGCGTGTGTTCACCCGCGAGCGGCGTTCCGGGCATCAGATATTTTCCCATCTCGAGATCGCCAATCACGATAGGCTCGTAACCGATGTCGCGTATCAGATTTGAAGCGACTTCGATGGCTTCTGCATCATCGCTCGCGATCGGCATGCCGATGCGCCCAGGATCTTGGTGCGCCGTGCTCATCTGTGCGGCACCGATGGCATTGAAGGCGCGGACGATGCGCGCGCCAGGGACCAATTCCGCCGAGGCGAGACCGGCGCCTTTCTCCCGCGCCCAGGTCGCGATCTCACCGTCGCGCCAGACGAACGGGTTGCAGGTATCGATTACAATCTTGCCTTTGATCAGTGCCTCTAGATCCTTACCGACTTCGGGCAGTGCGCCGTAAGGCACTGAGATCATCACCACTTCACCAAAGGCGGCGGCTTCCCTCGGCGTTCCAGCATGTGCATTGACCCCGAGTTTGGCGGCGAGCGCTTTATCATGCTCGATGTGGCGCGAGGAAAACATGACTTCGTGCCCGGCTTTCACCCACACGCTGCCGATCCCGCCGCCGACTCTGCCCGAGCCGACGATGCCAATCTTAATTTTGGCCGCATTTGCAGCGCGCGCCGTGAGTGGCAGTCCCTCGAGCATCAATACCGCAGAGGCGATCCCGGCAACCTGTAAAAATCGGCGACGGCTTTGTCTTGTGATGGCTTTCGCTTTCATGGCGGTTCTCCTTAGACTGTGGTTGGCCTATTCGGAGGGCAGTATACCGATTTACTCAAATCTGGCTTACTTTCCGAGGTTTTTGTAACAGCTTATCGCAGAAATTCACAATCGGCGAGGGTCCGAGTTGGGTCGATAGCCGTCACTGCGAAATGGATTTTCAGTGTCTGTTTTTGGGAAATCAAAAGCGTTCTTGTAAATCAAAAAGGTCCGGGAAGTAGTGGGTCTTGAGGGCGGCTGTAAGCGGGCTCGAGCGATACTCTCGAGATTATCGACGAATCCTCGTCAAACTTTTAGCGATCAAATACAGGGTAATGGGTTACTGGACTGGTTGAACGTGGTTATTGATCAGCTCGGCACATTGGGACGGCTGGGTTTGCAGCAGCAAGTGGGGTGCGTCGATATCGACCCGGCTGACATTAGGCAGGTAATCCTCAATCATTTGCGCGTCATGTTCGGAAACGATCCGATCTCGTACCCCGTGCAGATAAAGAATGGGGATTTCGATGGTCGGTAACAGGGCTGAAACGTCAACCCGGCTTAAAACCGAGATCCGGTGTCTTAACAGCGCGCCGTCAATCTGCTCGGTCACGTTCAGCGGCAACGGTTGTGTGTCCGATAAGTCTTCGTTATCAGTCGCGTATACGTCCAGGCAGAAATCGTTTAATGCGCCAATGGAAAACGTGTGCTCGGGAACATAGCCCAACATGCGTGTCAACGTTGCCAATGGAGAGCGTGCGAAAGTTGCAACTAGCACCGAAGGACCGATCTGGTCGGGTAGATGTGCCATTAACGCCATTGCGACAGGGCCAGAGAAGGACTCGGCAAGCAGCGAAAATCCTGGCGTCTCCGGCAGCTGGTTTTGCGCGCAGTTGACATAATCCGTAAGCGAATCGAGATCGGGGTAGGTTACTATGGTTAAATCGAAGTGTGTTTGGAGTAATGGAATGATCGGCTCAAACAACTTGCCCGTGCCATCGAGCCCGGGCATTAACACGAGTGTGCGTCGTTGATCCAAACTTAAGTCCTCTATACTGGGTCCCGATCAAGGTTTGATCGACATCGCCGTCCGAATGATTATATTAAGTTTGCAAGTTGCAAGTTGCAAGTTGCAACTAACAATTGCAAGTTATACCTCAAGCTAAATTTATCCAGTTATCCTGGAGTCACTTCGAGCAGCCAGTGTTTAGCGCGAGAGGGTTCAGGGTTGGGGCAGGTAGTATTTGCCGTTGCGTGCGACAAAGTTCCATAGTGCCTGGGCCGATGGGAGAAAGCGCTTATTGCCGTGTTTTACAACGAACCATTTACGGTTGATCGGTAAACCCTTGACGTCGAGCGAAACCAGGCGCTTCTCATTGAGTTCGGCATCAACCGTGTGCGACGAAATTACCGCTATTCCCATACCCGCCATCACCGCCTGTTTGATGGTTTCGTTGCTGCCGAATTCTAACCCTGATTTGGGCAGGCTCTTGTTGCGTGCAAACAGTTTGTCGGTCACCGAGCGAGTGCCGGATCCGGCTTCTCGTAACAGGAATGTCTCATCGTTCAATTCTGATAAAGAAATTCTTTTCTTATCCGCCAGAGGGTGATCCGGGGTGGCAATGATAATCTGTGGGTGCTTTGCAATAAATTCTTTCTTTACCGCAAAATGTTCAGGTGGCAAACCGGTGATGGCAAAATCGAGCTCCATGCTTTCCAGTTTTTCCATAGTCGTTTCGCGGTTCCCGACCAGTAGCTGTATTTTAATGTCCTGGTAGATTTTCATAAATTCAGCCAATATCGTTGGGGCAAAGTAGCGTGCGGTACTGACCACGCCGACCGAGACAATGCCATGATCTACCCCCTTTAATTCAGTCGCGGTTTCGCCGAATCGATGCAGCGAGTCCTGTATTTCCAGCGCCAGGGATAGTAATTCACGACCCGCCAACGTCGGGATCAACCCGTGGTCGCTGCGCTCCAGTAGGGGTAAGCCAATCGCCGCGTCAAGGTCGCGCAACTGCAGCGAGACCGCGGGTGGCGTCAGGTGCAAGCGCTTGGCGGCACCCGATACACTGCCTGCTTCAACCACTGCTGTGAAACCCCGCATCTGTTTCAGGGTCAGCTGGCGCAACCAGGAGTAAAGTTTTTCTTTCATAATTCGAAAGTTTATTAAACTTTACTAAATAATCAAGTCTCTCCAGAATCCCGGCACATATAGATAAGATATGAAACGGTAAAATATGACATCCGAAATCAGTCTGCAACAGTACCTGGCGTCAATGGCGAAACGGACTGGTGTGCAAGAAGATCTTGGCTCGATATTACTGGTGATTGCGAGCACTGGCGCAAAACTCGCGAAAGCAATTTCCCGACTCGACCGCTCGGCACAGTTGGAGCAGGTCAATAGCACCAACGCGGACGGCGCTATTCAGCAGCCGCTCGATGTTCTCTCGCATAAAGTGTTTGTCGAGGCGTTAGGTAAAATACCAATTACCTTTATTGCGTCTGAAGAATGCGACGAATTAATCGAGATTGATGCCGATGCCACCCTGGCCGTGGCAATCGACCCGCTCGACGGCTCCTCGAATATCGAGACTAATACCTCGATCGGTACCGTGTTCTCAGTGTTATCAGCCGATAGCGTGAGTATCTTCGACAAGAATCTTGGCGATATCCAGAAAGCGGCGGGCTTTCTGTTCTTTGGTCCCCAAACCCGGTTGATCCTGACCTGCGGTGACGGCACCAGTAGCTTCGTGCTCGATCCCGAAGACGACAAGTTTTACCAGGTTAGCGATGCACTGAGGATTCCGGCGGGGCAGCACGAATTTGCCATCAATACGTCGAACTATCGTTTCTGGGACGACAGCGTGCGCTATTTCATCGACGACTGTATTGCCGGCGAGAGCGGCCCCCTGGGCGAGAATTTCAACATGCGCTGGAACGCTTCGCTGGTCGCGGAGGCCTACCGCATCCTGGTTCGTGGTGGCGTTTTCCTGTATCCCGGGGATTCGCGCCCCAGTTACGAGAGCGGTCGTCTGCGCCTGCTTTACGAAGCGTTGCCACTCGCATTTATCATCGAACAATCCGGTGGACTGGCCAGTGACGGTATCGAGCGGATACTGGATATGAAACTGGTCTCTCTGCACAAGCGTGTGCCGCTTATTTTCGGTTCCAGTGACCGGGTCCAGGAAGTGATCGACTACATCAGCGGCGATGCGGTCGAGAACACTCGTTTCCCGCTGTTCGAAAATCGCAGTTTGTTTAGAAACTAGGTTCTGCCCATGTCCAGAAAACATCCCATTCTATCGATCACCGGTTCTTCAGGAGCCGGCACCTCGACCGTCAAGGAAACCTTCGAGCATATTTTCTTTCGCGAAAACATCAGCGCCTGTTTTATCGAGGGTGACGCTTTTCATCGCTACGACCGCCAGGAAATGAAAGCCGCCATGGCGACTGCAGAGGAGGCGGGTAACAAAAACTTCAGTCACTTCGGCCCGGAAGCCAACCTGCTATCGGAACTCGAAGACGTGTTTCGTCAATACAGCGAAACCGGCATCGGAAAAACGCGTCACTACGTGCATGATGACGAAGAGAGCGAACTTTACGGTGTGGCACCGGGAGAGTTCACCGAGTGGGAATCTTTCGCCGAAGATACCGACCTGTTGTTTTACGAGGGCCTGCATGGAGCCGTTAAAACCAACCAGGCCGATGTCGCCCAGTATGCAGATCTGAAAGTCGGCGTGGTGCCGGTTACCAACCTTGAGTGGATTCAGAAAATTCACCGCGACAAGGCCGCGCGCGGTTACTCGGCCGAGGCGATTGCCGACACCATTTTGCGCCGCATGCCGGATTACATCGAGTATATCTGCCCGCAGTTCACTAACACCGATATCAACTTCCAGCGCGTGCCCATCGTCGATACGTCGAATCCGTTTATCGCACGCTGGATTCCGACTGCGGACGAGTCGATGGTCGTGATTCGTTTCGCCAACCCGCGTGGCATCGATTTTCAATACCTGTTGACGATGATCCACAACAGTTTCATGTCACGCCCGAATGTCATCGTAATCCCGGGTGGCAAGATCGACCTGGCGATGCAGCTCATTTTTACCCCGCTGGTTTTGCAAATGGTCGAACGCAAGCGCCGCGCGGCTTAACGGAGACAAAGTTATGGATACCAAGGTTCAACAAGAGCAGGCCAAAAGCGAAATCCGCCGCGAAATGGCTAACGCGATTCGCGTGCTGTCGATGGATGCGGTGCAAAAAGCCAACTCTGGACATCCCGGGTTACCCATGGGCATGGCCGATGTCGCCAGCGTACTGTTTGCCGATTTTCTGAAATTCGATAGCGTAGATCCTGACTGGCCCGATCGTGACCGTTTCATTCTCTCCGCGGGCCACGGCTCGATGCTGCTCTACAGCCTGCTGTACCTGTGCGGTTACGAGGATATGACCATCGAGCAGATCAGGAATTTTCGTCAGCTTGGCGCCAGAACCGCGGGTCATCCCGAGTATGGTTATGCCCAGGGCATCGAAATGACCACCGGGCCGCTGGGGCAGGGTATCGCTACCGCGGTTGGCATGGCGCTGGCCGAGAAAAAACTCGCCTTCGAATTTGGCGACGACATTGTCGATCACTATACCTACGTGCTTGCCGGTGATGGTTGCCTGATGGAAGGTATCAGCCATGAAGCCATCGATTTTGCCGGGCACCTGCAACTGTCGAAACTCATCGTGTTGTTTGACGATAATGGTATTTCCATCGATGGCGCCACCAGTCTTACCACGTCGACCAATCAACTGGCCAGGTTCGAGGCCGCGAACTGGGATGTCAGCTACGTCGATGGCCACGATCCGGTCGCGATCGCCGATGCTATTGCAAAAGCCAGGAAGTCGGATAAACCTTCGCTGATTGCCTGCAAGACCGTGATCGGTTTCGGTGCGCCGAACAAGCAGGGTAGTGCGGCAACCCATGGCGCACCACTGGGCGAAGAAGAAATTGCACTGACCCGGGCAGCCCTGGATTGGAGCAGTGCGCCGTTTGAAGTGCCCGAGGATTTACTGTCGAGCTGGCGCGCTTGTGGCCAACGTAGTCTTGATGCGCGGCAACAATGGCAGGCGCGTTTAGATGCCATGCCGGCGGATCAACGTGCACGTTTCGAGGCCATGCAGAGCGGCTCGCTGGGGCAGGAATTTCAAAGCTGTATCGAAACGTTGAAACGGCGTTTCAGCGAAGAACAACCGAAACTGGCCACGCGCCAGTCGTCGCAACAGGTGCTCGAGTCACTGATGGATACGGTACCCTGGTTGCTTTCCGGCTCGGCCGATTTAAGCGGTTCGAACGGTACCAAGCCGGGCAATGCGGTGTCACTGACGCGCGACAATTTCAGCGGTAACTATGTCCACTACGGCGTGCGCGAGCACGGCATGGCAGCGGCCATGAACGGTATCGCACTGCATGGCGGTTACATCCCTTTCTCCGGTACCTTCCTCGCCTTTGCCGATTACAGTCGCCCGGCGATTCGCCTCGGTGCGTTGATGAAACAGCGCGTGGTGCACGTCATGACCCACGACTCCATCGGACTCGGTGAGGATGGCCCCACGCATCAACCGGTGGAGCAGATAGCCTCGCTGCGCGCTATGCCGAACCTGATGGTATTTCGTCCGGCCGATGCGGTCGAGGTCGCGGAATCCTGGGCCTGTGCGTTGGCGGCGACCAATAGTCCTTCGGTGCTGTGCCTGACCCGCCAGGGGGTACCAACCTTACGTGGCAAACACCGTCGCGAAAACCTGTGCGCGCGCGGCGCTTACCTGCTGCGCGAACCGCGGGGAAAGCGCAAGGCTACTTTGCTGGCAACCGGTTCCGAGGTTCAGATCGCGCTCGAGGCCGCGGACATGCTGGCGCGCTTCGGCGTCGAGGTCGCGGTCGCGTCCATGCCTTGCTGGGAACTGTTCGAACAGCAATCACCCGAGTACCAGCAAATCGTGCTTGGCGGAGAATGCCGCGTTGCAATCGAGGCCGCATCACCCATGGGCTGGGATCGCTGGCTCGGCAGGCGCAGCTCGATCATCGGCATGAGCGGATTTGGCGCCTCGGCCACCGCGGAAGATTTATACCAGCATTTCGGTATTACCGCACAGGCGGTACATGATGAAGTGCGCCGTTTATTGCAGATTTAGTGGAGAGGTTTTGACATGGCAAGAATCACGCTCAGACAGTTACTTGATCACGCCGCCGAAAAGGGTTACGGCGTGCCCGCGTTCAACATCAACAACATGGAACAGGTGCTCGCCATCATGAATGCGGCCAAAGCGGTTGACGCACCGGTGATTTTGCAGGCCAGTCGCGGTGCGCGCGGTTACGCCGGCGATATCATGATCCGCAAGATGGTCGAGGCCGCGGAAGAAATGTATCCGCAGATACCGATCTGCCTGCACCAGGATCACGGCAACGACCGCGCTACCTGTGTGTCGGCAATGCAGGCCAGTTTCACCTCGGTGATGATGGACGGATCGCTCGAAGCCGATGCCAGCACGCCGGCCAGCTATGAATACAACCTCGACATTACCGCCGAGGTTACCCGTATCGCGCACGACATCGGCGTTTCGGTCGAAGGTGAGCTCGGTTGTCTCGGATCTTTGGAAACCGGTGAAGGCGAAAAAGAAGATGGTCACGGCTTCGAGGGCAGCCTGAGCAAGGAGCAGTTGCTGACCGATCCCGAGCAGGCGGTCGATTTCGTCACTCGCACCAAAGTCGATGCGTTGGCGATCGCGATGGGCACCTCGCACGGCGCCTACAAGTTCAGCCGCAAACCTGACGGCGAAATCCTGGCGATGAACGTAGTTAAAGAGATTAACGAGAAGTTGCCCGAAGTGCACCTCGTCATGCACGGCTCGTCATCGGTGCCGCAGGAATTGCAGGACATCTTCAACCAGTTTGGCGGTGAAATGCCGCAAACTTACGGCGTCCCGGTCGAGGAAATTGTGCGCGGTATCAAGCATGGTGTGCGCAAGGTCAATATCGACACCGATTGTCGACTGGCGATGACCGGCGAGTTCCGCCGCATCGCCGAGCAGGACAAGAGCCAGTTCGACCCGCGCAAGTTCCTGACGCCGGCGTTGAAGGCGATGGAAGACCTGTGCCGCGATCGTTTCGAGCAGTTCGAAACCGCCGCCAATGCCTCGAAGATCAAGCCGATCAGTGTTGCCGACATGGCGAAGTCTTACGCCAGTGGCGTGCTCGATCCTAAAGTTGCCAGCAGCAAAAGCGCTGCCTGATTTTATATTTGGAGAACGAAAAATGAGTTCCAGAAAAACCTACGACGCGGGCGTAAAAGATTACCGCGAAACCTACTGGATGCCGGAATACACGCCAGCCGAAACCGATATCCTTGCCTGTTTCAAGATCACGCCGCAGCCCGGCGTGCCGCGCGAGGAAGCCGCCGCGGCGGTTGCCGCGGAATCGTCCACCGGCACCTGGACCACGGTATGGACCGACCTGCTGACCGATCTCGATCATTACAAGGGGCGTGCCTATTCGATCGAGGACGTGCCCGGTGACGACAGCTGCTTCTACGCCTTAATTGCCTACCCGATCGACCTGTTCGAGGAAGGTTCGGTAGTCAACGTCTTCACCTCGCTGGTCGGTAACGTTTTCGGATTCAAGGCTGTACGTGGTCTGCGTCTCGAGGACATACGCTTCCCGATTGCCTACGTCATGACCTGTAACGGTCCGCCCAACGGCATCCAGGTCGAGCGCGACAAGATGAACAAGTACGGGCGCCCGTTGCTTGGCTGCACCATTAAGCCCAAGCTCGGCCTGTCGGCGAAGAACTACGGGCGCGCGGTTTACGAATGTCTGCGCGGCGGCCTCGACTTCACCAAGGACGACGAGAACGTCAATTCGCAGCCGTTCATGCGCTGGAACCACCGTTTCGACTTCTGCATGGAAGCGATTCACAAGGCCGAGGCCGAAACCGGCGAGCGCAAGGGACATTATCTCAACGTCACCGCGCCGACGCCCGAAGAAATGTACAAGCGCGCCGAATACGCCAAGTCGCTGGGTGCGCCGATCATCATGCACGACTACCTGACCGGCGGTTTCTGCGCCAACACCGGCCTTGCGCAATGGTGCCGCGATAACGGCATCCTGCTGCACATCCACCGCGCCATGCACGCGGTGCTTGACCGCAACCCGATCCATGGCATTCACTTCCGCGTGCTGGCCAAGGCATTGCGCCTTTCCGGCGGCGATCACCTGCACTCCGGTACCGTGGTCGGCAAGCTCGAGGGCGACCGCGAGGCGACGCTGGGCTGGATAGACATCATGCGCGACAAGTACATCAAGGAAGACCGCAGCCGTGGCATTTTCTTCGACCAGGACTGGGGCTCGATGCCGGGTGTGTTACCGGTCGCCTCGGGCGGTATCCACGTCTGGCACATGCCGGCGCTGGTCAGCATCTTTGGTGATGACTCGGTACTGCAGTTCGGTGGTGGCACCCTCGGTCATCCCTGGGGTAACGCCGCTGGCGCCGCCGCCAACCGGGTTGCGCTCGAAGCTTGTGTGCAGGCCCGTAACGAAGGTCGTGAAGTTGAAAAGGAAGGCAAGGAGATTCTCAGCAATGCGGCCAAGTCCAGTCCGGAGCTCAAGGCGGCGATGGAAACCTGGAAGGAAATCAAATTTGAATTCGATACCGTCGACAAGCTCGACGTTGCCCATCGATAAGAGGATAAAACCATGAGCGATATTCAAGACTATCAATCGAGCCTCGCCGACACGGCGAGCCGCAAATTCGAAACCTTTTCCTACCTGCCGGAAATGAACGCGGAGCAAATCCGTCGACAGGTCCAGTATATTGTTGCGCAGGGCTGGAACCCCGGCATCGAGCATACCGAGCCGGAAAACGCGGCTGATAATTACTGGTACATGTGGAAATTGCCGATGTTCGGCGAGGACGATGTCGATACCATCATCAACGAGTGCGTCGCCTGCCATAACGCGCATCCCAACAACCATGTGCGTCTGATGGGATTCGACAACTATGCCCAGTCCGCCGGTGCGTCGATGGTCATTTATCGCGGCAACCCGGTATAGATCGGCGCCATGGCGGAAGCGGCAAGTCAGATGCAAATCGTTGAAACCGACCGCGAGCAGTACCTGGTAAAAGGGGAGCCCTATTACCGGGCAGTTGCGGACGAGGTCGAAAACTACCAGGCGGCTTACCAGGTACGCATGCCGGTGATGCTGAAAGGCCCCACCGGCTGCGGCAAGTCGCGCTTCGTCGAATACATGGCCTGGAAGCTGCAGAAACCGCTGATCAGTGTCGCCTGTACCGAGGATATGACTGCCTCGGACCTGGTCGGGCGTTACCTGCTGGATATCAACGGTACCCGCTGGCAGGATGGTCCGCTGACGGTAGCTGCGCGTATCGGTGCCATCTGCTACCTCGATGAAGTTGTCGAGGCACGCCAGGATACGACGGTGGTTATTCACCCGCTGACCGATCATCGACGCGAGTTGCCGCTGGAAAAGAAAGGTGAGCTGGTCAAGGCGCACGAGGATTTTCAGATTGTCATTTCTTATAACCCGGGCTACCAGTCGTTGATGAAAGATCTCAAACAATCTACCAAGCAGCGATTTGGCGGACTCGATTTCGACTATCCTGAGGCCGATATCGAGGCTGAAATCGTTGCCCACGAAGCCGGTGTTGATGCCGAAATCGCCGGCAAGCTGGTGCAGGTTGGTACCAGCTCGCGAAATTTGAAAGGACATGGTCTCGACGAGGGCATGTCGACACGGTTGCTGATCTACGCGGCGCAACTGATGGCCGAGGGAGTCGCGCCCGCTGCCGCTTGCCGTATGGCGCTGGTTACCCCGCTCACCGACGATCCCGATATGCGCGATACGCTCTACGCCGCTGTCGATACCTACTTCTAGTCGAGGAACGAACCGGGATGCAATCAGAGTATCCTTTTCCTGTCATCCCGCGGCCTGACCGCGGGATCCAGTTCGAAACCAGAGTCAGCAATGTCACTGGATACCGCGGTCGGAGCCTCGGTATGACAGGTTAGACTGGAGACTGCATCGTGCATCCCGAGCTCGCCGAATACCTGCAATGCATCGATCCCGATGATCTCGGAAACCTGGAGGCGGTCGAGGCTTCCTGGCTCGAGGCACAACGCATCATGTCGCCGCAGGGTCTCGAAAATTATCTGGTTGGCATCAAGGCCATGTGTACGCTGGGTAAGGGCCAGGACCTGGTTCTGACCTACATTCAGGAAATGCCGGTGGTGGCGAAGGAAGTCGGCGAAGATATCGTGCCCGACACCATCGAAGCGATCATGAAACTTTCATCGCTGACCTCGGGTGCAGTAATTACGCTGATTCTCTCCAACTTGCCGCTGGCGGCAACCCGCCTCGGCGATGCCGAGCTATTGCGTGGTTACTTCAAGCTATTACATCAGCTTGCCGGCAAGGCGCCACGCGGATTGCGGCCGATGATGAAATCTTTGGGTGAACTGCTGTCGAAATTGACGCTCGGTGGATTGCGACGCTGGGCGATGTGGGGCGCGCAGGCGTATCAGCGCGATTTAGAGGGGCAGGGCGCCTATTTCGGCCTGCAAACCGAGACTTCGAAATCAGTACTGCAAAGGGAGCGTCGTGGCACGCTGTTCGTCGATAACCACCGCAAACTCAATTTTTACCTGCGCGCGCTGTGGGCGCGTGCATTCTTCATGCGCCCGACCGCTGACGATTTCGAAACCCGCGAGGGCAGCAGACCCTATATCGAAAACCACCTGGTGCATCTGCCCGACGCATTCGATCGTTTCGATGGCATCGACGGCATCGATGTCTATCGCGCGGCAGCCGCACACGCCGCGGCGCATATCGTTTATACCACAGAATCGAATAACGCTGACGACCTGAGCCCGGCAAAACGCTGCATGATCGAAATCTTCGAGGATGCCAGGGTAGAATTCCTCGCTTACAGCCGGTTCCCCGGGTTAAGGCGCCTGTGGCTCAGGTTTTTCGAGCATGCGCTCGAAATCGAGGCGCCCGATCGTCACCCGGTTGTGGATTTGATGTTACGCCTGAATCGCGCGCTGCTGGATGCGGATTACCGTGACGATGAGAACTGGATCGTCGATATCGCCAGGCGTTATCGCAAGTTGCTCGAGGCGGAGGCGGTCGATCGATCGCTGGTACGCGAATTCGGCCTCGAGTTTTGCACGGTTCTCGGCAGGCGCGAAAAAATACCGGCACTGCGCGTGCTGCAGGATTCGCCGGTACCCTATCGCGACGATAACCGTTACCTGTGGAATTTTGATGAAAATGGTCCCGGCGTCGGCGATATTGAGACCTTGCCGTGGCGCCAGCCGACCCGTCGCAAGTACGTCAACGTCATGCAAATGGTCAACGAGATCGATTCCGAGCTGGAGGATGGCAGTCCCCAGGAAGTCTGGGTATTGCCAACCGAGCTGTTTCCCTACGAGGATAATGGCATCAGTTACAACCAGTCGGAAGGCGTGGAACAGATGTCCGAACCCTTTCACTATGACGAGTGGGATTACCAGGTACAACTGGCGCGCCCCGAGTGGACTACCGTCATCGAACGCCGCCAGCGGCGCGACGATCCCGGGGTTATGGACAAAATTCTCGAAAAACACAAGCCGATCGCGAGTCGCATCAAGCATTTGATCGATGCGCTGCAACCGCAGGGTATCGTACGCAAACGTGGCTACGAGGATGGTGATGAGCTCGACATCGACGCCGCGGTGCGCGCGATGATCGATATTCGGCGCGGCATCATGCCCGATCCGCGCGTCAATATCCGTATTACACGACACCTGCGCGATTTGTCGATGGTGCTGCTGATGGACCTGTCCGCCTCGACCAACGATCGCATCGGCGAACTGCAAGAAGGTGACGAAGGCTACGAGGAGCAGCCGAGAATTCTCGACCTGACGCGCGAGGCAACCGGGTTGCTGTCCTGGGCGGTGGACGCGATTGGCGACAATTACGCGGTCCACGGTTTTGCCTCGGATGGACGTCACGACGTGCAGTATTATCGTTTCAAGGATTTCGATGAACCCTATCACGACGACAGCAAGGCCAGGCTTGCCGGGATGACCGGCGGACTGTCGACGCGCATGGGTGCCGCGCTGCGTCATGCCGGTCATCATCTCGATCAGCAAAGCAGCCGCAGGCGCTTGATTCTGCTGCTTACCGACGGCGAACCCGCCGACATCGACGAGCGCGACCCGCAATACCTGCGCCAGGATACTCGTCATGCGGTCGAGGAACTCGCCGCCAGGGGCATCCATAGCTACTGCCTGACGCTGGATCCGAATGCCGATAGTTACGTAGCGCGTATTTTCGGCGCCAATAACTACTCGATCGTCGATAACATCGAGCGCCTGCCGGAACGTTTACCACGCGTTTTTTCAGCACTGACAGGATAGTTAAGAAAGTAATAGCGCCTATTGCTATCGGGTTATTACATTGGCTGCCCGATTTTGATAGGTTTGTAGGCTAGCTGAATTTTAACCCGTCGAAACAAGCATTTAACAATGGATATGCCAGCAACCACAAGCCGGACCGATAGCCGCGGAGCGAAAGATAAACCCACTTTCGAACGGGTAAAACTGGTTCTGTTCGATCTCGATGGCACCCTCGTCGATAGCGTTGGTGACCTGGCATGGTGTGCTAACGAAATGTTGCGTGCTCTGGAAATGCCTTTGCAGGATCCGCAGGCGGCACGAAACTGGGTCGGCAACGGCCTCGAGCGCTTCGTCAAGCGTGTCCTGACCAACGACATGAACGCGGAGCCGGAAGAGGGCTTTTTCCGCGCCGGGCTGGAAATTTTCAGCAGGCTGTATGGCGAGCATGCCAGCGATCATAGTGAAGTCTACCCGGGGGTTATCGAAACCCTGGAACGTCTCAGCAGGCTCGAACTTCATCTCGCCTGTGTTACTAACAAGCCGGAACCTTTCACCTCCGAGCTGATCGCAGCGATGGGCCTGGACTCCTTTTTTGAATTGGTCGTGGCCGGCGACACCACCGCCCGCAAAAAGCCTGATCCCATGCCGCTGCATTATGCCGCGGATCACTTCGGTCTGGCTTATGACACCTGCCTGATGGTCGGTGACTCGAGCAATGATGTGCTGGCGGCGCGCGCTGCAGGATTTGGCGTTATCTGTGTGCCATATGGATATAATCACGGCAAAGATATCAGCGATTCCAACCCGGACCTGGTGGTCGAAAACCTGGCCGAACTAACTGAAATATTTACCTGAGGGGGCGTTATGAACTTAAACCGTAGAGAATTTATCAGGCTGCTGGGCCTTGCCGGTGCTGCAGGACTGTTTCCCGGAGCTGGATTTTCGGCCAGCAGCGAGGATTCCAGGCTCTATGATATGCCTGCCTTCGGCAATGCGCGCATCCTGCACTTCACCGATTGTCATGCCCAGCTTAACCCGATTTATTTCCGTGAGCCCAGTGTCAATCTCGGCATCGGCGACGCTTTCGGTAAGGCGCCGCACCTGGTTGGTAAAAACCTGGTCAAACAGTACGGCATTGCGCATGGCGGTATCGAGGAGCACGCCTATACCTACATCAATTTTCAGGAAGCCGCGCGCACCTTTGGCAAGGTTGGTGGCTTTGCCCACCTCGCAACCCTGGTCAAGAAGTTGCGTGCGGAATATGCGCAGGGGCGCTCGTTACTGCTCGATGGCGGGGATACCTGGCAGGGTTCGGGTACCGCGTTCTGGACCCGGGGTCGGGATATGGTCGAGGCCTGTAATTTACTCGGGGTTGATGTCATGACCGGTCACTGGGAATTTACCTACCTGGCGACTGAAATCCTCGACAATGCCGAGATTTTCGCTGGCGAATTCGTCAGCCAGAATTGCAAGGTCAAGGAAGATGCACTGTTTGATTATGAGCTTGCCGATCTGGGTGACTTCAATGAAGACAGCGGGCATGTCTTCAAGCCCTACACGATTCGGGAAATGGGGGATTTGCGCATTGCCGTGGTCGGTCAGTCGTTTCCGTATACGCCGATCGCAAATCCGCAACGATTTATCCCGGACTGGACCTTTGGCATCAACGAAGGCGATATGCAGGAAATCGTCGAGCAGGCACGCGACGAGGAAAGCCCC
This sequence comes from Gammaproteobacteria bacterium, assembly GCA_029862125.1. Taxonomy (GTDB): domain Bacteria; phylum Pseudomonadota; class Gammaproteobacteria. The sequence goes on along the minus strand of JAOTXY010000002.1, from coordinate 60,448 downwards.
GATGGATTGATCGTGCTGTCACACAACGGTATGGACGTGGACCTCAAGATGGCTTCTCGAGTCAGTGGCATCGACGCGATATTTGGTGGTCATACGCATGATGGTGTGCCGGCTGCGATACCCGTATCGAACCCGGGAGGCAAAACACTGGTTACCAACGCGGGTTCCAACGGCAAGTTCCTGGGTGTTATGGATATGGATTACAAGGGTAAGAAGCTGCGCGATTTTCGTTATCGCTTATTGCCGGTTTTCTCAAATTTACTCGATGCGGATGCTGAAATGTCCGCTTATGTGGAAAAGGTCCGCAAGCCTTACCTGCCGAAGTTGCAAGAGGAGCTAACTATTGCTGAAAACCTGTTGTTTCGACGTGGGAATTTTAACGGCACCTTTGACCAGGTGATCTGCGATGCCCTGCGGGTCGAGGGCGATGCACAGATATCGCTGTCCCCGGGATTCCGCTGGGGTACCACCGTGTTGTCGGGACAAGCAATCACGATGGAACACGTCATGGACCAAACCTGCATTACCTATCCCGAAACCTACGTGCGTGAAATGACCGGTGAAAACATCAAACTGATTCTCGAAGACGTTGCCGACAACCTGTTCAACAAGGATCCTTACTACCAGCAGGGCGGTGACATGGTTCGCCTCGGCGGCCTCGATTACAGTATCGATCCGGGTGCCGGCGCCGGCGAGAGAATCGCAGACATGCAGCTCGACGATGGTAGCCGCATTGAAGCGGCTAAGAATTACAAGGTGGCCGGTTGGGCCACCGTGGGTTCGGAGTCACCGGGTGCGCCGATCTGGGACGTGGTTGCAGACTACCTGCGCCGCGAGGATATCGCGCGCATCAAGAAGTTGAACACCCCGAAAATTAAAAACGTGGCCGGCAACCCGGGTATCGCCTGATGATAAAACCGCGATCTTTTTTTAAACCGGTCTCCTGATCTTATTCGTTGTTAATGCTTTTTATGGGGTTTGTAGACACGCAGTTCATCGGTGCTCTTCGGACGTACGCTTAAACGGGCCTCATTGATGTCTCGTATGGTGTTCAGGATTTGCGGGTACTTCCACAGGATCCGCGACATGGTATCGGGTGAGATCCTGATCAGGGTACAGGGTGTTTCCGCCTTTATCGTGGCGCTGCGGTGATGTTTACGGTTTTTTTGCTTGGCCAGCAAACCGGATTCACCCATAAAGTCCCCCTTCAGCAACTCCGCCATGAACTGCTCGCGACTGAATGCGTCCTTGATCCAGACGGTCGCCTTGCCGTCGACCAGCACGTAGAAATCTATACCCGTTTCAAAGCGGCCCATGATGGTATCACCGGCTAAATACGTGACTATCGAAGCATTCTTCTCGAGGAAGGCAAAATCCTTGTCGGTTAAATCGTGAAACAGGTCAATATCTTCCAGGTATTCGGATATGGAGCTAACCGTTTTCGAGAAAATCAGCGGTGACTCGTCGACCTCTGCCAAAATCGCTTCTACCTTGGACTGTACAAGGTTGAAGCCCTTGGCAGAGAGATCACCATGTGCAAACTCGGACTTTATCCGGTTCCAGCCGCTGTTGATCATCGACCGGGTCGTGAGTCGTTCGAGAAATTGCATGTAGTATGTTGGATAATATTTCCTGATTTGTTTCAGCTGTTTACGGTAGTATTTTTTTCGATCCTCGTAGGCAGATATCACGCTGTTGCTGACGTCTTCAAGCAAATCATCCTGCCGGCCAAGCATTGCTATGACGTCGTCGCTTAACAGGATATGCGCCAGGTTGCGTTGCACCCGGTGCACTGTTCTCTGTTCCTGGTATTTCGAAAGCCACCCGGCGAGCCAGGATTTTTCACGAATTTTACCCAGCACGAATATCTCGAGTCGTTGAAACAGGGTGAGTTCCTCCGACTCGTCGACTTCTCCAATCCCGGCTTCACCCAGGCGCAGCGATTCCTGCACGGCATGCAACCGGTTGTTCATATCGAGATAAATATACTGGCTGATAACGCCAGTCTCGTAGAGCGATTTTAATGATTCGCGTTCCACCCGATAAGCCCTGAATTCGGCAAAATATTCGTCGTTCTCATGCGCTTTTGTTTCGTCCTCGTCGCTACCACTGGAAAAGGTTTGATGAATCTGGTCCTGCAAGGGAGTAAGCGTGCCCCTGGGAACAATCTTGCTCGCGGCCAAGTTTGCCAAATATTTCTGAGAAGTTTCTTCGGCTCCCTGCAGCGAGTTTCGGTACTCCAGTTCTTCCCCCCTGGAAAACTCGTTTAAGCCGAGAAAATGCATCAGCGGGCGTATCGTGGGTGCGCTGATCAACAGCGTAAACAACACCACTCCGAGCGTGACCTCGAACAGGAACTGGCGCTCCGGCAGGTCGCTGGGGATTGAAAGCACCACGGCAATAGCGAGGCCGCCCTTGAGGCCGCCCCACCACATGATGTGACGCTCGCCCATGCTGATGTGTGGCAGCTTAAACCACTTTACCGCCAGCGGAACAATGCTATAAATCGACAGTGCCCGTGCGCTCAATACTAAAGCGATCGCAATGGCTATAGGCCCCAGCTGGCTAAAAAGCGTGACGATGCTGATCGATAAGCCGACCAGTAAAAACAGCAGCGAATTACAGGACAGGGCGATAACCTCCCAGACCTCGTGGATGGAATGGGTGGTATCCTGGCGAAACCGCGTTACGCCGAATCGCCTCAGGGCAATTGCCGACCCCACCACGGCCATGACACCCGACACGTGGAATGCGTGCTCGGCAATGACGAAGCTGGCGTAGGCGATGATGATCGATGACGTCAGAATAACGCTGATCCCGCTATGCATTCGATATAACAATTCGCAGACCACGAATCCCAGGAAAGCACCGAACAGGGCGCCGCCGATAAACACCCTGAGAAAATCCAGGAATATATTATCGGCATCGGACCAGCTGATGCCGCCGCCCTCGACGGCTATACCGAGTAAAATCGAAAAAGCCACGATGGCGGTAGCGTCGTTCAGCAGGGATTCGCCCTCGACCAGGACATTCAGGCGGTTGGGCGCACCCAGTTCTTTAAACAGTGCGACCACCGCGACCGGGTCGGTGGCAGAGATTAATGCCCCGAATACCAGCGCAACAATGAGTTTGATATCCAGTGCCCACCAGACCCCCAGGCCGACAACGAAGGTGGACATGAGCATCGCGGGAATGGCGAGAATCAGTATCGGTGGCAGATCCTTGATCATCTGGCGCGCGTCCAGCGCGAACCCGGATTCAAATATCAGCGCGGGTAGAAACACGAATAACATGATTTCAGGGCTTAAGGTAAATCCCTGTAGAGGTTCCATGAAATGCAGCACATGGGACAGGTAACCCAGCAGCATGCCAATCAGCACCAGAATTACCGTGAACGGAACCGGCAGGTTACGACAGGTACCGGTAACCACCATGGCTATGCCCAGCAGTACCACCAATACAAAGACGATCTCAGAAGCCGGCATGGTTATTTACTCACTGCGGTGAGCTTTACAATAGCGGTGCGGCCCATGATCTGGATGTATCCCCCAAGCAATTAAGCTTACATAATAAGGTTAAACCTTGTAAAAACCGAATTATTGATTTAGATCAAGCTGCGATATTAGCGGTAACGAGCTGCGTCATACCATTTCACCGGGCATTGTAGCGAGGTCAGCGTCGCGACAATGTATTGCGATGCGAGTCGAGGGCAGGTCTGTTACCATCCCGCGTTTGCGGCAGTCCTTGCTGCTGTTTTCAAGGGTTACAATCGAAAGGTCGACAAAGATGCAATTATCAAACTTCCCGGTAACGCTGGTGGAGCAAAGCCGGCTGCCTCAGGTCAACTTTGACGAACTCAGCTTTGGCGGTGTTTTTTCCGACCATATGTTCAGCATGGTTTACGAGGAGGGCGCCTGGAAGAATCCTGAAATTCATCCCTACCAGGCACTTGCGCTGGAGCCCGGGGTTGGGATGCTGCATTACGGGCAAACCGTATTTGACGGTTTCAAGGCCTTTCGTGGGCTGGATGGCAGTGTACGTATCTTCCGCCCCGATATGAACGCCCGACGACTGCACGATTCCTGTCAACGGCTGTGCATTCCGATCATGGCCCTCGATGAGTTAAACGAAATTATGATCCATGCCACCCGGCAATTGATAGAGCTGGATCACGGTTGGCTTCCGTCGCAATGGGGTCATTCGCTATATGTGCGACCCCTTGTGATCGGTACCGAAGCTACCCTGGAGGTGCGCGCCGCTGACAGTTATCGTTTTATGATCATGACTGCGCCGGTAGGCAGCTATTTCACCAACCTGCAAAAAGGCGTGTCGTTGCGGGTGGAAGATCGGTTTACCCGCGCTGCCAGCATCGGCGGGCTGGGCGCTGCCAAGACGGCTGCCAACTATGCCGCCAGCCTGCTGCCGGGTTCAGAAAGCCAGAAGCAGGGTTTTGACCAGGTATTGTGGCTGGACGGCAATGAGCACCGCTACGTGGAAGAGGTTGGTGCGATGAATATTTTCTTCAAAATTGGCGACAACGTGGTCACTCCGCCCCTGGGTGGCTCGATTCTACCGGGCGTTGTGCGCGATAGCGCTCTTACCCTGCTTGCAGATTGGGGTATTGCCGTGGAAGAACGCCGCATCTCCATCGATGAAGTGGTGACAGCTTTTCGTTCCGGGACGCTGGTGGAAGTGTTCGGAGCGGGCACAGCGGCCGTAATATGCCCCGTTGCCAGTATCGGTTTCAAGGGGGAGATATTCCAGGTGGCTACGGCGCCCCCGGGCGAGTTAACGCTGCGGCTTTACGATGAACTTACCGGTATCCAGTACGGAAAATTGGAGGACCGCCACGGCTGGAATGTGCATGTGACCATTCCTGGCTGACAAGCAATCCAGATCGTAGTTGCTGCTCATGTAGTATGATTAGACGAGTAGACGCGGGGTTAGCTCAGTTGGTAGAGCGTCAGCTTCCCAAGCTGAATGTCGCGAGTTCGAATCTCGTACCCCGCTCCATTTCTCCCGGGGAGCTACTGTTTAACCCGGGTAAGGTTACTTTTGACGTGATCCAATAAATTGGGTTGCCAGCAAAAGCGTTGTTGAAACCAGGATCATAATCGTGGAAATGGCGGCTATTGTTGGGTCGATAAAATCACGCAGCGAACTGAACATATGCTTTGTCAGCGTTGCGTTTACGCCACCAGAAACAAATATCGCAATAATAACCTCGTCAAAAGAGGTCAGAAACGCCAGCAGCGCTGAAGTCACAATCGAAAACTTAATTTGCGGCAAGGTAATAACGAAGAAAGCTTTTAACCGGGTTGCACCCAGGCTTCTGGCGACGCGTTCCTGGTTCAGGTCATAGTTTCGCAGTGCCGAGGTGATGACGATCATAACCAGCGGCGTGGCCAGAACCGCGTGCGCCAGAACCAGCCCAGTGATCGTATTATTAAGGCCGACACGTCCGTACGCGTAGAAGGCACCAATCGCAATCAGTATGACCGGCACGATCATCGGTGTGATGAGGAAGGCAAATATTGCTCTGGCTGCGCGGTGTCCGGAAACAAACAGCGCGTAGGCTGCCATGACACCCATCGGTGTTGCCACCAGCATGGTAAGCACGCCAACCTGCACCGAGGTAACCGTAGCACGCATCCATTTAGATGATTCGAAATAGACATTGTACCAACGCGCCGACCAGTGCTCTGGAGGGAATTCGAGGTACTGGGATTCGGAGAATGACATCGGTATGACGATGAAAGTCGGGATAACCAGCAGCAACATGATGATTGTCGCAACAAAATACAGCCATAGCCGGTCGCCATGAGTGAGCTGGGTATCTGAAGCGGGTTTTTTGAGCCAGTTCATATCAGTGTTTGCCAAAAAGCGCGGCGTCTAGTTTCATCAGTTTTGTCGCGGCGTATAAAATAACCAGGGTTGCGATCAGCAAGACGACTCCGAGCGCGCTTGCCGCACCCCAGTTGTACTGATTTTCGAGTATTGCGGTGATTTGCGTGGCGACCATGACGACCCGCCCGCCGCCGAGTACCGCAGGTGTGACATAAAATCCAAGACACAGCACAAACACGATTAATGACCCGGCCACCATGCCCGACATGGACAATGGAAAATAGATTTTCCAGAAAGACTGAACCGGAGATGCGCCGAGATTGGCCGCCGCGTGCATTAAGTCGCGTTGAATTTTTCGCATCGAGCCGTAAAGCGGTAAAACCAGGAACGGCAGCATGATATGGGCCATGCCGATGAGCGTGCCAGTTAAGTTATGCACCAGCTTTACCGGTGTATCCCATAAACCTACAGACATCGCAAAGTCATTCAGAATGCCGTTTTTCTGCAATAGCACAAGCCAGGCATAGGTGCGAACCAGTAGTGAAGTCCAAAACGGCAGTAATACCGCGAGCATGAAAAAACCGGCCAGGCGCTGTGGTAGCATAGCGAGGAAATAGGCAAGCGGATAACCGATCAGAATACAGATCAAGGTGGTTAGAATACTGACCTGAAACGTGGTGACAAAAACGCGCGCGTAAGACTTGTATTCGATCATCCTCTGGTAATTTTCGAGTGAGAGGTGCCCATTGCTGCCGGTGAACGAAAGATAAAATAACCAACCGACCGGGATTACAATGATGGCTACTATGGCAAGCACCGCGGGCGTTGCCAGGCTTAGTAACAAGCGTTGTTCTCGAATTCCCTGGATTCGCAGTAATTTTTCGTTAATACCTTCGGTTTTGCTGGCAGTTGAGGCGCTCACGAATCATCGCCCTGCGGGATAATGATGACATCACTTCGATTCAGGCCGAGCGAAACCTGATCCCCGGCTTGCAATATATTTTGTGAAGACGATGAATCGGTACCGAAGCGAAAAGCCAGATCGTACTTATCGTTAATCGACATCAACGCAAATGCTGTTTCACCCTGAAACACGAAATCACGAACCACACCTGAGAAGACAATTGCTTTCTCTGAATCGACGGCTTTTTTATCAGCCATGAACAGTCTCTCGGGACGTATTACCAAAGACCAGTTCCTGGCTGCATCGGTTTTAAAATCGGTTTCGACCAAATGGTCCTGGAAAAAAAGCTTGCCCGAACCATCATGCTCTAACGGCAACATGGTTGACTCGCCGATAAAATCAGCAACGAATGCGTTGGCAGGATGGTTATAAATGTTGTGCGGGGTGTCAATCTGGGTGAGTTTGCCATGATTGATTACAACGATTCGATCAGACATGGTTAAGGCTTCGCGCTGATCATGGGTGACGTAAACAGTGGTGACGCCGAGTTGCTCATGCAAATGTTTTAATTCGATTTGCATTTGTTCGCGCAGTTTTTTGTCGAGTGCCGACAGTGGCTCGTCCATTAATAGAATACGTGGGCGAAACACAAAGGCACGAGCCAGCGCGACGCGTTGACGTTGGCCTCCGGATAGCTGTTCGATGTCACGATCACCAAGGCCGTCCAGTTGAACCGTAGTCAGCGCAGCCTCGACTCGCTGCGCAGTTTCTGCTGCAGCAATACCGCGAAGCTTTAGCGGGAAGGCAATATTTTCAGCGACGCTCATGTGTGGAAATAACGCGTAGCTTTGAAAAACCATGCCGACATTACGCTGATGCGGTGGCGTGAGGATGACCTCGGTTTCGCCAAATCGTATGCTGCCCGCATCGGGTCTGTTAAATCCGGCTATGGCCATTAGCAATGTTGTTTTCCCCGAGCCGGATGGACCTAACAGGGTCAGGAATTCTCCACTTTTGACTTCCAGGTCGACAGAATCCAGTGCAAACATCTGCCCATATTTTTTGGTCAAACCCTGAATATGGATCGGCAATGCGGTCGATGCGCCTGACGACTCGCTATCGGGATGGCTGGACACGATACAACCTCTGCTTCGAAAACCATTGCCGGGCGGCGAGGCCGCCCGGCACATCTTGCGCTTTGTTATTCGCTCATTAATTCCATGTACATTTCGAGCGCTTCGGTTCTATGTTTCGCATACCAGGCCAGGTCTATAGGCAACATCATCGGTACATTATTGGGATGCGAAGGCAAAGATTCGATCAGTTCCTTCGATGCCGTGGTCATCTCGTAGGCTTTCTTATTGGTTGGGCCGTAAGTGATATGAAAAGGCAGGTTGGCCTGATATTCGGGCTTGGAAATTTCTGCTAAAAACTTCATAGCGGTGGCCTTGTTTGGTGCACCCTTGGGCATTGCCATGCAGTCAAAGTCGTACATTGCCTGGTTAAAGGTATAACCGACCTTGGCACCGTCTTTCTTGGCATTATCGAAACGACCGTTCCAACCGGTGATCATATCCACCTCGGCATCCTTCATGAGTTGAGCTTGCTGCGCGCCGGAACCCCAGAAAACAGCGATGTGTGGTTTCAACTCGCGTATCTTGTTGATTGCACGCATCTTGCCTTCTTTGGTTGAAAGTACTTCGTATACTTTCTCTGGCGGAACACCGTCTGCCATCAGGGCTGGTTCAAGCGCGCCGTCGACGTTGTTGGCACGATAGGCACGTGTACCGGGGAATTTTTTAACATCCCAGAAATCAGCCCATGTTTTGGGCGCTCCTGCGCTACCGGGTTGACCATATTTGTCTGTGTTCCAGGCCATGACTGTGGCAAACACATCTGTCCCAACGCAGTAATCGGTATACATACCCGGGATGAAATCTGAAACATCGACGACACTGTAATCAATCTTTTCCAGGCAGCCTTTTTCGGCAGCAGAAGCCGAACCACCCGACCCGGTGACGACTAGATCCCAGGTGACCGAACCGGACTCAACCTGCAGGCAGGTTTTTGACATGCTTGCTCCCGATTCGCGGATTATGTCGATACCGGAGTTTTTTGATGCATCATTGAAAAGAGCTGCATCCTGCGCCGCACCATAACTCCCGCCCCAGGAGACGACTGTCACGGGTTCGGCAGATGCGATACCGGTTGCAAAAGTAGCGGATGCAAGGCCAGTAGCCAAGATTATTGACCGGACGCGGTGGGCCGGTTTGGAAATATGAGACATTTTGGTTCTCCTTCGGTTGTTAAGGGTGGATCAATTAACTTTGTTGTTTTAATGGTTCGAGGACTGGCATTTACAGCTGCCCGCGAAGCCGGATTATAAACACCCTGTCTGAGCTATTCTACTGCTATTCGTACCTGGTGCTTTACGTTATAGCCAGTGTTTGTTTCTGAAGGTAGCCAGGTAATTTCCGATAGCAGGGTCTGAAAAGCCAATTAATACATGTTTTGCACCTGCTGCAATCTCATATTTATGTAAATCTCCCAAAACATTATTTCAGGAATTACCAAATGCCGCTTATCGCTTGATTGAGACATAAATCCTAGTTCTAGTCGTCAATCGGAAGGTGCAGACCTCGATCGATGAACTATGCTTGGTCATGGTTCTCACAGTTTTCAATCTGCGATTGAATTAATAGGATAAGGAGAAGAAATTAATGAAATACCCGGTAAAAATAATCTTGATGGCCGTGTTGTGGTTATCGACCTCAACCGCCTTCGCAGCAATGGTATCAACGTCTCATTTGATTGCCGAGCCAGAACGCGCCCAATTGGTTAGAAACATCGCCGAACGTCAACATGTTGAACAGCAATTAATTGAGCTTGGAATCGACCCCATCGAAGCCAGCGATCGCGTTAAACAGATGACCGATCAGCAAATATCCAGCCTGCAGGGCCAAATCGCCGAATTACCCGCGGGTGCAGGTGTCAGCACAACCAATCTCCTGTTGATAATCATCGTCCTGATACTGCTGTTGTAAATCCATCTGGAATCAATCACCCGGGTTTACCCCGGCAGGGCCTGTCAGACCGGTTGAGCTAAACTTCCGCGGATATCGGCCGGTTCCTCATCGTCTGCCTGGTGTATGGTGACCTGCGTGAACGGAATAACCCAGTCCTCGTGATTGCATATGTCCACGCAGGTCTGTTGTATCAGGCGTGCAATCGTAAAGTACGAGGCTGCGACATTACCCTCCATAGTCGCGTAGATCAGGTAGTCCAGTGAATTGGTGCCAGCCTCTTTAAACTCTACCAGCAGATTTTTCAGGTCGTCGCCATAGTCGGCCTGCTCGAACGCGGTTTTAAGGCCGCTCATGAAGCGTTCGGGAACCCGAGTCAGCGATATCTGCTGGTGCTGGTAATCGATTCCGAAGACCACGATAACGCCGAAGCCCTCACGCGATAGATTGCGCACATTAAGTTGTAAAAACTCGGCAGTGCCAAACTGTACTATGCTGCCAATCACCTTGAGCCGTACCAGTTCCACCGTTTGCTCGAGGACCTGGCCGAAACTGCCGTCCGGTAGCAGTACGTAATCGCCGGCACTGCAGGGAAACCAGGCTTCGTTGGTGCGAGGGCGTGAAGTCAGTTGGGTAAGCGTCGACAAGGGTAGACGGATTGCGCCTTCAAGCTCGGGATTGCGTAATTCCGAATACAGGTTAAGTGAGGCAATGCGAAACGGCAGTCCGTTATAGATCACCCGTTCTCCTTCGCGGGCGGCGGCAATGTTGAGCAACAGGCGAGCTTCCTGGACGTAACGCGGCAGGAAGCGCCAGGCGCCGAGAGCAAGCATCACCAGCGCGATTATTGCCAGTGTCAGCAATAACAGGTCGCCGCGTATATAGAACACCGACAGCACAGCCGTCGATACCAGCAGAATTGTCAGCAGGTGATAGCCGTAAAGCAGCAGGCGAATTTTTGCGGCGTGATCTGGATGCTGTGCAGAATGACGCCAGGATTTTACCAGCCGGCGCAGCGTCCGCATTGCAAACCAGAGGACGAAGCCGGTGACTAGCGCGAGCAGCAAGGTCAGTCCTCGTCCCCAGAAAAAATCGTTCAAGACGCGGCTTATTGTTTCAAATAGTTTAATTTTCTCCTGTTCGAGGTTGCGTAACTCGACGCGCGAGATTTCAAGTGAACGTTCGATGTCCTCGCTGCGCTCCTGCCATGAAACTGCGACGTTAGCCAATCCCTCGGCAACTACCGGCGGCATTTCGTACTGGTCGAACAGTGCGATGGACTCGGTTGCCTTCCTGGTAACCTCCAGTTGCTGCTGGTACAGGTTAATCGCGCTGCGCAGTTCTTCGATTCGGCGAGGTTTCTCGGTCGCTTCTTTGAGGCTGTTTAATAATGGCCGGGTGATCTGGAGCAGCTCGTCGCGCCAGTCCAGTTTGCTATCCTCGGCATCGGTCAGGTTACGTAAATTTGCACCACCAACGGCGATATTTTCGAAGGATCTGGTCAGTTCGCCAATGGTTTCCCGGAGTGCGCCGATCTGTTGGTTGAGTGTTTCCTTGTCAGTCTCGTCAGCGGTTTCCAGTTGTTCGAGTAAATCCCTGATCCGTTCACGCTTTTCCTTCAACGCCTCCCTGATCGCGAGTAGCTTGCGTATCGACTGGGCCTGTTGGGTCTCGGGAGCTTGCGGCGTCGCCGATGTTGCCTCCGCTTGGTCCGTCTGTGCCGTGGCCACAGACAGGCTCAGCATGGTAGCAACAAAAACTGCTATTAGCCGTGGAATGATATTTCTATTCAAGGAGTTGCCTCGCCGTCGGTTACAGTGAGCTCGTATTGTCATACTGTCGATACGCCCAATTTCGCGCCATATTACCTGCTAAAGCTGCGTCTTACATCCCTGTTAATAGCCGCGCAATATGCAACAGGTAATGAAGATTCCGCTGGTCAGTAATTGGCACCAATCACCGCCAGGAAGGCCTCAGATACTTCCGCGCGCCCGACCTTGTCGATAATTTCCTGGGAAACCTGAACGATCGTCGACAGGGGACCGGTGATTAACACGATTCCGAGTTGCAGGGTGACGCGCTTGTCTGCGATGGGACTGGTGATATTTGGATGCTCCGGGGGCAGGAAGACCATCTGGATCTCCCCGAGGTCGGAAGGCATATGCTCGCAACCCCCACCGGGTGCTATATAAGCGAACAATTCCTCGGGATTACCGAAAGTTACGCTATCTTCTTTAAGTGATTTATCACCATTTTTGACGATAAATTCGACGGTAATCGGTATCATATCCATTCCTCCTCTGGAATTTAGATTCAGCTTACTCTCCGCCGAATTCCCGGATTTTGTCCTGAGTCAAATTACCGCAAATGGTTTTAATGAAGATTATTCTTCGACCGGGTCCTCGACACGATGCTTGTGCTCGATGTACATGACCGCGGCTTCGACGCGTGAATGCACATTAAGTTTCCTGAGTACTGCCTTGACATGCAGCTTTACGGTTCCATCCGATATGCCGAGGTTACGGGCTATCAGCTTGTTACCCTGGCCCTCGGCCATCAGTTCGAGGATCTCGCTTTCCCGCGGGGTTAACTCACTGAACGGTCCCTTCGATTGCGATACCGTCATATCACCCTTGACGAAACGCACCAGCACCGAGGTTAGCGGCGGTGCCACCACCGTTTTGCCGACGTGAATATCGCGTAACGCCGATACCAGGCCATCGGGTTCCATGTCCTTGAGCAGGTAGCCGCTTGCACCTGCCTTGAGTGCGTCGAGTAAATCCTGCTCGTTCGAACTGGTCGTCAACATTACGATTGGCATGGTCAAACCGAGCTTTTTCAAATGCTTCAACACGCTGATACCATCGATAACCGGCATGCGCTTATCGAGCAGGACAATGTCGGGGTCTAATTCCTGTGCCTGCTTGATACCCTCGTTGCCATCCCCGACCGCAGCAAGAACCTCGATATTACGCCGCTGAAGCAGGCTGATCAGGCCTTCACGGAAGAGCATGTGATCGTCGATTAGTAAAACTTTTAAACTCACGATAGGTGTCCTTTTATCTATAAGGTCTCGTACATAACCTGTTGTTTTGGAATCGCCTGCGTATCAAAAAATTGCTCCACCCCGGCCCGAATTTTATCACCACTACAGAGGTAATAATCGAAACCAGTGGGATCATCCTGTTGCAGCTGTTCGAGGATGCTGTCTCCTGGATGCTCGCCGGCTTCGGCGTCGAGCGGGACGTATTCGAAGTTGTCCAGTGCATCATTCCAGGCCCGACAAAGATTGTTGAGATAGTGAGAATCGTCGCTGTCGGCTATCCAGAACAGGAAAATCTTTTCCGCTACATCGAGCGCCATGGCGTGTTCGATCAGGCCTTTTATGGACGCAAACCCGATGCCCTCGGCGATGAATACCAGGGGATTGGAAGAGTTCTCGTTGAGGACGAATGAGCCGACCGGTCCTTCCAGTGTTAACAGGTCGTTAGCTTTTGCGGACTCATCCAGGTAGTTCGCGACAGGGTCACGTTTATCGAGTCCGATATGGAACTGTAAATTCATATCGTCGCAGGGGCAGCTTGCAATCGGATAAAACCCCGAACCCACCTGGTCAATCGAAAGCGTTGCGCGCTGGCCCGCAAGAAATCTTAGCCGACTGGTGCGTGGCGTCCGCGTGCTGACGATTAAAACATCGGCGTCGGGATGATCGATTTTTTTTATCCTGATTGGAATGTTCTGCATCGGGATGTCTTTGGTGCTCTGTGCCTCGTCGGCTTCAAGCACGACATCGGATATCGCGGTATTGCAGCAACCCAGCACATAGCCAATGCCTTTTTCAGCCTCGGTAAGTGCATAATCGTGATGTTTTATTCTCCGGGTTTCTCCCGACACTACACGGATCTTGCACAGGCCGCAGTTGCCGTTACTGCATCCGTAATTGAGCGCCAGTCCCCCGCGCAGGCCCGCTTCCAGAATAGATTCTGCACCTTCAACGAAGAACTCGTGACCACTGGGAATGACTGTTGCCTGTGCCGACATAACACGTAAAAACGTTTCGTTAACGAATGGTTGATCTATTGTATCATCGTCTGTCGAAATTCTGGACGTAGCTTGATCAACCCAGGAACCCAGTTGTTGCAGCGCATCGGGCTGTGCCTCGAGCCTGTTGATTTCAGCGCGCAGTTCATCGGTAAAGCGCTGGTACCGATCAAGTAGTCGTTTTTGTCGTGACAGGTTCTCGCTTAACGACATGATGCGCGCGGTCAGGGCGACATTGTCAGGCTTTCGCGCGATGCTATCGGGATTGATGAAAGTGGCCTGCTCGATGATTTGCTCAACCCGTTCGAGCATGCTTGAATCCTCGATCTGGGCATCCGGATAAGCATGTAGCAGGTCTGACAATACAATTTCACCTTCGAAGGTTTGCAACTCTCCCGCCCTGATTTGTTGTTGCAGAACTCCCCGTTTTACCCCGACGAGGCGAGCCGCACGTGAAAGTGAAATTCTTTTCGCCATCGCGTCAGCCAGTGGATTCGAGTAGCGCCTTTACCGGCTCGGCTTTGAACTGCAAGTGTATCCGGGTTCCATCACCGGGCTCACTTTCGATTTCGATGCTGGCATTAATTTCTCTTGCCCGGTCGCGCAGTATATTCAGGCCCAGGTGACGTCCTCCTTCGGATATGATCGATGATTCTTCAAACCCGATACCGTCATCCTCGATTAACACGATATTGTCACCCTCACGGTAACTGAGTAATACCCGAACGACTTCGGCCTGGCTGTGCTTGCGGATATTAACCAGGCATTCCTGAACAATGCGCAGCACGTTGAGTTCGACTTCCGCGCTAAATTCCTGCTCCGGCCATTCGTTTTGAAAATAGACCGGGATGCCCATTTCTTCCTGGGTGCGGCGAATGTTATCCTCGATCGACGAAATCAGCCCCTGATCGTTTATCGGCACTCGGAAATGGGCGATTAATTCGCGCAACTGGTGATTGGCCTGATCGATGGTGTACTCGATGCGTTCCATCTGGTGCCAGATGGCTTTTTCATCATTCGAATGAAAAGTCTCGTCGATGACACGAATCTGGATGCGCAAACTGGCGATGGTTTGTGCCAGCGAATCATGCAGTTCGTGCGATAGCCTGGTGCGTTCCTGCATTACCAGCAATTCGCTTTCTTCCTCGAGCAGGCGAAACTTCTCCACCGCACTGCCGAGGTGCTGACCGATGCTCAGCAGCAGCTCGTTGTAGTCCTCAAGATCGACCGAGCTATCATCTGGAAAAAATAAATGAATCGCACCGAGTATGCCTTCGCGGTACTGCAGCAATATCGACAGCACCCGCACCTTTTCCTGTCGATGCGTGCTACCGAGACCAAACACGGTTTCATGGTCAAGGCTGTCAATGCGGTAAATGCTATCGAGCTTGATATCACTAGATGGATAGTCAATCGACAGAAAGTGATCGGCGCTCGAGAGAAAGGTATGATTTATATCGCCGTGAGAAGCGACGATATCTTTTTTATTTTTGCCTATAAACTGGCGAATAATTCCGGCGCTGGCGTTCAAGTTTTTGCACAGGGATTCGAGCGATTTTTTGAACAGTTCGTTAAGGTCACGCGACGCGTTTATGCTTGAAGCAACATCGTAAAGTATCGCCAGTGACCTCGACTCACGCGAAATGTAGTCGGTATGCTTTTGCAATTGGACATCGGTATCGCGCGAGAGTTGATTAATCATGTTGCCGAGCATGTTGATGTCGCGGGCCAGCTCGGAAAAATCGCTATCGCCGCTCAGCTCGACCTGTGCATCGAAATTGACGCCGCGCATCAAATCCGCCCAGTCGCACAGTCTCAACAACGGCTGCAATAATTCACGCCAGATCTCCCAGAACAGCAACAGCAGTAGCACGATTTCCAAAGTGTGCATCCAGGCGACGTAATCTTGTAAGCTTATGGCAATGGGGCTATCGGGCTTTACCACGCCAATCAAGTTCAACAACAATAGGATCAGAATTGAAAAGGACAGGAACAACAGTCGAAACCTGCCGCTTTTCAGCAGGTTACGCTTTTCTTTATCGAGTCTGACAAACCATGCGTTAAACAGGTTGGTCTTGCGTAGTAAATGTGGATCGTGTCCAGACATAGCGAGAAAATCGATCGAATAAGAAGGTTTCATTGCTTACCTATTCTCGCAAGTATACCGATTTAAACGATTGAGCGAACCTGCCTGGTGGAACTATGACTTCCGGGGTGGGACATAGGTGGGGTCGTTGGGATTGAGGAATATAAACTCGGGTTTACCGGGTTCCAGCTCAACGAAGTCGATGGTCATACCCTCCGCGAGGTCCTTGCTGCCCTCGGAGACAACCAGGTTGACACCGTCAAAATTCAGAAAATTGTCACCCGGCAGCCGTTGTTCATCGAATCCCATGGCGTAGTGAAAACTGCCGTCGTCCTGTTCCTTGATGGCGATACGTATTGGCAGCGAGTGATTTTCATCCTGGTTCGTGGAAAGCTTAATCTGTTCCAGGGCCGTGGCAGAGAGACTAATCATGGCGGTGATTACAGGGCATTAGCGACCTCGGTTACAGGCGAAGCCTTGTTGAGTTGCACAAAGTGTAAAAAGCGTTTAACCCAGGGATTCGCCGCGGTGTCGCGCAGGTGGCTATAAGAGGCGAGTAAATTCTTGTAAACGAATCCGTCATGCTGCTGCCGGATCCCCTTGCCTCGCAGGACCTGGTAGGCATATACGGCATCATCGGGCATGCCCTGCAGCGCTGAATAATGAAATTCATGCGCATGTAACTCATTGCCGGGCTGACGTTGAAAAGTCCAGGGATGCTGACCTTCAATTTCGCCGAGTTTAACGTATCCACGACCCTGGGATTTTTCGTGCATGACAGACTTCGCGTCGAGCACGCCGACCATGTCATAGCTGGCTTCATTCCAGGTCAGGCTTCGTGACAGGTACATTAAGCCACCGCATTCCGCGTAGCTTGGGAGGCCGGCTTCGATCGCGTTTTTTATCGAATCGCGCATTGTGCCATTGGCGGCGAGGCTTGCCGCATGGCGCTCGGGAAATCCACCACCGATAAAAAGCCCATCGATGGCGGGCAGGGACTGGTCCCGGGTGGTGTCGATCGAAACCAGCTGCGCGCCTGCCTGGCGGAATGCTTCGAGGTCTCCGGGGTAATAAAAGCCGAAGGCGCTGTCCTGTGCAATGCCGATACGCAAACCGGTAAATTCGGGCTTGCGCAGCAATGGCGATGTTGCCGGCTCGACCGATTTTGCCTGTTGCGCTATTTCGACCAGTTTATCCAGGTCGACGTTATCGCCGATCACGCCGGCAATAGTATTGATCTTGTGCCTGGAATCAGGGTCCTCGTAACCGGGAATTAACCCGAGATGACGTTCATTGAGACCAATGGATGCATCGTTTTCAAGCGCTCCCAGGAACGGGATGTCGGTATATTCTTCGACCGCCGCACGCAGCTTGGATTCGTGCCGCCGGCCGCCGGTCATGTTAGCGATGACACCGGCGATGTTGACTTCTTTGTCGAACACCTGGTACCCGATTAACAGGGGCGCGATGCCACGCATGGTGCCGCGGGCATCGACGACCATGATGACCGGGGCCTTCAGTGCTTTTGCCAACGCTGCATTGCTATTGCTACCATCCAGGTCAAGTCCGTCATGTAGCCCCTTGTTGCCCTCGATCAGGCAAATATCAGCTGCCTGCCCTCGGTAACAATAGTCGTCAATCGTTTCCTGTCGGCCGGCGACGAAAAAATCGAGGTTGTAACAGGGTTTCCCGGCGGCCATCCCGAGCCAGATCGGGTCAATATAGTCGGGACCCTTTTTAAAAGGCTGCACATCAAAGCCGCGTTTGACCAGGGCCGCACACAGGCCGATGCTGAGCGTGGTTTTACCCGATGATTTGTGTGCCGCGGAGAGAAATAGCGAAGCCATAACCTATTGTACCTCGGCTGGCAGGCTTTCAGGCATGATGGGCAGTATCCGAATGCCAAGCAGTGCGACCAACAGCGCGCCGGTAACACCGCCAAACCCGAGCAGAAACTCCCACAGGCTCGGAGTATATTCGTTGATCACACCATCGAAGAAGCTGCTTTCCACGATATAACCCGGGAAAATGTTGAGCGGATATGCCTGTCCACCGACGATGATGATGTAGAGCTGGGCGAAGGCACCGACAATAACCAGCAGGCTCGCGATCACCAGGGCCGAATTCGAGCGCTGCAGGCCGGGCGCATACAACATCGCCAATGGCAACAGGTTGCCAAGCCCGATCTGGAATATCCAGAACATCAAGGTGTAAATACCGCCGTCTAGTAGAATGAAGCGTTCGAAATCATGGTTCTGGGTGCCATACAACTTGGTCAGATGAAATACGATCACGAAGTAAAGTACTGCCGCGGTAAACAATCCCAGCAATTTGCGCAATCGTTGCAGGTGCGAGTGATCCAGCTCGCGCTGATCGAGCCTGAAACTGAGCATCAATAGCATGATGAAAATCGCCAGGCCAAAAGCGAACGACATGACGATGAACAATGGCGCCAGCAGGGCAGAGTCATATGCCTCGCGCGCCACCAGGAAACCGAAGATCGAGCCGGTACCGGTGGTCAGGATCAGGCGCCAGGCAAAGGCCAGTAACCCCGCCGGTTTGCTCCAACGATGCATGCGCCGCTCCATCATCAGCCATAGATAGGCCAGCACGATGACGATGAACCCGGTGTAGAGGATGATGTTCCAGGCGAAAATCGATTTGAAATTGTAATAGGTCATCGCCACGATCAGGCGATCCGGGCGTCCCAGGTCGAGCAATAAAATTGCCAGTCCACCCACCAGTAACGCGATCGACAGTACCGCCGAGAAACGTGCCAGAGGCTTGTAATCCTGCTTGCCGAAGACCGAAGCGATCGAGGCCAGGTTAAGCGCGCCGGAAGCCGCGACAATTAAAAAGATCGCGAATACATGGGGTAGCCCCCAGACAACCTGGTTGGTCATGCCGGTAACGTGGTGACCTTCCGTGTCCATGTGATGTGCAGCGGCAAATCCAGTTAGCGCAATCACGGCAAGCGCAGCCAGGATTCCCCAGTAATTTGGAGTGCTGGTTTTGATCTCGGCATAGCGCATGGATGACTGCATCTTCATAGTCCCTGGTAGCGAACACCGGGGTTCAGTCCCATGTCGGCCCGCAGTTTAACGGCGCCCAGAGCCTGCAGACGCTGTGAAATCTCGCTCTGCGGATCATGCAGATCACCAAACCAGATGGCCTTGCGGTCGCCGTGGTTGACCGCTTCGGCGCAGGCGGGTATCGCGTTGCTACCATCGCGATCGATACGGTGCACGCACAGGGTACAGGATTCAACAGTACCCTTGCCGCGCGGTGCGACAGGCAGCTGGTCCTTGAGGGTTTCGTGGATAAACGAGCGCGCCTTGTAGGGACAGGCCATCATGCAATAACGACAACCGATACAGGTATGCTTGTTAACCAGCACGATTCCGTCGTCGCGTTTGAACGAGGCGCCAGTCGGGCAGACATCAACGCAGGGCGGATTTTCACAATGCATGCACATCATCGGCAGAAAACGTTGATGCCCCGATTCGGGATCAGTGAGTTTGACCTTACGAATCCATTGCGCATCGGTTCGGGAATCGGGGTCCGACTCCCAACCATGTTCGCGTTGGCAGGCACTGACGCAGGCATCGACGTCAGACTCGCTCAGGGCATTGGTATCAATCAATAGTCCCCAGCGGGGCTTTTTCCCCGGGGTGTTACTGGCGTGACCGGTTTTATAAAGAATAATACCGGGTGCGATCAGCGTGGTCGCAAGTGCCGCGGCACTTTTAAGAAACTCGCGGCGCGCCGGTCGCAGTTCGATATTGTCGAGCTCAGTCGCCACGAGCCTGCTCCAGTTTTTGACTGAAGGTATGTGCCGAAAGCACTCGAGATCGGGCGTTCGGAGTCAGGCTGCTCTGCTCGGAACGAGCCAGGCCGCGATCAGCATGGCATTCGAAGCAATCGATCTTGACGCTGGTATAGGCATGGCATTCGGCGCAGAAGTGCTTTGGGTTTTCATAACGGATGATTTCCTCGCTCACGCCGGCCGGATTGTGACAATCCATACAGCCAACAAGACTGTACTTGGAATCGCGTTCACCTTCGAGCACCGTGGCATCGCGTTGATGCATCAGGAATTTCATGTGATCGCGACGCATGACATCGACGGGTTCGACACAATCGCTGGCATCGGCTGGTTTTGTGGGTGACGGGATCACGACCTCACCGAAACTCGATGCGGCCTCATCCACAGCGATTACGCTACCAACAGGCACAACTCCGAACAGGCAAGCCAGCATCAGACAGCGCAGCAATGAAACGAAATTCTGCACCAGCGTAACCGTCAGTGATCGCCCAGTGCCATATCGATATAGCCGGTCGGGCATACATCGGCACAAATATGACAGCCGATACAGCGGGTGTAATCGGTAGCGACGTAACGCCCCATGGTCTTGTCTTCTTTCTTGACCCGGTAGACTGCATCCTGTGGGCAGTAAATAACGCAATTGTCGCACTCGAAACACATGCCGCAGCTCATGCAGCGACTCGCTTCCTCGACCGCCTGTTCTTCACTCAGGCACTTGACGCGTTCGTCGAAATCACCGAGTACATGTTCTGAATCGGGACCATGTTGTTCGCGCAATTTGCGCGCCTCGTAATTGAAGTGCGACAGAAACAGGCGCTCCGACGAAATTATTTCGTTGGCGCCGCGATCTTCGTAATTGTGCACCGCGAATTTCGCCTCGGCAGTGCCCCAGGTTCCCTCGTGCTCAAACTCGGTCGGTGTCAGGTCAACCTCCTTGAGCTTGTTGAGCAGGTTGAAATGGTGCACGTCAACCTTCGGTCGCTTGTCGAATTCGGCGCCGCCGAGATAACGCTCGATGCTGTCGGCAGCGATCGAGGCATGGCCGATGGCCGTCGTCAACAGGTGCGGATGGATGATATCGCCGGCGACGAAATGACCGGGCTTATCCGGGTGTTGAAAAAACTTGTCCGCGTTCATCAGGTTGCGCTCGTTACCCATTTCCTCTATGCCCTGCAGATCGCCCCCCTGGCCAATCGCGGATACGATCAGATCGCACTCGACTTCAAATTCACTGCCTTCGACCGGCGTGGGTGCACCATCTTCAATGGTGCATTTTGCGAGCTTTAACGCGGTTGCACGACCCTCATCGTTGACAATGATTTCGACCGGCATCACGCCGTCAAGAATCGTGACACCTTCGCGCAGAGCATCTTCCACCTCGTGTTCGGTTGCTGTCATTTCAGCTTTCTCGAACAGCGATGTCAGCGTAACATCGGCACCTTGTCTCGAGGCGGCGTAAGCGGAATCATGCGCGGTGAATCCGCCGACGACAAACTCGGTCATCTGTTCTTTGGGCAGAGAGTCGACCTT
Organism: Gammaproteobacteria bacterium; assembly: GCA_029862125.1. Lineage (GTDB taxonomy): Bacteria > Pseudomonadota > Gammaproteobacteria. Next base: position 39,191 of record JAOTXY010000002.1, on the reverse strand, counting down.
GCCGAGGCGGCGCGCCACCGATACCACGTCAATCGAGGTGTCGCCACCGCCGACACAAACCACGCGATCGGCGGTCACCTGCAAGGCACCCTTGTTAAAGGCCTCAAGAAATGCAACACCCGATATACAGTTAGGCGCGTCACCATGTTCGAGCGGCAGCCCACGTCCGGACTGGCAGCCGATCGCCCATAACACTGCATCAAATTCTTTCTCGATTTTTCCAAGGCTAATGTCGCGGCCTACACGCGTATTCATGCGCGTATCAATATGGCCCATTTCCATAATGCGATTGATTTCGTGGTCGAGAAATTCGCGCGGTGTACGATAGCCGGGGATGCCATAGCGGAACATGCCTCCGAGGTCGTCATGGTCGTCGAAAATCGTACTGCCAATGCCCTTGCGTCGTAATTGGTAAGCCGCTGCGAGTCCAGCGGGCCCTCCACCGATGATCGCAACCCGGTGTTTCCCAACCGCAGGCAGGTCGCCGAATTTATAACCTTCGCTTTTGGCCGAATCGCCGATAAATTGCTCGACCGAATTGATGCCAACGAAGTCGTCGACGTTGTTACGATTACAGCCCTGTTCACAGGGCGCAGGGCAGACACGTCCCATCATTGACGGAAACGGATTGGCATCGGTGGAACGACGGAATGCATATTCCTGCATGCTCACACCTTCGGGTGGCAGTTCGATGCCACGCACGATGTTCAGCCAGCCGCGGACATCTTCGCCGGAAGGGCAACTGCCCTGGCAGGGGGGTGTCCGATGCACGTATGTCGGGCACTTGTAGGTGGTATCCTCGTTGAATATATTTTCGCCCTGCGAACGCCAGCGGTGTACACCATCCTCATACAATCTAAAGGTGAGATTCTTGTTCACTTCGTCTTCTGACGCTGCCATTTTACTTCTCCTGAAAACTATCTAGTTCTAATGTTCGCCACCCAGCTGGATGGCGTTACTGACTAACTGGTGAATGCTGACGACCTGGTCCATCTCAAACCCGTAGTAGGGCAGGATCTTGCTGAACTGGCTTTTGCAAATCGCGCAGATTGCCGCGAGGTGAGTGACACCGTGTTGTTCCACTACCTGTTGCAATGCTTCCATGCGCGGCAGGGCACCCTTGACGCGCAGCTCGACCAGGTCATCGGTCAACAGGCCGCCACCACCGCCACAGCAGAAAGTCGCCTCTTTGACGGTATCTGCGGGCATATCGACAAAATGATTACAGCTGGCCTTGATAACTTCGCGTGGAATCACGAACTGGCCGCCTTCGAAGTCACCCATGCGTGAACCGCGCGCAATATTGCAGGAATCATGAAAGGTCAGCACCATGTCGTCATTGGCCGACGGATCCATTCTGAGTGCCTTGCGCTGCAGTAAATCGTAGGTAACTTCGCAGATATGCTGGGGCATCGGGTAGTTGCGATCGAGAAAATCGAATGGTCCTGCGAGCGTGTCGAGAAAATTATAGGCGACGCGCCAGGCGTGGCCGCACTCACCGAAGATGATGCGCTTGACTCCGAGTTCGAGCGCCGCTTCCCGAATGCGCAGCGCCAATACCTGCATGTTTTCATAAGAGCCGATGAACATACCGAAATTGGCAGCCTCGCTCGCATAGCTGGAGAGCGTCCAGCTCATTCCAGCCTGGTGAAAGACCTTGGCATAACCGATCAGGCCATCGACATGGGGTTCGGCAAAAAAATCAGCCGAGGGTGTTACCAAAAGAACATCGGCACCCTTGACATCGAGCGGCATGCGCACGGTAACACCGGTCTCTTCCTCGATATCTTCTTCAAGGCCTTCGAGCGTGTCGGCAAGCGCAGGCTGGGGTAAGCCGAGGTTATTGCCGATAGTCTGTGCCTTGCCGATGATTTCATTGCAGTACTTCTGGCCGACGCCGATGGTGTCCATGATCTCACGCGCGGCCATCGAAATTTCCGCGGTATCGATACCGTAGGGACAATAAACCGAGCAGCGTCGGCATTGCGAGCACTGGTGGAAATAGCTATACCATTCGTCGATAACGCTTTGGTCCATGTCGCGTGCACCCACCAGGCCGGGCAGGTACTTGCCGGCCAGCGTGTAATAACGCCGGTAAACCGAGCGAAACAGGTCCTGGCGGGCGACCGGCATATTGTTGGGGTCTGATGTGCCGAGGTAATAATGGCATTTGTCGGTGCAGGCGCCGCATTTCACGCAACTGTCCAGAAATACGCGCAATGCGCGGGAACCATTAACCAGCTCCCCCATCTTGTCGATTGCGACCTTTTCCCAGTTGTCGATGAGCTCTCCGGGGAAGCCGATTTTCTGTTGCAGGTCTTCCTTGGCAACATAAGGCTTGCTATGTGCCATCGATCCGATTTCGATCGGCGGGATCTCGGGGTAGGGTTTAAGCGCTGGGGTCTCGAATTCGGCCACGATAATTTCCGGGTCAGCCCGCCTGTTTTACAGGCGCTGATTTACGCGTCGGCACATGCCTCTTTTCGCGCGGGTTATCGATTTGATTGCGGGTCGGGCTGAAGAATACTCCCGGTGCATGCAGTAACTTGCTGAACGGGAAGATAATCATCAGCAGTGCGACCAGTAACAGGTGCAGGCACAGCAGCAGGTCGCTCGGCATCGGCTGCCAGTCGAAATACATCAGCCCGAGGAAGAATGCCTTAACGGCAACGATATCGGTATGTGCAACGTATTTCATGCCGAGGCCGGTGAGACCAATCGCAACCAGCAGGGCCAGCATCAAGTGGTCGGAGAGAGACGAGATATAACGTACCCGGTCGACCAGGAAACGGCGTGCCCAGAGGCCAGCAAGGCCCGCGACCATTGCAAATGCGGCATAGCTGCCGATGGGTTGAATCAGTGCGACCCAGGACCAGACCGGATCGGTAAAGTAGCGCAGGTGGCGTAACAGCACGAATAACAGGGCCGCGTGAAAGACCCAGCCGAATAACCAGATCCACTTGTTCGATTTGAACAGGCTATTGAACAAGGTGACTTCAAAAAACATGCGCCTGACGACGCCCTGTGTTGTTATCGGTGCCGGGGTGGTCGGAATCCGCAACGGGGTTGGCGTGACGGCGTAGAGCCTGATGCGATAGACGAGTCCGGCTACAATTGTTGCAGTAGCGAAGTAGAATAACAGGGTGAATGCAATCGTCAGTAATGACATGGATACGTCATCTCCCGGCTTGCCAGGCTATCGGGAAAGGGAACGGCTCCCTTTCCCGGAAATACGCCCAACGCTGCCTAGACGCAGCCGGTGGGCTTGGGCAGACCCGCGTATTTACAGGCTTGCTTGGCAGGTCCGTAAGGAAACAGCTCGTAAAGATACTTGCTGGTACCCTTGTCTTTGCCCAGTTTTTTACCCACCGCCTTGGTCAGCACGCGCACCGCGGGAGCGATCTGGTATTCCTCGTAGTAGTCACGTAGGAAATTGATCACTTCCCAGTGGTTGTCATCCAGTACGGCGCCATCGGCTTTTGCCATTTCGTTTGCGAGTTGGTCGTTCCAGTCACTCAGGTTAGTGAGGTAACCTTCTTCGTCCGTATCGTATGATTTGCCGTCTATTTCAATAGCCATTTTTTACCTCTGCCATGTTAAATGTAATTCCACAGTCACAGCCATGACTGTAGCTTGTCGTGCTCAGTAGTGAGCTCCACAAAACCGTCGTAATCAACCAGTGAAATTCCGTCGATGATGTTATCCGGGTTTATCCCCCTGGCCTGAAGATCGGAACGCAATGCGTAAACCGAGTGCGTCGAAAGAGCCTGCTGCATCCGCTCCGCTGCGGCGGTATTTTTTTGTACTGCGTAAATGCCGTCTTCAATCAACAGAATCGGGCTATCGGCTTTCGCCAGGCGCAGGCAACTGTCGAGCGAGTTACGATCAAAGGGTGATTTGTTCACGATGTGCAATACAGACATTTCGATTCCGCCTAAAAATTCAGGATGACATCCTGCTGTTCGATGATGTCGGCCAGTTCGTCGCTGCTGACGACATGGATCGAATCTTTTTCTGCCCAGTCGTCGTCTTCATCTTCATAGGTCAACGGCATCAGGTCTTCCTTGCTGAGGCCACGCATTTCCAGCGATTCACGTTCGACGTAAATCTGGCTGACATCATAATCGCCGAGGGCCCTGAAGGTCGGTGCAAAGTTCTTCGCGCCGATGCCTCCGGTGTCCTGGTTTTGCATCAACTGGTAAACCCCGTCGTCGACGAAAGCAAGCGTTACGTCCTGCTCGAAGGCTGCACCGATTAGTACAACTTCAAGCGACTCCTGCGCATAAATAGAACCATGCGGGGCCTTGCGGTTAACGTATAAAAATTTCTTTGAGGCCATAATTAATCACCAAATACGATTAAACGATCCGCCTGGATACCGGCATCGATCAATTGACCCAGTCCGGATATCTGAAACCCGGGCGCCATGTTACTGCCGTCCTTGCCTGCACGCTTGGCTTCATCTTCGTCCAACAATCCGCGTCTTTGTGCTGCGGCTACGCACAGGATTAATTCGAGGTCATACTTCTGTCCCAGTGCGCTCCAGCGTTCGCTGATATTGCGGTCATCCTGGGGTGGGACGCTGAGCCTGGTGCCATTATTGACACCGTCATGGTAGAAGAAGACGCGTACGACCTCGTGACCTGCCCGCAACGCGGCCTCGGTAAAATGGTAGGCCGAATCGGAGGCCTGGTGCGTGTAGGGACCTTCGTTGATTAATATTCCAAATTTCACGCGGCTACCTCGTTAAAACCGGATATGAGTCGAGGCGTTAAGCGAGTTTCTCGCGCCGCGCCAGTTATCGACATGAAACTTGGTAAACGGCAGCTCGGTTAATTCAAAGAATTGCGGCCAGCCGATCCGCTCGATCCAGTCGTTGAGGCGCTCCCAGTCACGCGCATTTTCCTTGTAGGTCTGCAGAATCTTTTTAACGATTGCAGTCGCCTCCGGCCAGCGCGGTGGATTGTTCGGAATGCCGGCTGCAACCAGTTTCTGGAAGGTCGGTTTGCCGCGGGCATTGGAGTGATTGCCACCGACCCAGATTGCCAGCTTGGTGTGCTCGGGATCGTTGATTTGCATCGGCGTGCAGGGCGGGTAACAGGCACCACAGCAAATACACTTCTTTTCGTCCACCTCGAGCGATGGTTTGCCGTTGACGAGCGCGGGACGAATTGCCGCCACCGGGCAGCGCGCCACCACCGACGGGCGCTCGCAGATGTTGGCGACCAGGTCATGATTGATCTTGGGTGGCTTGGTATGCTGTATGTTGATTGCGATGTCGCCCTGGCCGCCACAATTGATCTGGCAACAGGAGGTCGTGATATGAACCCGGTTCGGCATGTTCCAGCCTTTGAATTCTTCGATCAGCTCGTCCATCATCGACTTGACCACGCCCGAGGCATCGGTACCGGGAATGTCACAGTGCAGCCATCCCTGGGTATGCGAAATCATAGCAACCGAGTTCTTGGTGCCACCGACGATGAAACCTTCTTTTTCAAGTGCCGCGATCAATGGTTCGACCTTGCTGCCGTCGGCAACCATGTACTCGATATTGCTGCGAATCGTAAAACGTACGTAACCCTCGGCATACTCGTCGCCGATTTCGCAAAGCTTGCGTAGCGTGAAGACGTCGAGAATTCGCTGGGTGCCGGCGCGCACGGTATAGATTGCATCGCCACCATGCGCGGTATGTTTTAAAACGCCGGGGCGCGGATCTTCATGGTAAGACCAGTTGCCGTAGTTTTTACGCATGGTCGGATGCATGTACTGGAATCCATCGGGGCATCCGGATTCAATCGGGGTGCGTTGACCTTCCATTATCGGGCTCCTGCATTGGTTTTAAATAACATGTTCAGTGACCTCACTACGTTGCTTACGATGCTTTCTTTGATTCAGCCTTGCGGTCAAACCATTTCTTGGCTTCGATATCCCAGTCATCCATGCGCACGTACGAACTGGTGCGAGTTTCCGAGATCATGTTCGGATCGACTTCAACGCCGATACCTTCGAGGAAATTAACCAGGCCGATGCGCTCCACCATTTCACCGCAACGCTCGTGCTCGAGCCCGTTTTCGGCCCAGTAATCGATGACTTCCTCGGCGAGCTCGGTCAGTGTTTCATAATCCTCTTCATCTTCGAGCTTCATGAAAGGCACGATCACGGTACCCATCAGGTCGCCGATTTTGAGGGTACGCTTACCGCCCATTAATATGGTGACGCCTTTATCGTCCCCGGGGGAGAGCGCTTTCGGAACCACGTTGAGACAGTGCATGCAGCGCACACAATTGCGATTGTCGACTTCGAGTGAATCGTCATCGTTGAGCGACAGCGCATTGGTAGGGCAGCGGGTGATGATATTGTCGATGGTGTGCTGGCGTCCCTTGTTGCCGACGTATTCCTTGAACGCTTCCTGGTCCACTTTCATGTCATCGCGCCAGGTGCCGATGATCGCGAAGTCGGAACGCTCGATCGAGTTCATGCAGTCGTTGCCGCAGCCGGAAACCTTGAATTTGAACTTGTAGGGCAGTGCGGGGCGATGCACGTCATCGGTGAAATTGTTCAACAGGGTGCGGTGGACTCGCATTTCATCGACGCAGGACTGTTCGCAGCGGGCGGCACCAACGCAGGACATGCCGGTGCGGACGCAGGGGCCGGCACCGCCGAGGTCAAAACCGTATTCGTTAATTTCGTTGAAGAAATGCTGGGTATTTTCGGTCGAGGTACCGATAAACATGATGTTGCCGGTTTGACCGTGAAAGGTTACCAGGCCCGATCCGTATTTTTCCCAGCTGTCACCAAGCTGGCGCAGCATGTCGGTGGTGTAGTAATTACCGGCGGGTGGCTGAACCCGCAGCGTATGGAATTCCTTCGATTCCTCGAAAGCATGCGCGACTTCGGAAAAACGCGGAATGATACCGCTACCGTAACCGTAAACACTGACCGTGCCCCCTTTCCAGTAACCTTTGCGGGTTTCATAGGAATGTTCCAGTTGCCCGAGCAGGGAATTGGCAACGCCATTGATGCGTTTGTCGTCGTGTTCATCGCGTAGACGTTTGATTCCGGAAATGAAACTTGGCCAGGGGCCGTTCTCGAGTTCGTCGAGCATTGGGGTGACATGTGCTTTTTTAGCCATAGTAAATCTGTTCCCGTTTATCTGTTGAACGATTCCAGAACCAGGTGGCCCCTGGAATCAGGATCCAGGTCAGCTACGATCCTCTCGTAGACCTGACGAAATGCCGGCGTTGGCGCTAGTTTGTTAGAATTAGACGGGATGAGCTATCCCCCGCTTGGGGTGCAGCAATTTGTAAACTTATCCCTATCGAGATAGGCTAAATTTCCACGTCTGATCCGGGTTTTTTTCTTGCCGACCGTATAACCGATAAAACCTATAAATATCATAGGTTTACTGGTTAAGCCCATTTAGTTTTTTGACTCCTACCGATGGGGTGCTCCAATCGGGTATCGCGTGTAATAGAATCAGGCTTGATTTACCCATTGAATTCTAACAACCCGGACCGGAATTGAACGCCACATTAGACCATATGAGCAGCGCACTCAACAGCTGCGATGAAAATTCTCCTTTTATGCTCGAAAACGAAGCTGCGTACCAGGCCTGGCGGGCACGCAAGTTGCGATATCGACAGGAATTGACAGCTACTAAGGTCTATCCACTGAATCCTGAGTCAGGCCTTCCGGATTCGATGCTGGATCAGATTCGGAAACAGGTGGCAGCCTATAATTTCGTTGTGTTTGAATCTACAGTTCAGTTGGGGAAATCTGAATTCCTGGCGCTTAATCGACAATTTGGACTGCAGGACCTGGATGTTAACCTGGGCGCGGACGAGAATAAAGTCACGTCGCTGCAGGTTGTTAGCGAGTCAGACAAGCGTTCGCAGTACATCCCTTACACCAGTCGTGGTATGAACTGGCATACGGATGGCTACTACAATCCCGATGGGCGTCGAATCAATGCATTCGCGCTTTATTGCGTGCATCAGTCCGAGCGCGGTGGAGATAACTTCCTGTTTGATCACGAGATGATGTACCTGCTGATTCGGGACGAAGCACCCAATCTGCTCGAGGCGCTGATGTGCAACGATATGATGTGCGTGCCTGCTAATGTTCAGGGCAATCGAGTTATCCGTGCGGCAGAAACCGGTCCGGTATTTTCGTTACAACCAGGGACCTGCGCCCTGAATATGCGTTACACCTCGAGACCACACAACATTGTCTGGAAGTCAGACCGGCAGAGCGCAAGCGCGCTCAACCGGGTGCGTGAAATTCTGATGGATGGTAAAACGATGATAGAAATCAAGCTGCGCGAGCACCAGGGCATCGTTTGTAATAATATTCTGCATGGACGCCAGGCGTTTCACAATGGCGCTGACTTGCCGCCGCGACTGGTTTATCGCGCGCGCTACTACGATGCGATCAATTTTGACAAGGCCCTGGCCTGAAAGCATATATAGGCACAAGAAAATGTTCTGGCGCGAAGATAGCGAATCCGAAAAAGAATACCAGGTGCCCGATGATGTGTTCGACCTGGTGTTCAAACTGCGCGGCACCAACCTTGATATAGACCATGCCTTTGCGCTTTCGCAAGCGCTAGGGTCACACTTGAAACTCGACACCTGCAGCAAGATCGGGGTGCATGGTGTGCGCATGGCCGGTTCAGGAAACGGCTGGAATCGACCGGAGCAAAGCGATGCCATGTTGCCGTTGTCAGCTCGTGCCCGCCTCGCAATACGGGTGCATCGAGACGATAGCGATGAAGTAGCCGGGATCACGAATCGAACGCTGCGGATCGGTTCCCAGGAGGTTGCCATAGGTGAAAGTACGAAGCGCAAGTTATCGACCCTGGGCACACTCCATGCCCGCGCGGTTTGCTGCGATCGGGACCAGGCCGAAGCCGATTTCCTGGTCGAAGTCGCTGAATTATTGAAGCGGATGAATATCGAAGTTTCAAAAATGATTTGCGGCAGGTCCGGCACGATTCGCACTGCAGATGGACCAATCTTTACCCGCGCCCTGATGATAGCGGACCTGGAGCCCGAAGAATCGGTAACCCTGCAGCAGCAGGGATTGGGTGAAGGTCGAATGCTCGGCTGCGGCTTGTTTGTTCCGCATCGGGGAATAAACCCGGTGCACAAGGTTCAGGAATAGTTTTGTAATCGAGGAGAAAGAATTGAGGTTAGTAATATGAGTATAAGTGTTGATGGTAGGGAGATTCCAACCACGGAGACGGGTTTTCTGGAAAATGTCGAGGACTGGTCGGAATCCGTTGCCAGGGTCCTGGCGGGCCAGGAAAAACTGGAACTCAGTGAACGGCACTGGGATTTAGTCAATTATTTACGTGATGAATTTGTTAATAACGCGGGCAACCAGCCTAATACCCGGACTCTGGTCAAAGCGATGGCAGGCACCTGGGGCGACAAATCGGTTAGTGCGAAAACGCTTTATGATTTGTTCCCGGGTGATCCCAGTAAACAGGGTGGTAGAATAGCGGGTCTACCGGAAAGCCGCAGAAAAGGCGGCTACTAGGAAACTAACTACCGCGCGAACGATTAATCGAGGAAAACCAATGAGTGAAAAACAGGAAATCATCAAGCAGATGCTGGAATTGCAGCGCCAGTTCATCGAGCTCGAGCAAGGTGGCAAGTTTTCGGCTGAAGACTACTACGATACCGAGGGTGAGTCGGAGTTAGCGAAGAACAAACGTGCTTATGATGAACTCGCAACTAAACTGGTCGACCTGGCCCACGAGGAGAAAGGCTCGCATCGTTGAGGCAGTCTAGGTCTCGGCCCACATGCGAAACAGGTTTGCATGGCAGAGATCGATCTGATCATGGATCGCATGGTTTGGGGTATCGGCCAGCAATTCTCTGGCCTGGTCCAGTTGCATCAGTAACTCGCGTTGGTCTGCACGGCGAATGTAACTTTGCACCCAGGTTATTGCCACCAGGCGCTCGCCCGCGGTTACTTTTTTTACCGAGTGATAGCTGTTTGATGGATAGAGTATGGCCTGTCCCGCGGGAAGTTTGAAATCAGTATTACCGTCGCTTGTTTCAATACAGAGTTCACCACCTTCGTATTCCCCGGGCCCGTTAAGGAAAATTGTAATCGATATATCGGAACGATATCTCGAACCGGGTGATCCCATTATCGGATCGTCGATATGACCGCCGTACTCCATGCCGGGTTCGTAGCGCGCATAGATCGGGGCGCATATTTTTACCGGCATGGCGGCCCGCAGATACACGGGGTTTTGTACCAGCTCGGTCATGACGACGTTGTTTAATGCATCAAAGCGGTCCTCGTCTGGCGCAAGTTCCCGGTTATTTTTTTTAACGCTGGCATTTTTGCCGGCGCTGAGCTTGCCATCGACAAACCTGGCTTGTCGCAGCACCGAACAAACCGCCTCGAGCTGTACGGGATTTAGCAGGTCAGGTATTTTTATTAACATCGTCTTCGAGATAAACCTATGAATATTACCGTTGAGATCGATGATAAGAGTTATGACCTCGATGTGCCAGAAACGCTTGCACTCGAGGCAACCGAATTTTTTAACAAGATGGATCAGGACATGAGCTGCGGCTGGCAAATGAGTCGCTGGTGGGTACCTGACCCGGATCAGAACCAGCGTTGCCAGATAGTCGCCGACAAGTTGTTAACGGCGATGCAGAAAAAAAATGAAGAGTATGCGCTGATGATGTGTGCCTATATTCTAAACAGCAAACCCGGCACCCGCAGAATTCGCATCAACACGGAAGGTGAAATCCAGGGAAATGAATTTTTCGATCATTGAAGCTGCGTTTCCCATTAATTTTACGGCTACCAAGTAGCGCTTACCCCGGACGGAAGAAAGTCGGCGCCCTGGCAAACGCCTCAGGCGAACACGACCCAGGTAGTGGCGATGTACTTGCTGCCGGATTTCAGGGTGCTACCGCGGTGCAGGTGTGTCCAGAAGGGTGGGAACAGCAGCAGCTTGCCGGCCTCCGCGGTGATCTGGACATCCTGGTATTGAAACTCGGTTTCGCCGCCCTGGTCCCGCAACGTATTGAGGTACCAGATGGCTACCAGTTGTCGCATTGCAAATTCATGACTGCCGCCGTCGATATGCCAGTGATAAAATTCGCCCGGGTCGGTGCGTTGAATCGCGTAGCCCATATCCTTGAAAGGGCCGTCAAAAAAAGAATAGGTTTGTTTGAACTCGGCGAGCGCCTGGTTGAGCGACCTGAAAAGTTCACCATCCAGGTCCTGCCAGTGAGATTTACCGCTTAATACCAGGTCGGTGGAGCGTTTGATGGAGTCGTCATGGTCCCTGGTCTGGCCGATACGCCCCGGATATTGTTCGTCACTGTGCTTTTCAAATCGTTCGATCATTTCGCGACACACATCAAGCGGCAGGGATTTCGTTTTTTCGAATATAAAGCTGCCCGGTTTTACCTCGAAGATCGACTTTTCCATTTTCATGTTCGCTTTCTGAGTGAATAGAATTTTAACCGAAACTGACGTTTGTAGCGCCTCCCAAACGGCTAACCTGGTTGTTGACGAGATACCCAAATTGGATAGGGGTTTTAAGTGTTGATTAACGGTATTATGCGTCAGTTATAAATTGATAATTTCATAGTTATCAGTACTTTAGATAGGAAGCGCAATGATGTTGAAGACATTTATTAAACCCGGGCTTGTATTATTTATCCTGCTGGCAGTATCTACGTTAACGCCAGTTGCTGCGACTAATTCCGATGTTGCCAAGGAAAGTCGTTGGGCGGAGCAGGTGATCGACGGTTTGCTGGATGGAGACGAGCTCTGGCTGATCGATGATATTGGACACGAATTTTTGAGTATTTTAACCGAAGGCGACGAGAGCTCGGGTCGCGCCGTGGTGTTGGTGCACGGCATAGGTGTGCACCCGAACTGGCCGGATGTGATTTACCCCTTGCGCGCGGGTTTGCTCGAACAGGGCATTACCACGCTGTCGTTGCAGATGCCAATTCTGGCGAACGACGCTGATGAACGAGAATATGGTTTACTGTTTCCCGAGGTGCCTGGACGTTTCGAGGCGGCGCTCGATTACCTGGATGACGAAGGCTATAAAAATGTCACCATAGTCGGCCACAGCATGGGTGCCTCGATGGCAACCTATTACCTGTCGCAAAGCGATACCAAAGCGGTAGACTCGCTGGTTATTATCGGCATGGTGGCGGGAGGTGCCTACTACAACAACCTCGAGGCCCTGCCAAAGGTAAGGGTCCCGGTACTTGATTTGTACGGCAGCGAGGATCTTGAACGTGTGCTCAATTCTGTTGACCAAAGGGCCACGTCAGGCAAAAAACAATCTGTCCATCAATACCTGCAGGTTCGTGTCGATGGCGCGAACCATTTTTTCCAGGGTCACGAAGACTCCCTGGTGAGACAGGTTGCCGAGTGGCTTGACGCGCATCGAAATTAAATTCCGGATATCACCCCGCACATGGTAAGAGTCAAGAAAAGCTGGAACCAGAACGAGCGGGCGAGGTCCCCGGCACAGATGGCGAATGCCATCGGTTCAACGATCTGGAAGCTTTCGGCCAACGTCGTGTTGAACATGGAAAATGAAAATTTCGAAACCGCCACACAGGGTCAACGGGTCGATATCATGGAGGAAATGGTCTGCTACCTGGTACATTTCTGCGATCGCTGGGTATATTCGAAGGCCAGCCAGGATCAGCGTGCCGAATTCATCAGTTGCCTGGTCAAGGACCTGGCGCGGATGCTGGAAGATAGTCGGATTGACGTTCAGGGCGAGGGTGAATACCGGGCCGACTTTGTCAGCAAGATCAACCAGCGTTCAACGGACTATGCGGGTTACGGCTTCAGCGAGGCCGAAGGCGGTAGCTTCGCTATGCGCTGTCGTCTTGGAGACCACGTAAAAGAGTCCATGGGTGAACGCGACAGTCGCTGGATCCCGGATTATATCGTCGGCAGAGAGGCGCCTGAAATCGAAGCGGCTTTAAAACGTTCGTTGGCTGGGTTGGTTGTCTTCGAAGTCTAGGATTCGACCCAGTTTGAAAAATTGTCGCTGGATTTGGCGCTGCCGTCCTCGTAGCCGGCTTCATAGGCTTCGGTGAGACGCTGTTCTTCGCGTTGTGGATGCCCGAGAAAACCGCCCTGCCAGCCGAGGATATATTCCTCCTGTACTTTCATTTTTTCCATTTGGGTGATTGCGTCACGATAAGCCTGGTTCATCGGAATCTCCTGGTTTCTACAATTTCAAATTGGCGCAAAGATCGTTTAAAGTTTCGGTTCTCGCTATCAGCCTGATGGCTGACAAGACCCGTAGCCTAGCAAAAACAGGTTTTGCCCGGTATATCCCATCTAGTCATCTTCACGCATCATTAGGTAATACTGGTACTTCATGGTTGCCGCGCTGCCGGAGATGATCGCGACGATCGTCAGAATCGATCCCAGCGCCAGGGTCGAAACCCCGGTGATTCCCTGGCCAATGGTGCAACCCATCGCCAGTACCCCGCCAATACCCATTAACAACGCGCCGATAGCGTGCATCAGGAAATCATTCCAGGATACAAACCATTCAATACGGACCTTGCGAAATACCAGAGTATATAGAAACGAGCCAACCACGACACCGAACACGGTGGCAATGCCAAAGGTTAAGAATATTGCTGAAAAACCTTCCTTAAGGTACTGCGCAATATGCCCGGTAGGGCCGATAAACGTTAGTGACTGCGCACCGGTGAAAAAGGGTCGTTCGTCCATGAATTCCAGTTCATCCATCAGTTCGAGACCACCCGGTCCAGTGGTAATGTACCAGCCGATAACGATCAGCATGCCGATCACCAGGCCGGCGCTGACTAACTCCAGGTTTGTGCGGAAGTCTTGCGCCCGCAGTATCCAGATCAATAGCGGAACAGCCACTACCAGCGCGATTGCGAATCCCAGTGCAGCGCTCGATTCGATCCCGGCTAGTCCGGACAACACCGCCGTAATATCCTGGCTGGGAATTCCCTGGCTGGAGAAATCAATACTGACCGGCAGCATCCATTGCAGAAATACCAGGTAACCGAAATCGGAAAACAGCATCCACCAGGCGGCGATCCCCATGATGGTGAGGACTACGACCGACTTCATGTTGCCTTCACCGAGGCGCACCAGGGTCTTGTTGCCGCAACCACTGGCCAGCGTCATGCCGATACCGAACATCAGGCCGCCCACGAGGTGGCGCAGCCAGATGAAATTGGCGCTGCGGTAAGGCGGATTGGAGGTCTCGTTGCTGGTCGTTAACGACAGGTCGATGCTGCCTGAATACTCCAGAATCCCGACACCGATAATTGCAGTTACGATCGCCAGCAACCACGAGCGCATGCGATTGTGGTCGCCGATATTAATCCAGTCGGAAACCGCCCCCATGGTGCAAAAGTTTGCCTTGTTGGCAATCGCGCCAAACACGATCGAAAGCCCGAAAGCCCACAGCAGCGACTGCGAATAAAGGTCTAGGTCCATCTACTCCCTGATCCTGTGCTGTTATCAAAGCCTGCGGTTATAGGTGAATGCCAGCTCGTACTGATCCATCTCGAGTTCAATTTCCTGGCTTGTATCGAAAGTGTTTGTGCCGTCAACCGAAACACTGGGTGCATACATCGCGGCGAAATTGATCGCACTTTCGGCATCGAGTTGCTTGGTAAAGCCGAAGGTAATATGCTCCTCTACAACACCAGGCGCCAGGATATTAAATACGACTTCGCTGCTCGGGATGGGTTGATCTCCGGTACTGAAGCCAACGCGCCAGGTCATGTCACCGTCCTGCCACTGGTAACCAACTTTAAGAACCGTCATGTCCTCCCAGCCGAAGCCTGCGCCATCGTCACCCCCGAGACAGCCGTCGCCGACTCCACTGCCTCCCGGGCCCATACCGGGTGCAGTGCAGCTGCCCCCAGGGGTTAGCGGTTCAATCGAGTTGGATACTGCAGGAACGTCTTCATAGTTGATTTGCTGCAGGTCGACAACCAGGACGCCATGATCCCGAACGTCGATTGCCAAACCAACCGTGAAGTTCGAAGGAATATCGAAGTCGCCGTCTTCCGCGAACAGACCGGCGTAATCGTCAAATTCGCTCATATCGATTTCCGGCTGGTACGCAGCGCCAAAGCGAACACCCGGTGAGATTTCAGTCTGGAATCCGAGGCGAATCCCGATACCGGTTGCAGTATCGTGGTCATTGTTGGTCAGGTTACTCGGATCCGAAGAAAAAGGGCTAAAATTTGCCAGACCCTTGGCTTCAAAGCGCTGGTAGGCAATGATACCGCTGACACCCCAGGAAGTCTTGTCAGAGACCTTTGCCGCATAGGTCGTTGCAATGAACAGTTGTGACAGATCGACACCCGCGGTGCCATCACCATAAGTTCCTGGGAGTACGTTGAATGCCCCCACGCCGTCGAAAACAGTCGCAGTTCCACCTTTGTATTCGGTGTTCATTCCGCCGTTGCCGAAGACCGAAACACCCACGGTGCTGTCGTCATTGATAACCCAGTTGTAACCGAACTGCGGGATCAAAAAGGCTTCATTATCGCTGTCGATGCTTTGATCACCGTCGCCGATGCTGAAAGTAGGGCGGCCAGAGGGGAAGCCCGGAGTTGGGCCGCCTGTAGCCTTATATTCGCGCATCGGTCCAAATACGGCAGCGCCGATGTCGTAGCGCGCGCCCTGCCAAACCATGCCGGCGGGATTATTGGCAGCTGCCAGCGTATCCTGTGAATAGGCAACACCTGCGCCAGCCATGCCTTTCTCAGCGATGCTGGTGCCGTGGCTGAAGTAACCGTTGGTGGCCCAGACCGATGCCGGGAATGCGAATGCTAATAAAGCAATGCTGAAAAACTTAAGTCGAACCCTCATCATAACTGCCTCCTCGTGCTCGCTTGATTTAATAACTGTGATAATTGCTAGATAAACAGGTTGACGTCTGATTCACCGGCAAATTCGAAAAAGGTGGCCGCGCCGGCATAGTCGATCCCGTCGATAAATTCGCTCGGCTGCATGTCGAACAGGTCTACCGTCATTTGACAGGCGATCAGCTTTACATCAGCTTCCTGGCACAATTCGCGCAACTCGGCGACGCTGGCGACGCCCTTGGATTTCATCTTCGATTTCATCATGCTGCTCATCATCGCTTCCATGCCGGGGATGGCGGTACCGATGGTCGGGAACCATTTATCCATGCCCATCGGCATCGGCATGCCAGGATTGCCGAGCGGTGAAACCTTGAGGTTCATGTCTTTTTTAAGTAACTGGAGACCGTAAAAGGTGAAGAAGATCTGCACTTCGTAACCGATAGCGGCGGCGGTAGATGCCAGGATGAAAGGAGGGTAGGCCCAGTCCAGGGTTCCCTTGGTGGCAATCAGCGCCAGCTTTTTCTCAGACATATTTCACTCCGAAATATTTCAGGCGCTGAGTAACGATCTCAGGCCTTCTTGATGTAATAATGATACTTGCCGTCGGCTTCCGAGCTATCCAGCAGCTGGTTACCGGTTTGCTTGCAAAAGGCATCGAAATCCTTGACTGAACCCGAGTCGGTGGCAATGACATAGAGCACGTCGCCAGTGTTCATCGAGCTGAGAACCTTCTTCGATCTCAGAATGGGAAGCGGGCAGTTGAGGCCGGTGGCATCAAATTTTTCGGTATATTCGGACATTCAATTTATTCCTCTGCTGGTTAAACGTTTGGTATATCAGGCAAGTTGGTGTTTTAAAGATTTCTTGCCAACACGCATTGATCTGTATCAACCAGTCGATAGAACAGCCTTAAACAGTAAGTGTCAACCTTAGATTAATTGGCGAGCCGATAAAACAGCCCTGTTTGATAGGGGGCTACCCCTTTGGGGATAAAAAAATGCCGGGTCGAAAGCCCGGCATTAAAATAATCAGGATTTGGTTCGTGTTACTTCCTGGCACCCGGCCCGTTGACCGCGAGTCCGTTACTCATGTAGGTGTGGAAGTACTCCAGTGCGCGGTACTCTTCGCTTTGCGCCGGGTAGTCCTTGGCGCGTACCTGCTTGTTACAACCACCGTAGCGACGATGCGTGGTACCCATGCCGCCCCATTTGGAACGATATACCGGGAAATGGCTCAAGTGCCCCAGTGCAGGACTCAGTAAATCGGCACGCACCATGCTGCCGGCATAAAACTTGTGGCAATCGGCGCAGGCCATGTTGAGCTGACCACGTTTCTGGTAGAAGTGTTTCTTGCCGCGTTCATAGGCGGCAACTGCACGCGGATCATCCGGAATCTTGATGTCAATTGTATTGCCGCGCGAGGTATAGGCCATGTAACCAGAAATATGTGCGATTGGCCCTTTCTTCCACTTCAGTTTTTTCTCGCCATTGGCTTCACGGCATTCGTTGATGGCCAGCTCCAGGGTAATGACTTCCCCTCGTTCGGTATCGAAGTAGGGATAGTTCTGGCGGATACCGATGCCGTCATTTTCAAAGCAGCTGCCGTAAGTCTTGCCGTTTGCGAAAGGCTTGTTGAACAGCTCCTCGCCCTTGCTGAGGCTTAACTCGTAGGGTGGAAATTCCTCTATTTCTACCCATTGTTCGCGTGATGCCGCGTCGATCGAGTAAACGCCGTTGATAAAATCATCGAACGGGGTGCCGGGAAAGCGTTTCTTGTAGTAATCCCGGAACTCGGAAAGGTCCTGCTGCGGGCTTGCCATGCCGTTGAAAGGCAGCGCAATCAGTAAAGCAATCCCCAGGGTCGTAAATAGTTTATTCATGACAGTTCCTCCTCATATTATTTTATTGCCGCAGTTTACTTGATTGCGGCTTCAGCGCTGTCACCTTTGCCCATATTATCGACCCAGGTAATCTTGATTTTGTCACCCGAGGCGGCGCCTTTGAACTTGAACGAAAGGTATGGATTTTTCGAAATGGCACCACCCCAGTTTGCGGTCATAACGGTGTTGCCATTGTGCTCCGCGGTAACCTCGGTGATGTGATTTGCTGGAATTTTCTTGCCGGTTTTCGAGTCTTTGCGCAAACCGGTTTCCATCGGGTGACTCATCAATGTCTTGACGGTTGTAATGTCACCTTTTGCCTTAGCGCGAATCTTTATAGAAGCCATGTTTAATTCTCCAATTCTTTAATGTCTGATATTAACCGCCACAACCACCGATGGTGACCTTGACTTCCTTTGCAGCCGAATAGAGCTTGCCATCCGCCTTTACAACAGCGACCACGTCGGAAGTCTTGGCCATCTTGATCCGGGTGGAAACAAATGGCTCGCAGGCGGAAGTCAGCATGTAGGTTGAAGTCATGGGAGAGTCGTTAGCCGATGCAATAATAGAGATGGCGTCAATATTTCCCATGGTTGATGACACGGTTACCGGAACCACTGCACCGTTTTCGGCGATGTCCGGAGCTTTCAGCTTGATTTCATCGGAGGCAGTATGCTGATCCGTGCCCATGGCTGCAGTCAGTGCGCCACTGACGTCCTTGGCATCAAAGGCTGCCTTGGTATAAGCGCCCAGTGCGCGTTGGGGAATCAAAATTCCCGTGCCGACGGCCGATACCGTGGCGCCGACAAAAGCGGCCGTTTTAACAAACTTGCGACGTAAAAGAT
This sequence comes from Gammaproteobacteria bacterium, assembly GCA_029862125.1. Classification (GTDB taxonomy): domain Bacteria; phylum Pseudomonadota; class Gammaproteobacteria. Next base: position 20,577 of record JAOTXY010000002.1, on the reverse strand, counting down.
TCATCTTAAAATTTCCTCGTGAGATATTTTTCGTGCAGAACTAAAGGGTGTAGACAAACTCGGTAATCAGGTCTACTTCCTTTTCTGTCAGGATTCGATGCTTGCCGAAAGGAGGCATGATGGTATTGGGATTTGCGATCGTTGGGTCCCAGATCTGCTCGCGCAGCTTGGCTTTATCAGGGAAGCGCGCCTTCATGGCGATCAATGGCGGACCAATATTTCCTGGTAATGCGCCATCTGCCATCATGTGGCAGCCCAGGCAATTGCCTTTCTTGCGATCGAACGCCACTTTCTTGCCATCTGCTATTGCATCGGCGTTAGCGACCGAAATGCCGCCCAAAATCGAAATACAGCAAAATAGTGTCATCGATACTATTCCGCTGGTAACCTGTTTCATCGTCATGCTAATCCTCCTCGATACTTGCTCATATGCTTCCCTGCTCCAGGCAGGTTGCAGTTTTATTTATGTTGAAATTTCTGACGCAATTCGACAATCGAAAAATAACTTAATCGAACACCCGAATACTATACCCCAATTTGGGTAAGATTCGAATAAAGAGTACTAGGTTGGCGCATTTTTGAGCTGCTTTGTATGCCCTAGTGGATATTTGATCCAGGGCTCGGGGTTGTTAAGGTAGCGCGAAATTAACAGATCACTCATTAATTAAAGAATAAACAGGGGGGATTCACCATGTTGGTTCGTGTTATCGCAATAGTGACGATCGCATTGTCGTTATCTATAGCTCCCGCGGTAAGTCAGGAAAATTGCGTGGCCGGGGAACCGGATTGCAATGCCGCGCCTGCAAGTCCGCTACAGAATCCTTTTTACCTGTTTCCGTGGATGGCGAACACCGCACCTTCGATAACCTCCAACATCAATGCGCAGGGTATGTCCTCGGAATGGATGAATATGCAGTGGATGATGATGATGGCGAACCATTTCATGAACGCTCCTATCGACGAGGCTACCCGGTTTAACATCCTCGATGCGATGCTGCGTGCCGCCAATACGCAAATGCTGGAGGGTATGTTCGGCGGACCCAACCAGGCCCGGATGTGGATACCCTCGCAGAATAAGCGTGAGGTTCCCGCCAATACGGTATCGGACTCTATTTCGGACGAGGCCAAGCGCAACCTGTATCAGAGCATGATGATGTTTAGCCCGCTATCGTTGCGTGACATGATCTCGATCATGGCGGACAAGATGGCGGTGGCCGAAGATGTTTCTTTCGATGACGCGATTGAATCCATGCGCCTGCGCGCCAATGAAATAAATTTCAAGTTCGTCGGGCACAGTCCGCTGTGGAAAGACATTACTGCAATTACCGGCGAAGAGACGCCTCGCGTCGAAATTTTTAATTTCTGTGATGCCATGGTGGCACGTAAGGTGCTCGATTATGCGCCGGAATTTATCGTCTTCATTCCCTGCCGTATCGCGCTGCTCGAAGATGCCGAAGGCAAGCTCTGGGTTATGACCCTGGACTGGGACGTGAACTGGCTAAACCTGGCACAGAACCCGAATAGTGTTCTGGATAAAGAGTTACGCGAGGAAGCGATCAGAATTCGCGACGGTATGCGCTACATCATGGAAGGTGCCGCGACCGGCGATTTTTAACGATTTGAAGCTGCCTTTACAGGCATTTAACAAGTACTTGGGAGTACACCTAATGAATACCAGCATTATGAAATTACTGTTAGCCGTCTTGTTCGGCCTGGCAACATCGGTATCGATGGCGGCAGATGAAACAACCGACAATGCCGCAGCAGCGAATCCGGAAATGTCGTATGCCATGCAAAAATCGATGGATCCGAACGTCTGGATCAAGCTCATGAACAGCATGATGAGCGGCGAGTTACAGGGACAGCCACTGATTTCATCCTGTGTCGATTGCCATACTGATGAGGATATCGCTCGCTACCAGAAGGACTATGGCGGAATGATGCAGGCGATGGATCCGATGATGCATATGTCCAATCCACAGGCCTACACCGGTGCCGCCACCGGCATGATGAACCCCATGACCGGGATGATGGCGCCGGTGACGGGCATGATGAACCCGATGACCGGGATGATGGCGCCAATGACGGGAATGATGAACCCGATGACCGGGATGATGGCGCCGATGACGGGAATGATGAACCCGATGACCGGGATGATGGCACCAATGGGCATGATGATGAATCCGATGACCGGGATGATGATGGCGCCGATGATGGGGATGATGAATCCGATGACAGGCATGGGCATGATGCCAGGAATGGGGATGCCAGGAATGCCGGGTATGGGTATGCCACAGATGCCCGGGGGAATGCCACCGATGGGGATGATGCCGCAAATGCCCGGCGGGATGCCACCAATGGGGATGATGCCGCAGATGCCCGGCGGGATGCCACCGATGGGGATGATGCCGCAGATGCCCGGCGGGATGCCACCAATGGGGATGATGCCGCAGATGCCCGGCGGGATGCCACCGATGGGGATGATGCCGCAGATGCCCGGAGGAATGCCACCGATGGGGATGATGCCGCAAATACCCGGAGGAATGCCGCCAATGGGGATGATGCCGCAGATACCCGGGATGACAAACCCAGGTGCTGTGCCGCCAATCGGCGCGATGCAGGGTCCGCAGACGATAATGGATCCGAAGCAGTACGAAAAATTCTACCAGCAATGGCAGGAAATGATGTCAAAGCATGGGCAGGCTAAGCCCGAAACTGCCGAATCTCAATAATATGAACGAACGATTATGAAAAAAATCATAGTACTGCTGCTCGCTGCCTTGCTGGCCGCCTGTTCCGGGGTTCCGGATAACAAGGAAATTGAAACCATGGTGCGCAGCAGTTTGCTGACGGATGGCCTCGATGACCTGTTTACAATGGAAAACTTCACCAAGGCAAATGGTTTCAGGGAAAGCGACAATGTTTATATTGTCGACGTCGAGTACGACCTGGTGTTCCAGAAAAGCTTTATCGACGTGGTGCGGGAAATTCGTGAAGATCCCACGGGACCCCAGTACGGAATGTTTGGCTCGAAGTTTATTCTGACCGCTATTCAGTCAAATTTTGGCCAGTTCGAGGCTGGAGACCGGATTCAAAAAACCGATAAGGTCACCTTGCACAAAACCGAGAAAGGCTGGCAGTTGGCCGAATAAGGAACTGAATAAACAGCCGGATAATAAATGTGTCATCCGGCTGTTTATTAGCTGAAAATTTTAGATATGAAGGTTATCTTTGGTTTGCGAGGTGGCCTGCATGTAACCCAGCATACCCTGGGCCTCCGCCTCCTGGGCTAATTTTGCGGCTTCCTTGGTTTTTCCTTCCTTGAGCAGTTTTTCCGCTTTCTTAATCATCTTTCCGGTGTCGCGCCATTCACCGCCGACCGATCCGGCTTGCTTCTGGGCTTCCTTGGCGGCGGCAATTGAGGCTTCAGCACTCATGTCGCCGGCATTTACCGATGTCATATAGCCTGTGCTGAACACAGCGATTGAGGCGGTGAGCAGCAGGGTTTTTAATGTGTGTTTCATAGTATGTCTCCTCTGGTTTTGATGTATTTAATCATGAAATGAATCGTAACCCCAGATATCGGTATCAAATCCGGCTTCACGAATATGGTCGGCGCGTGCCGAAATATAGCGCTGGAATTCAGGTTCCTCGAGATACGCCTTTTCCAGCACGTAGGCGTACACCGATTGAAAATGAAAGGTTTTGATAAATGCGCCGATGCGCATGACTTCATTGCCTTGTGGATCAAAAAAGATCAGCGAGGGGGTGTAATCGACACCCAGATCCCGGGCCCACTGCCTGGCGCTGGTCTGTTCGCCAGTGGGAGTGGTCAGGCGTTGCTCTGACGCGAGGTTAAACTGCACATTGTTTGTTTGGAGCACGAGTTTGCGGGTCGCTTTATCGGTCAGGATTCGCTCGTGCATGGTCTTGCATTCTGCGCAATCAGGTGATTCGAAATAAACCACAAGGGGTTTACCAGTGCTCGAGATAATTTTACCCAGATCGTAGTGATCCAGAAAAAAATCCTCATCGATTAGATTACCATCGACCGATGCAAGTTTATCGAGGCGGTACTGCGAAAAACTCAGTTTCCTTTCCAGTTTTTGCGCAACGTAGTCGAGTGCGGCACGGAAGTCAGCCGGTGGGTAATAGCCATTGAGACGCAGCGCAACCTTGCCATCTTCGTCCAGGAAAACCAGGGTCGGGGTATATTGAACCCTGAGGGCCGCGGCAAAGGTTTTTTCGGTAAAGTCCTGGCCACCGACACTGACCACTTCGCGGTCACCCCAAAGGTTGAGCGAGATACCGTCAAAATGCTCGATGATGTAGGCCTTGATATCGGGATCGGTGAAATTCTCTTCGATTAATCTGGAGCAGTAGGGGCAACTATCCTGGTGGAAGTAGAGCATAACCCTGCGACCGGCGGCGGCAGCCTCGGCGACATCGTCTTCGAATTCGAGAAAACTTTCCTTGAACCAGTCCGGCTTCTCGGAAGGTATTGCTCCGTACGATTTACCCTGTGGAATCTCACTGGCCGTACCGGCTTGCATGGAAATCGTAAGCAGCAACAGCAGCAGAGTTGTAGTTATGTAACCGAAAAAGCGCTGACCTGTATGTTCGTTGTAGATCATGATGGGAAAATTCAAAATACTTGATTTAGCGCAACAACTTACAGGTATTGGACGACGACAATAATACGATTTAGCACATTAATCCATCCTATTCAAATATGTAATAAACACTATATGGATAGCGCTTTTTGTAGCCATACCCAAAGATAGATATGTGCTACCCCGGTGTTTTTTGATTATCTAGCATTGTTCGCAGTATCGCGCGGAGAGACATGAAAATGAAACAACTGATATTGGTGCTTTTTGTAGCCTTCCAGATGATTCTTTCCCCCATTGCGTTGGCGTGGTCGCCACTGGATGAGTTCCGGTCTGCTGTTAAATCAACGCAGTATTGCGCTTCAATTGTAGCTGGCAGCGAATCAGACCAGGAAGGTGAAAGTGAAGGGGAAGAGGAAGAAGAACCAGATTGTGATTAGGGTTGGAGTCTTTATTTATTCGAATTTTTAAATCACATCCCAGGAGGGACAAGATGAAATCCAAGTTATTAAAAACAATTATGTTGACCACCAGCCTGGTCTGGGTCGGCAATGCCGCGGCCGCCGACAAGCCTGTGGGAATAACCTTTTCAATGAAAGATGCGACCGTCATGCACGGTGGTAAGTCGGTCAAGATTATGCGCGACCAGAACAACAAGGCCGTGGTTAATCCAGCCTTTGCAAAGACTTCGCGGCCCTGCCCGCCATTTTGTATTCAGCCGATTGTGCTGGCACCTGGAATAGAAACCCTGGGTGAAGCAGAAATAATTGACTACCTGGTTCGTATGAGTAAGGGTGACAAGACTATCCTGGTGGTAGATTCGCGCACGCCTGACTGGGTACAAAAAGGCACCATCCCCGGTGCAGTGAATATTCCGTGGACTGCCTTGAATCCGGCCAAAGGAGCGGACCCGATTTCAATTGGCGAAATCATGGAAGACCGGTTTGGTGCCGCTTCTCTTGAAGGCCTGTGGGATTACTCCAACGCCAAGACCCTGGTCATGTTCTGTAACGGGATGTGGTGTGGCCAGTCTCCCAACAATATCAAGAATCTGCTCAAGTTTGGCTACCCGGCCCACAAGATTAAGTGGTACCGCGGTGGCATGCAGAACTGGTCGAATCTTGGTCTGACCGTGGCGAAACCGACCAGCTGATACTAAGTATTTATCTTTAATTGGATTGCCGGCCAGCACACGGAGGTGCAGCCTTTAATCCCCTGTTTAAGCCAACTATGCGCAACAGTTTACTTGTAATTATTTTACCCGTACTCATGATCGCCGGCCCCGTGTCCGGTGATAATGTTGTCATGACACAGGTTTCAGACTTGCGTGACGAAGCGCGTGTTGCCCGGGCAGATAATTTAATCCTGGTGCTCGAGTTTTCCAGTGAGGACTGCGTTTATTGCCACAAGCTCGAACAGCTGTTCCTGTTGCCGATGCAGCGAAATGCGGAATACGATGAGAAGATTCTGATCCGTACGGTGTCTCTGGACAGTTTTGAAACCCTGATTGATTTTGATGGTCAAACGGTGAGTACCGGCGAATTTGCATCGCGTTACGAGGTTTCGCTTACGCCGACGCTGTTATTTCTGAATGCCGAGGGTAAGGAAATGAGTGATAAACTGGTCGGCATCTGGTCGGAGGACTTTTATGGTGGATTTATCGATAACCGCATCGACGAAGCGCGCGCAAAGCTCACGCATGTTGGCCTCGCAACTTCCGGGATCTAGTAACTCACGAAATTTTATTGCGTTGCTGTTTTTAATGGCATGTGTCGGTATTGCCCAGGCCAACGACGCGGTTGAAAAACTGCTGGCCCAGGTGGAACCGCCGCAGGGTGTGGTGTTTGAAATCGTCGAAGCAGATGAGTCTGCGCTCGAAGAACTGTTACCCCGGGTTCGCGATGCCATCGAAAAAGTTCGCGCGAAGTTTCCCGCGACCGAATTTGCTGTTGTCTCGCATGGCAAAGAGGAGTTTGCGTTGCAATCACAATACCAGGGCGAATATGCTGATATCCATCAGCAGGTGCAGTCACTGGTTGCCGATGATGTGCCGGTGCACGTCTGCGAAACCCATGCAGGCTGGTACGGTGTTACCGCGGAAGATTTCCCGGATTATGTTAATGTCGCACCTACCGGACCCGGCCAGGTAAGGCTTTACGAGGAATTAGGGTACGAGTTGATCATAATCGACTAGTCCAGCCCAATATTCAGACATGCCATACTATCTTTTCAAAATCAGTTCTCACGGCAATATTGACCTGGTAAAGGATCTCGAGCTAGTGGAAGTTTTCGATGCTTTCCGTGACGCAAAAATCGAGGCCAAGAAGCTGCGTGCAGAGCAGGCCGACAATAGTTTCAGTTACAAGGTCATGTTTGCGGATAACCAGTTATCTGCAGAGGAGCAATTGCTCGAAAAACGTGAAAAGCCGGTGCTGATGGAACATGAACGTTAGAATCATAATCAAGCCATGCGTCCTGGTCTTGCTGCTTTGCGTGGGTCAGGCGGTTGCGTCCGAGCCCGACTTCGCGCGCGAAACAAGGTTATCCGACGAAATTGTCGACGTTATCCTGGATGGTGATCCCGTCTGGCTCGAAGCTGGCGGGCGCGAGTTCCTGAGCATCTACACCGAGGCCGAAGATTACAATGTTGCCGTAATTATCTTGCACGGCCGAGGCTTTCACCCGGACTGGGCGGACACCATAAACCCGCTGCGCGTCGACCTGGTCGAGCGCGGATATAGCACCTTGTCTCTGCAGATGCCAGTGCTCGAAAAAGACGCCAAGTACTACGATTACGTTCCAATCTTTCACCATGCGCATCCAAGAATTGAAGCAGGCATTCAGTATTTACGCGATAAAGGTTTCCAGAAAATTGTTTTGCTTGCCCACAGCTGCGGCGTGCACATGGCGATGGACTGGATCAGGACTAAAAACGACCGCTCCATTGACGCATTTATCGGTCTTGGCATGGGCGCAACCGATTACAAGCAACCCATGCATCAACCTTTTCCGCTCGACTGGATGCACGTACCAATCCTGGATTTATACGGTGCCAATGAATTCCCGGCAGTGATCCGCCTTGCGCCCGGGCGCAAGGCAATGATCGAAAAGGCGGGTCACAAAAGCTCGCAGCAGTTGGTGTTGCCCGGTTCGGATCACTATTTCACCGATCAGGGTGATGCGCTGGTAAATGCAGTCGCGGACTGGCTGGATCAACTAAATTAGGCACGAATAGTTCTTCCCCGATTCTGGATTCGGAGCGTATCGCAAACTTTAATCGGCGGTTACAAATTGAGTTGCCCCTTTTAATTGACTATCAGGGTATAGTGTCGAACGCTTGGGGGGTCTGTGTGTATCCTTCGAGTTGTCTGGTCGATCAGGTCGGCCAAATTCGCTATGCATATCCTGGAGCACTGGAATGGGATTCGCCGGAAAACATAACGATCATCCAGAGCCTGCAGTAGCGGCTTCGAGTCACCCCTATACGCGATTAACCCCTGACCACGTGATTGCCGCGGTTGAAACCACCGGCAGGCTCAGCGATGCCCGCATACTGGCCTTGAATAGCTATGAAAATCGCGTCTACCAGGTAGGTATCGAAGACGAAGACCCGGTCATCGTCAAGTTCTATCGACCCAACCGCTGGAGCAGGTTGCAGATCGACGAAGAGCATCGCTTTACCCGGTTTCTGTTCGATCATGAAATTCCGGTGGTGCCGCCGTTAGTGATAGATTCTAATGCTGAGTATCCGACTATCGGAAATCATGACGAGTTCTGGTTTTCTATCTATCCGCGCCAGGGTGGTCGTGCGCCGGAACTCGATAATCTCGATCATCTGCACCTGTTGGGGCGATTCATCGGTCGTATTCACGCGGTCGGACAAGGATTTCGATTTGAGCACCGCATCCGGATGTCGGTGGATCGAGCCGGCGAAAATGTCAGCTACCTACTGGAGGCCGGATTCATACCGTCAGACCTCGAAGCGGCATACCGCTCGATTACCAGCGAGATTCTTTCTGCCATCGAGGCACGGCGACCGGATGCCGAACCCTATCGGCAAATCACGTTGCACGGTGATTGCCATAGCGGTAACGTGCTGTGGCGCGACGATTGTCCTCATTTCGTCGACTTCGACGACGCCATTAGAGGACCCGCTATTCAGGATTTATGGATGCTCCTGTCGGGCGATATAGCCAATCAGCAGCGCCAGTTGCTGGAAATCATCGAGGGTTACGAAATGTTTCAGCCGTTTGATGTGCGCGAGCTTAAGCTGATTGAGCCGTTGCGCGCGATGCGCGTGCTTTATTTTAGCGCCTGGCTGGCACGGCGCTGGGACGACCCGGCCTTTCCACTCGCCTTTCCGTGGTTTAATACCGAGCGCTACTGGTCGGAATATATTCTCGAACTCAAGGAATTGCTGAGCGGTTTGCAGCAAGAGCCGATCACCATGCCTGACATATAAATTCGAGGCAAAAAAAAGGCCCCCGAAGAGGCCCGCAAAATATTGCGCGATTAAATCGTAAGTTACTGAGATCTGCTAATCCGAAACATTCTCAGATCAGGGCCGGGATCACCGTTATTTAGCCAGCGAACACTTGCCCCGAGGTCTTAACCAAACCTAAAATCTCATTTTCATAAAGAATAATGTGACATTATTCATATAAAAACTGCGATTTTGTTACTTAACGGCATGGAGTATCCTCTGAATTCGTACGCAAAACATCACCCAAATGGGTTAAATTGACCTGCTTATGGCGTATTTGCAGGCTGCTCCTCAGATCGGTAATCAAGGCATTTCAACAATGGATTCAAGCTATAGGTTCGATCAATCCTTGCGCGAGCTGATTTCCCAGAATCTGAATCGGCATGATGTATCGGAGCTGGACCGTGCCGGCCTTAAGCATGCGGCGGTTGCGTTTACCCTCGTGGAGTGCAGCGAACCCGCCTATATCGGCAACATTCCACATCTTGCCGGGGCCTGTGAGCGGGCCGCTTTCATCCTGACTACCCGTGCGTCGGAGCTCTCCAGTCATGCCGGCCAACGTGCTTATCCCGGCGGCAGGATGGACCAGGGTGAAACCGTCGAACAGGCTGCATTGCGCGAACTCGAGGAAGAGGTCGGGTTAAGCCTGGATGCCAGCCAGGTGCTCGGCCGCCTGGATGATTATGCAACACGATCTGGTTTTGTTATTACGCCGGTAGTGGTCTGGGGCGGAAAGGATGTCCATTTAATTCCGAATCCCGATGAAGTCGCACAGATTCATCGTATACCGTTGAGTGAATTGGCCCGAGAAGACGCACCAATCCTGGATTCGATTGCGGAAAGTGAACATCCGGTATTGAAAATGCCACTGGGTGACGATTGGTTTGCCGCGCCCAGCGCCGTAATCGCGTACCAGTTTCGCGAGGTTGCATTATTGGGCAGAAGTACCCGTGTGGCACACTACGAGCAACCCTATTTCGCATGGACCTGACAAGGACAATTGATGAACATTGCTGATTTGTTAAAGACCCATCGAAACGCGTTTGTTCCTATGTTCGAGCCCGTTTTGACGGCTGAAAATAGCGTTTACATGGAATTGTCGAGTGCTAGCAATACCTTTGAAGGTTTGAGCGAAACCGAAATTGATGCCGAAGTGTTTAACAGGATTGATAAAGCCGGGGCAATAGCAGGAGTGGGCGGCTACCTGGAAAATCGTTCTGTCTACCGGGATACCGAACTGTTCCAGGGCGACGAGGAACGCTGTATCCATATTGGGGTCGATGTTTTCATGCCTGCCGGAACCCCGATTTTCGCACCGCTCGAAGCGGAAGTGCAGAGTTTTGCCAATCGGCAGGTTAGCGGTGACTATGGCCCGGTCATTATCCTGCGACATCGCCTGGCCGATTTCGAGTTTCATAGTCTTTACGGACATTTAGCCGAGGCCTCGCTTGACGGGCTCTATGATGGCAAGCCGGTTGCCAGCGGTGAAAAAATTGCTGAAATTGGTCCGCGACCGGTTAACGGTAACTGGACCCCACACCTCCATTTTCAGTTGGTTCAGGACATGCAGGATTATCACGGAGACTATCCAGGAGTAGTGCGCCCGGCCGATCTCGAATTCTTCAAGCGGAATTGCCCGGATCCTTCAATGCTGATAATCACGTAATTCAGGGAAAAGCTTGCGCGACGATTTGCAACCAGACAGCGCCGATAACCAGCATTACAATTGCATAAGGCCAGTTCCAGAAGGCAAGTTTCCAGCCAGCTATGCCATAACGACCCTGAAATACCAGGTTGGTACCGGACAGGGGATTCGAGCAGGTGCCGAGATGCCAGGCGAACAGGAAGGTTGCCGCGAGCAGGTTGGGGTCGGGATTCAACGTCATAATCATCGGTGCGAAACTCGAAATCATGATAATCGGATGAATCCCGCAGAACGCGCACAACAGCATGATGGCCAATACCTCGGCCGCGGTGATCGCATTGAACTGGTCGAAAGGGTTTTCGAAAACGCCGTGCGTGATCAGCGCCGAGATGCCCCCTGCTAGCACACCCGCCGCGAGGAACAGGCATAATTCGTTGACGATTCTGGGCAGGCCACCGCTAACGTAATTTTTAAGTCGTTGGATCGAACCGGTCATCCCGTGACGCAGAATGAGGAACGAACAGGTAACCATTAGTGCGCTGATTGCAATTAGCACCAGGATCGGGGTGGCGGGTAGCAACTGAGAAATTAATACCACGGTGATAATCAAAATTGCGGGAATCTTGAGTGCACTCAGGTGCGTTGGGTAACCGACAAAAGATTCCAGCTCTTCGGCATAACGAACGCGGGCTTCGAGATAAACGCCGATAAAGCCAATCAGCATGAATGGAAACCCGGCAACAATGATCCACAGCAGGCTCGCGTCGCTGACATAGGTTAACACCACGGCCATGGCGGCGAAGAAAGGTGACCAGCTGGAGACGCCACAAAAAATCCGTGTAAAAGTCTGGGCGGTGAATCGATCCAGCGGGTGGCTGCGATGGATGCGATCGGAGATCAGGATCGGCGCCGATATATTGATGATCGAGCTCGAAAGGTTGAGCCCGAGAATCGTTTGCAGAAAAGCCTTTCTGCCGACCGGTAAGGTTTCCTGTTGCTCGCTTTCGGGAATCACCACCAGGCGCAGAAAACCGACTGCCGCGATCATCGTCATCAGGCCGGTATTCGCGCTGATCAATGCATTCGTGTCCACCAGCACCGAGTGTCGACGGGCATGAACAATCATCGCGATGCCGATCAGCAGGATCAGCGAAACCTGGATCTTGAGCACGCGTGAAGTGTCGACAAACAATAGCAATGCCGCCAGCCACGCGGCGATACCGGCTATCAATATAAGACTGGACTTGGAGCCGAGCAACTCTAACCCCGTCAGGATCGTGATGACGACCATCGACAGAATTAAAACTCCGGCTATTTTATGGCGTATGGGGTCGGCGGGTTCGCTGATCTCAGTTCCAGAATTGAAAATATAGTGTCGCCAATATTACTCGAAACCTGAGGCCGGCATTAACCATTTTGGCTGGACTTCGGCTTACTGCTCTTTATACTGATTTTCAAATCCAATTAAGCCGTTGCAATTCCAGGGAAGTCGATGCCGTCTGAGTCACTCAATCGTAAGCTTACCGCGATTCTATATACCGATGTCGCAGGTTATTCGCGTCTGACCGGTGGCGATGAGGAAGGTACGCACCGACAGGTTATGGAGCTGCTGGATTACGCCAGCCAGCAGATAAAGGATGCCGGCGGCAATGTACTGCGATATGCGGGCGATGCGATCCTGGCGGAATTTTCCAGCGCGGTTAGCGCCGTTAATACGGCTGTCGAAATCCAGCGCGAGATGGCTGATAAAAATCACCAGGTTGATGACGATAAGAAGGTCCAGATTCGTATCGGCATCAATATCGGTGATGTTATCGAAGACCGCGGCGAAGTGTTTGGCGATGGCGTCAATCTCGCGGCCCGGCTCGAGGCCGCGGCACCCGAAGGCGGTATCTGCATTTCCACATCCGTTCATGAACAGGTGCTTGGCAAGCTCGATGTGGATTTCAACGACGGTGGTGAGGAGCAGTTTAAAAACATTAATCGGCCAGTCCACGTATTTTACTGGAAGCCGGAAGGTGATCAGCCCGGGGCTGCTGGTGCAAAAAAATCGCGCGCTTCTGAAATGCCCTCGATCGCCGTACTGGCACTGACCAATATGAGCAATGACCCGGACCAGGATTTTATCGGCGACGGCATCACCGAAGATTTGATCACCGCCCTGTCCAAGATTCGTTCTTTCAAGGTTATTTCGCGCGAGAGCACTTTCTCCTACAAGGGCTCTGCAATTGATGTGCGCCAGGTGGCCAATGAGCTTGGTGTACGATTCGTGCTGGAAGGTAGCGTGCGCAAGGCAGGCAACCGGGTGCGCGTGACCGTGCAGCTCATCGATGCCGAAACCGGGCACCACGTCTGGGCTGAACGCTACGATCGCGAGATGGAGGATATCTTCGATCTGCAGGATGAAATGGTGCGGGTTATCGCCTCGGCACTCGAGCCTGAATTGAATGCGTTCGAGCGTGAGCGAGCGGTTAACAAGTCTCCTGATAATCTCGATGCCTGGGAGTTATATCAGCGGGCGTTGTGGCACATGTGGACCTTTGAGCGTGAAAACATTCGGACTGCAATGGGGTTGTTTAAACGCGCTTCCGAGGCAGACCCTAAATTTGCCCCGGCTTATGCCTACTATGCCTATTGTTGCTACCAGTTCGTGATTTTGGGAATTACCGAAAACCCGGATGCGCTTTTGCAGGAAGGACTGGCGGCCGCTAAGCTAGCGCTGCAGTGCGATGACAGGGATGCGATTTCGTATTTTGCGATTGGCCGCATTCACATGATGCTGGGCGATCATGACGCGTCAATAGCAGCACTTAGAAAATCAATCGAACTGAATCCCTGTTTTGCCCAGGCCTATCATGGCCTGGGATTTGCGTTATCACTCGCGGGGGAGCTTGAGGAATCCGGGCGCACAACCAAACAAGCGGTTGCGATGAGCCCGCGCGACCCGATGCTGTGGGCATTCACGATCGTGCATGCGCTCAATTATATCCTTAGTGAAGAATACGAAGCGGCGCTGGACTGGGCCCATCAGACTCTGCAGATTCCCAATGCGACGGGGTACTGGTCGCACGCCGTTAAGGCTTCCGCGTTGGCTAACCTTGGACGGGTCGACGAGGCGAAGCAGTCCCTTGCACTGGCGCTGGAAGCAAAACCCGACCTGTCAATCGGTTATCTTGAAGTAAACCTGCCGACAAAACACGCCGGAGGTCTGGATCCCTATCTAAACGGTTTGAGGATATGTGGTCTGGAGTAGGCCTGGTCATTAGGATACGTCAGCCCACCGCGAAAGTAGGCCGTCAGGTCTCATCCCGGAAGCCCCGTAGGGGTTTTCCGAGTCCTCGTGACAAGGTAACGATCGAAAGCGCAGGTACATTGTGAGATCCCCGCTTACGCGGGGATGACGCAATATAACGGAGATATTGCCGGCTTTTTCGGTGTGACGCTTTACTCTTCGTCGTTGCCGCGATGGATTTCGATCTGGTGGTTGATGTCTTCTTCCTGCAGCAGCTTTTGCATCGCGTTGATGAAACTGCCCGATAACTGGTAGGCAGTATCGCGAAAGCGGATGATCACCGCGAGCTCGTCGGGATCCAGCATCAGGTTGAACTGACTCGCGGGTTTAAGAATCCTGCGGATTTCGTCCCAGTCCGAAATGCGCTCATCGGGATCCTTTGACAGCGCGCTGTCGATGAATCCGGCCAGGCTTTCGTCGATTTCGGGACAGGCATTGCGAATATCGGGTGGTTTTTGATTGACCTGCATTTTTAACAGTTTACCCAGTGTGCCCGCGCTGAAGGGCAGGCTGTTGGTCAACATGTGAAAGGCCATGACCCCGAGTGCGTAAATGTCGGCGCGGCCGTCGAGGATATCGCCGTTGATAATTTCCGGCGCCAGGTACGAGGGTGAGCCCTCTATATTAACCTTCTTGTCCTGTGGTGGACCGGCAACGCCAAAATCAGTGAGCTTGATATTGCCGTAGGCATCGATGACGATGTTTGACGGTTTGATATCGCGGTGCACGATACCTTTTTCGCCATGATTGTGGGCGTATTGCAGGGCGCTCGTTACCTGGAACAGGATTTCGCGCGTTTGAGTCAGGCTGAATGCACCTTTTTCTTCCAGGATCGCAGCAAGATCCTGCCCATGCAGCTTTTCCATGACAATGAAGCGCGTGGAAAATTCATCGATGACCTCGAATACGTTGACGATATTCGGATGGTTCAAACTGGCGATGGTTTTAGCTTCCTGTTCGAAGCGGTCGAGGAAATTTTCGTTGAAGGCCAGCTTGTACTTCAGCATCTTGATCGCAACCTCGCGCTCAAGTTCCTCGTCCCAGGCGTTGAACACCGTCGCCATGGAACCCTCGCCGAGCTTGCTGCGCAATTCGTACTTGCCAACCCGGTTGATGCCGCCATTTTGTGCCATGCGACTGGTCATTAACTGCGACATGACTTCGGCAAAATCCGGGTGCTTTTCGATCAACTCGTTAAAATGTTGTTGATCGAGGTAAAACGCGGTGGTTTTGGATAGTGCAACAACATCGGCGGAATAGGTCGAGTTAATCAGCAATGAAATTTCACCAACCACTTCGCCCTTCTTGAGCATGATTCGCCTTTTGACATCGCCCTGCACGTCGGGAATCTGTACCTCGACCTTACCTTCGAAGATGAAGTAGATGCGCCGACCCATCTGGCCGGCCTCGATTACCAATTCGTCTTTTTCGAACCCTTCGATCTGCGTATGCTCTGCGATATCGCGGATGATCCCGACATCGAGATCCTGCAGGATTTTTACACCCGATAGAATTAACGTGATTTCATCAACATCGGTTGACATTCGATAGCCTTGCTTGAACTGGTTTATTGCAAGTCAAACTGACTTGTCCGGTGCTCTATTTATAGTTCATACAGGTCGAGAAGGTGACAGAAATCTAGAACAGCGCAGGATTTAACGGTGAGGCCGCGGTCAAACCACCATCCAGGGTATAGCACTGGCCGGTTGCGAAACTGGCTTCGTCGGAGGCGAGCCACACCGCGAGGTTGGCAATGTCGCCTGGCTCACCGAGGCGGCCCGCCGGATGACGCGTCAGTGCATCGCGTTTTGCTGCCGCAGGATGGTTTGCTGCCGCGAATGCAGCATCGGCCATGCCGGTCATGATCCAGCCCGGGCTGATTGCGTTGCAGCGTATATCCGGACCATGATCGACTGCGATCGAACGCGTCAGTCCCTGAACGAAAGCCTTGGATGCATTGTAAAGCGCAATTCCGGGGTCCGCGGCCGACGCCGAGATAGAGCCGATGTTGATGATCGAACCACCTCTGGACATGATCGGAATAAAGGCACGACAGGCGAGGAATACGCCCCAGGCATTGACGCCCATCAGGCTAGCGTAATCCTCGTCAGTGGTGTCGACTACGGTCTTTTCAATCTGGATGCCCGCGTTGTTGACCAGGGTCGAGAGTTCGCCGAACTCGTCAACCACCGCTTTGAGCAGGTTATCGATGTCTAACCTGTCAGCAACATTGGTTGTCTGCCAGTAGACTTCACCCGGCAAATCCTGCGGTCTCTCGTCGCGACCGCAGGTCATGACACGAGCACCTTCGTCCACAAATTTTTCGACGATAGCGCGACCGATGCCCTGACGGCCACCGGTAATCAGCGCAGTCTTCCCCTGTAACCGGTTCATAAGTTCATCTGCTGGACCTGTGCGCTCAGCCCGCCGTCGATAACCCAGAGTTGACCCGATGCGTAGCGCGCCTCGTCAGAAGCAAGCCAGTTGACCAGGTTGGCGATGTCTTCCGGGGTGCCATAGGTACGGGTCGGGTGAACGTCGCGTACCGCTTTCTTGAGCGATTCAATATCACCCGATTCACCGAAAAAGCTTTGCAGCATCGGGGTGTCGACAAAACCCGGACAGATCGCGTTGACGCGAATGCCCTCGGGCCCGTGATCGCAGGCCATCGCTCGGGTCAGCGCGTGTACCGCACCCTTGGTGGCGCAGTAAGCGGCAAGTCCAGGATCGGCGATATAACCATCGTAGGATCCAAAATTGATTACACTGGCGCCTACCGATTTGCGCAACAACGGCAGCGCGTACTTGGATGTCAGGAACATGCCGGTCACGTTGATCGCAAAAATGCGGTTCCATTCTTCGAGCGTGGTTCCTTCGATGGTTTTTTCGATTTCGATACCGGCCGCGTTGACCAGGATATCGAGCTTGTTCCAGCGTTCTGCAAGAGTGGCAAATGTATTCTGACAAATTGTTTCGTCGGTGACATCGTAAGTGATAAATTCGACCGGGTCAGGCAGTTTCCCTTGCTGCGATAAATCAGCTGCAATCACCTGCGCGCCTTCACGCGCAAAGCGAGTGCAGATCGCGCTGCCAATGCCCCCGGTGCCTCCGGTGACGAAAGCCGTTTTACCCTCGAGCATGCAGCTCATGGGGATGCTTCGCTGGCGCGCTGGTAGGCCTCAAGAATGAGCCCATGGAAGTGGTGCACCGCATGTTCGCTGGCGCCGCTGCCTTCGATATCAACCATGTAGCGTCCCGTGTTGAAGGCGGGGGTATTCATACCCCGCTGCACGCTCTCGACCAGGCCGATGTCTTCAGGTTGCAGTACTTCATCGATAAACTTGAGTGCTGCTTTTTCGGTTTCATCCGCTTCGGCAGTTTCAAAGAAGAAATCGAATTCCTCCCAGGTTTCCTGCTCGTTGATCGGGTAAAAGCGCCATACCATGAAGTTGCCGCGGCCGGGGTAACGCATGAGTGTCATATTGGGCCATAAAAACCAGACCGCGTGATCGGTCACCGTTGCATCCGCGATGTTGTAAGCACTGTTTTCACCGAGCCTGGCCTTTGCCATATGGCTTGAATAGATACCGTGGGTTTTAACCTTGTAGGTATCCATGTCGATCATCGAACTGAAACCCTTGTGCGCGACCGGGCAGTGATAACACTCGAGAAAGTTGTCTACCACGGCCTTCCAGTTGGCCTTGATGCGATAAGTCAGGCGTGTTGAGAAGGTAAGATCTGCGAGGTCAGGTGCGTAATGCATGATTTCAGTCGCCAGGTCGCCTGATTGTATCGCCAGGGACGAGGCTTCGGAGTCTAAATTGACAAAAACCAGGTGGCAGAAAATTTCTATCTGCACCGGCTCCAGGCAGATTTCCTTTTGACTGAAATTTTCAAGGTGCTCGGAGCGTGGCGCGTTGACCAGCGCACCATCAAGGTCATAAGTCCATGCATGGTAGGGACAGGTTATCCGTTTGGTTTGACCTTCGCCCGATAACAGTTCGTGCCCGCGGTGCTTGCAGACGTTGTAGTAGGCCTTGAGTTCACCCTCACGATTACGCACGCCAACAATGCTTTGACCTTCGATGCTGAGGGTGACATAGCTGCCCGGCTCACGTAGTTTTTCCTCATGGCACAGGAACTGCCAACTGCGATGAAAAACCTGCTCCCGCTCTATCTTTAAAAATTTCGAATCGGTATAGCAGCGAGTATTGATCGAGTATGAACGGGTTGCAATTTCGTCGTACTGGCCCCTGATTTGAGAAAATTCAGCTTGGCTCAGGCTTGCCTCGGGCATCGCTTTCTCCATTGGGTTAAATTGCTCTCCAGATTTAGAGGTATTGTTTGTAGATTACAAAAATATCAATATGCCGGGAATATGTATGCCAGGAATATGAATGGTTGATTTGCGACATTTAACCATGAAAAACTACCGGAATGGAGATTGCCGTTTGCAAATATCACTGAATGGTGTAATTCAATGACGAATTCGGAAGATAAACCGGTGTCGGACGATGCGCCCGGCCGGGTGAAGAAACGACAGTGGAACTATCAGCCCGATCTGCCGATCCAGGTGTCGCCGCTGTTTAGCGGACCCTTCAGGCCAAAGGCGATTTTAAAATGGTTGGTCGATGGCTGGTTTCCGATCTCGGAAAACCTGGTCATTCTGATGCTTTCGATCATCTCCTGGTTCTTTTTTCACCCCGCGCTGGTGCGCTGCCAGGTTTTCCAGTTCGACTGGATCGCGCAGATTTTCATCAAAAACCTGGCGCTGATGTTCCTAGTTGCTGGGGGGCTGCATCTTTATTTTTACGTGTACCGGAAACAGGGTGAGGATCGTCACTACGACGCGAGACCACTTGCCAGAAGCAGTCGTGTCTTTACCTTCAATAACCAGGTTCTCGATAACATGTTCTGGACCTGTGCCAGCGGCGTAACGGTATGGACTGCCTACGAGTCGTTAATGATGTGGGCGCTGGCGAACGGCTATGCCCCGATGCTGGAGATGCCGGGAGATGTCTTGTGGTTGATGCTGCTGATTTTCCTGGTGCCGATCTGGGAGACGCTTTACTTCTACCTGATTCATCGCCTGATCCACTGGCCGCCGCTTTATCGACATGTGCATTACCTGCACCATCGCAATACTAATATCGGACCCTGGTCCGGACTATCGATGCACCCGGTCGAACATATCATTTATCTCGGCTCGGTGCTGATTCACTGGGTGGTGCCGGCTAATCCGCTACTGATCATTTACCATTTACAGCACTTCACGCTGTCTGCAGCAACTACGCATACCGGCTATGAAGGGTTGGTTTTTGGCGGTAAGAACAGGTTGGCGCTGGGGACTTTCCATCACCAGATGCATCATCGTTTCTTCGAATGCAATTATGGCGGCCTGGAGATTCCCTGCGACAAATGGGCCGGCTCGTTTCATGATGGTACCCCCGAATCACACCAACAATTTCTGCAAAGACGAAAACTGAAAGCCCAACAGGCCCATGACTAAACTGGCAGTTGATGATATCGGTCGTTACAATTCCCCTTGGAAAACCATAACATGAGCATCGACAATCAAAATATAAAAATTATATAATTCAATTAGTTAATTCAATAAGTTAATGTGAAATCTAATGCTTGGGTGGGTGCCAACGGTGGCGGGATAGGAGTTGTTAGCGCGCTTTAATTAAATGACGCCGACAGTGTTCCGATGTGACTCTTGTCTGGAGCTATGCCGAGCCCGGATGACCGCGGCAGTTTAATATGACCAGTATCGATCCGGATGCCATTTTCAGGATCGTAGTGTTCCTCGTAATAAGGTGCGCCAATCCAGACACCCTCAAGTAGCCCTGGGTCCACGGTAGCCCCCGCATGGACGCAGGCCGCGGCGATGATGTCGCCACCATGTGTATCGTCGCAGGAATGCGGCATCGAACGTGCCGCGCATATGTCACGGACCGTTGTAAACGCGTTCAAGCCTCCCAGTCTTGTCAGTTTCAGGCCGAAGCCGTCGCAAATACCGAGCGATATGGCGCGCAATACATCGTTGATGGTTTCGGTATTTTCGTCAAGGTACACCGGGTGATGAATTTGCGGGCGTATCGAAGCGATTTCCTCCATGGTTTTGCAGGGTTGCTCGATGACGATGGGGATCTGTTTGCAGGACAGGCTTAATAATAGTGTGTCTCGAGCAGTCAGGCTGCGATTCGCGTCGACCGCCAGGCGAACCTCGTTGCCAACTGCTTCCCAGACTTTATGGATGACGGCAATATCCTCGTCAACGCCGCGGCCACCGCACTTGATCTGTAAACGCGGAAAACCCTGGCCGATCTTTTCCCTGGCCTGCGCGGCGCTGTCTTCCGGGGAAGCGATGCCGAGCGCAAAATAGGAAGGAATAGTTTCGCTGATTGCACCGCCGAGCAGGTCACAGACACGCATATTGTGATGTTTACCAATTAAGTCCATCAGCGCTATATCGATTGCTGCCTTGGCCTGGTTGTGGCCGTCCAATTGAGCATTCATGCAACGTTGCAACAACAGAGGGGTC
>JAOTXY010000133.1 GCA_029862125.1 Gammaproteobacteria bacterium | reverse complement strand
CTTGGCGATGTAGTTGCGCACGAAATAGATAACAAAAGCACCGGGTATGATGGTGAGCGAACCTGCCGCGGCTAGCAGGCCAAGTTCGTAACCCGATGTACTTGCCGTTCGGGTCATGGTTGCAGCAATGGGTTTCGCCTCAACCGAGGTCAGGGTTTGTGCGAGCAATAGTTCCACCCATGAATACATGAAACAGAAAAACATGGCGACGCCGATACCGGCGGCTATGGTCGGAATAAAAATACGAATAAAAAACCGCCAGAATGAATAGCCATCGAGATAGGCGGTTTCGTCGAGCTCTTTCGGAATCCCGGACATGAAACCTTCGAGAATCCATACCGCGAGCGGAATGTTAAACAGGCAATGCGCGAGTGCGACGGCGATGTGCGTATCAAACAACTCGATCGACGAGTAAAGCTGGAAGAAAGGTAATGCAAATACGGCCGGGGGCGCCATGCGATTGGTCAATAACCAGAAGAACAGGTGCTTGTCACCGAGGAAGCGATAGCGTGAAAACGCGTAAGCCGCGGGCAGGGCAACGGAAACTGAAATCACGGTATTGATAACCACGTAAATCAGCGAATTGATGTAGCCGTTATACCAGGTCGGATCGGTAAATATCTTGGTATAGTTTTCCAGCGTGAACTGTTGTGGAAAAAATGAAAACCCGCCCAGAATCTCGTTGGTCGTTTTGAACGACATCGACAGCAGTCCGTAGATCGGCAGCATCAGGAACAGGATATACAGGGTCGGCAGAATCCATTTTCTGTTCATGCGGTCATTGCTCCTCGTTGCGCATCATGACGGTGTAAAAAACCCAGCAAATCAGCAACACGACCAGGAAGTAGATTAATGACATTGCGGCAGCGGGACCGAGGTCAAACTGTCCCAGCGCTATCTTGACCAGGTCGATGGACAGAAAAGTGGTGGTATTACCGGGGCCCCCACCAGTCAGTACGAAGGGTTCGGTGTATATCATGAAACTGTCCATAAAACGCAACAGGATCGCAATCGTCAGTACCCGTTTCATTTTCGGCAACTGGATATAACGAAACACCGCCCAGCGACTGGCGCCATCGATGTGCGCAGCCTGGTAGTATGCATCGGGAATCGAGCACAACCCGGCATAACAAAGTAGCACCACCAGTGAAGTCCAGTGCCAGACATCCATGACTACAGTCGTCATCCAGGCTGACACCGGTTGCTGGGTGAAATTGTAGTCAAAACCCATCGAGTTCAGGGAGTACCCGAGCAGGCCGATGTCGGGCAGTGCGAAAATATTCCACATCGCACCGACGACGTTCCACGGGATCAGCAACGGCAACGCCATCAGCACCAGGCAGACCGAGACCCAGGGTCCCTTGCGCGGCATCGACAGTGCGACCGCGATCCCGAGCGGGACCTCGATCGAGATTATCATGCCGGTAAACAGCAGTTGTCGCAGCAGCGAATCGTGAAAGCGTTCGGAGCGTAGTACTTTCTCGAACCAGGTGACGCCTTCCCAGAAAAAAGCGTTGTTACCGAAAGTTTCCTGCACCGAGTAATTGACGACGGTCATCAACGGGATAAATGCATTGAATGCCACCAGCAGTAATACCGGCACCACCAGCCACCAGGCTTTTTGATTGGTGGTCTTACGCATTGCGGATCTCCACCACCCAGTCATCGCAATAAATATGCAGGTTCTCGGGATCGAACTGAATCATCGGGCTCTCGGAGGGTATTGCCTGGTCTTCCCCAACCAGCATCTTGATTTGCTCGGCTTCGTGCTTGACGGTCACCACCTGGTAACGCCCGAGGTCTTCGACTTTCTGAATCTCGACCGGAATCCCGTCGTCACCGAAACGAACAAACTCCGGCCGAATGCCGATTTCAAGCTTGCCGCTCAAATCGGCATCGGCCGGATAACCTGAGGAGAGCAGGTTATTCGCAAATACGGGTTGCCCATTTTCAAGTTTGCAGGGTAGTACGTTCATGCCGGGCGAGCCGATGAAATAACCGACGAAGGTGTGTTTGGGCCGGTTGAAAAGTTCCACCGGGGTGCCGACCTGAACCACGCCACCGTCATACATGACGACCACCTGGTCAGCGAAGGTCAGGGCTTCAACCTGGTCGTGGGTAACGTAGATCATCGTAACTCCGATCTGTTGGTGCAGCTCCTTGAGTTTCGAGCGCAGTTGCCATTTCAAATGCGGGTCGATTACCGTCAGAGGCTCGTCGAACAGGATCGCGTTGACCTCCTCGCGCACCAGGCCTCTGCCCAGCGAGATTTTTTGCTTGCCGTCGGCAGTCAGTCCGGCGGCGCGCTGATGCAACCGGTCGGACAAGTCCAGCATTTCGGCAATCTCGGTAACCCGTTCCGTGGCCCGGGCTTCGGGCATACCACGATTGCGCAAAGGAAACGCCAGGTTATCAAACACGGTCATCGTGTCGTACACCACCGGGAACTGAAAAACCTGTGCGATATGCCGAGCGGCGGTGGGCTGTCGAGTCACATCCCGTCCATCAAACAGAATTGAACCCTCTGAAGGTGTCAGCAGACCCGAGATAATATTTAACAAGGTGGTCTTGCCGCATCCGGAAGGCCCGAGCAGCGCGTAGGCGCCACCATCCTCCCAAACCTGGCTGATCTCCTTGAGGGCATATATAGGTGCCTGGCCCGATGGTGGCGGGTAAGCGTGGCGCACGTCCTTAAACTCGATTCGCGACATACTACACCTGGGTTTCGATCAACATTTCGTTGGCATCGAAATAGAGGCATCGACTCGAATCGAAGAAAAAACTAGCGCTTTGTCCAAATTCGTATCCATGAATGCCATGCGCCTCGCTGACCCAGTCATTGCCCTCGATAATGACGCGAATAATGCTTTCGGAGCCGCTGATTTCGGCTATTTGAACCTCGCCACCAACTTCAACTCCGTCGCCATCGGGTGACAGATGGTGCGGTCGTAAACCAATTTTGTAAGCGCCATCGGGCATTTCGGCGAGTTTGGCCGGCACGTTCCAGCTCACCGAATCGCTCAGGAACGCGGTATTGCCACGTTTTTCGATCGAGGCAATATTGACAGGCGGGTCGGAGAAAACCTGCGCACTCGCGAGGGATTCGGGATGACGATAAATGGTCGAGGTTTTACCAAATTGAACCACCCGCCCTTCCTGCAAGGTCGCGGTATAACCGCCGAGCATCAGTGCCTCGAGTGGTTCGCTGGTGGCATAAACCACGGTCGCACCGGTGTCGGCGAACATTTTAGGGAGTTCATCACGCAGCTCTTCTCGTAACTTGTAATCCAGATTGGCGAGTGGCTCGTCCAGTAATACCAGTTCGGCACCCTTGACCAGGGCGCGTGCCAGTGCGGTACGCTGTTGTTGCCCACCCGAAAGTTCATTCGGCAAGCGCTCGAGCATTGGGGTTAATTTCAGTAATTCCGCAAATCTGCGCACCTTTTCGTCGATTTCTTTTCTGGGCAGTCCGGCAACCTTTAACGGCGATGCGATGTTGTCATAAACATTGAAGCTGGGATAGTTGATGAAAGCCTGGTAAACCATCGCGACACTGCGTTTTTGCACTGCAATGTCGGTGACATTTTCGCCATTGACAAAGAGGTTGCCGCTGGTTGGTTTCTCCAGTCCGGCCATCAACCGCATGAGCGAGGTTTTACCGCTTAGCGTGGTGCCGAGCAGGATATTAAACTGCCCCGGCTCAAGCGATATATTGGTTTCGTATATATGAGTTTCGGCACCCACCCGAAGCGAGATATCGCGTAACTCGATAGCCATTTATGCTCGCCCCGCCATAGGTTCAAGGGCACCACCGCGAGCAATGATTTCCAGTTTGACATCCTGTTGATGACAGAGCTGGATGGATTCGTCTGGAATACCATCATCCGTAACCAATGTTTCAATCACCGATAAATCTCCGATGCGAATCGGCGCATGACGCTCAAATTTCATCGAATCGGTTACCAGGATTACCGAGCGCGCCTGCGCAATGATCTTGCGCGTAACACGAACTTCCCTGAGGTCAAAATCAAAAAATTCGCCATCGCTATCGATCGCCGAGCAACCGATAATCGCATAGTCTACTTTGAAATTGTCGATAAACTCCTCGGCACTGGAGCCGACGATTCCGCCATCAGAGTGGCGAATCGCTCCGCCGGCAATCATGACTTCCAGTCCGGGAGCAGGCCACAGCAAGTTGGCGACATTTATATTGTTGGTAATCACCAGCATTCCGCTGCGATCGTAAAGATGCTCGGCGACCAGTTCGGTGGTCGTACCGATATTAATAAACAGCGATGAATTGTCGGGCAATAACTCGGCCGCGCGACGAGCAATCTCGGATTTTTCCTCGCGCATTAAAATTTTGCGAGCGCCGTAGCCGAGATTTTCGACGTTGTCTTTCACCACTGCGCCGCCGTGAACTCGCTGCAACAGTTGTTGTTCGTACAACTGGTTTAAATCACGGCGTATGGTCTGGGGTGTTACCCGCAAGTGGTTCGATAACTGGTCGACCTGTACCGAACCATGTTCACGGATATAGTCCATGATCAGGTGCTGTCGGCTGCTGATTTCGGCGCTCATCGGTTTTCACAGGAATATGAGTATGCGGTAAGGTGACCGGGGCTCAGTTTATCGAGCCCCGGTGCAACTACCATTACCGGTCAAAGACTTCTTGACCGTTAGTTCATCCAGCGTTTGATTAACTCGTCGTAGTTGACGGTCTGCCCCTGGGGCTTTTCGTTAACCTTGGCCTTCGGCGATCCAGGCTTGTTTAACCAGACTGATGGATCCGATACCTTGTTGAGACGGGGACCACATCCACCATAGGTGCCAGCCTTTTCGTCGGCTGCCTGCATGCGTGACATGACGAGATCCATTTCCTCGGCGAGACGATCCATTGCTTGCTGGGGCGTGAAAGCGCCCGAGTTTACATCCCCGATTTGCTGCCACCAGATTTGTGCCAGTTTCGGGTAGTCGGGAACGTTGATGCCGGTGGGCGACCACATCACACGATCCGGCGAACGATAAAATTCAACCAGTCCACCCAGTTTCGGTGCGCGCTCGGTGAATGATTCGTGATTGATTGTGGTATCGCGGATGAAAGTCAGGCCAACATGGCTTTTCTTGACGTCGACTGTTTTCGAAACCACGAACTGGGCGTACAGCCAGGCCGCCTTGCGACGATCAACCGGGGTTGACTTGAACAGGGTCCACGAACCTGCATCCTGGTAGCCGAGTTTTTGGCCTTCTTCCCAGTAGGGTCCGTGAGGCGAAGGTGCCATCCGCCAGAGCGGGTTACCATCACCGTCGACGGTATTGTTGCCGGCACTCTTCGGGGCCACCATGGATGCGGTAAACGCGGTGTACCAGAAGATCTGCTGGGCGACGTTACCTTGTGAAAGCGCGGGCAGCGACTGGTAAAAGTCGTAACTCGCCGCACCTGGAGGCGCATACTTGCGCAGCCATTCATCCCATTTGCGAATCGCGTAAACCGCGGCCGGGCCATTAGCCGCGCCACCACGAGAAACCGATGCACCCACCGGGTTACAGCTGCCGGATTCCATGCGAATACCCCATTCGTCGACGGGGACTCCATTGGGCAAACTCTTGCTGCCGGCTCCGGCCATCGATAGCCAGGCGTCGGTCATACGCCAACCGAGGTCGGGTGCCCGCTTGCCGTAGTCCATGTGGCCATAGACCTTGACTCCGTCGATTTCCTTGACATGCACTGAAAAGAATTCGGCAATATCTTCATAAGCCGACCAGTTGACCGGGACGCCGAGATCGTAACCGTACATGCTTTTAAATTTCTTCTGCAGGTCCGGGCGATCGAACCAGTCCTTGCGAAACCAGTACAGGTTTGCGAACTGCTGATCCGGCAACTGGTAGAGCTTGCCGTCGGGTCCGGTGGTGAACGATCTGCCGACGAAATCTTCAACATCGAGCATTGGATTGGTTACATCTTTACCTTCACCCGCCATCCAGTCCGACAGGTTCACAGCGAGCTGCAGCCGGGAATGGGTCCCGATTAAATCCGAATCGTTGATGTAAGCGTCATATAGATTACGCTGGGTCTGCATCTGGGTTTGTACTGCCTGAACCACCTGGCCTTCTCCGAGCAGCTGGTGGTTAACCTTGATTCCAGTGATTTCCTCAAACGCCTTGGTCAGGGTCTTGGATTCATATTCGTGGGTTGGAATCGTTTCTGACAGGACGTTGATCTCCATCCCTTCGAACGGTTTGGCTGCATTGATAAACCATTCCATCTCCTTCATCTGATCCGACCTGGAAAGCGAAGAGGGCTGGAATTCGTTGTCCACCCAGTTTTTCGCCTCGTCCATTCCGGCATAGGCAGATTGAGTACATAGCGCAGCAGCCGCGGCCACCAGCGCAATTTGCTTGATCATGAGAATATCCTCCTCGGTTTTATGTTTTTTTGGTTACATCGACACGCCCGGTGAATCTACGCCCGTATTTTCGACTTGTCAATTAATCTGTTTCGTTTTTTCGAAATTATGTTCGCTTTGGCGTAAAATTTTCGTTTTGGATTGAAACTGATATAAAACGCGCGCCGTTTTTTGCACTATTCACGGTCACTATAAGTCATTATGATCGCTGCATGACGGACCTAAAGCACTTGCTCATCGTGGCGCATAACCCGTCGGCCAATACGCAGAAACTGGTCGATGCCACGCTGCGCGGCGCCAGGCATGCGGATATTGAAGGGGTAGAGGTAAAACATATACCACCGCTGCAGGCGGCTGCCGATGACGTGCTCCGGGCGGATGCGATTATTCTCGGCACGACCGAGAATTTCGGCTACATGAGCGGCGCTTTGAAAGATTTTTTCGATCGTATTTATTATCCCTGCCTGGAACATACCGAGGCGATGCCGTTTGCCGCGTATATCCGGGCCGGTCTGGATGGCACCGGTACCAGGATCGCGATTGGTAAAATAACAACCGGGTTAAAGTGGAAAGCGGTGCAGGAACCGATGATACTGCACGGCGAATACCAGCCCGAGTACGAAACCCGGTGCGAAGAACTTGGCATGTTGATGGCCGCCAGCCTGGAAAGCGGAATTATCTAAATAAATGGTCATTCCCGCGCAAGCGGGAATCTTGTATCGTGGAGGAATCTGTAAGATCCCCGTTTGCACGGGGATGACATCATAGTCGTTGGGAGTTTTTAAATGACAAACTTTAGTGGGAAGAAAGCGATTGTTTTGGGGGGCACGTTCGGAATCGGATT
>JAOTXY010000044.1 GCA_029862125.1 Gammaproteobacteria bacterium | reverse complement strand
ATCCAGTAGGCGGCCATGGGGTTTCCTCTCGAACAGGTGAATTTGAAAGGATTGTTATACTAGAGCGGATATTGTAACAAGGAAACCGATTTTTGAATGCCTGATAACGGTAATTTTTATTGTGGATGAGTCAAAAATAAAGCGTCACCTGGATGCATTGGCAAAATCCGACCTGGATCTGCGTCGTGGCCTGAAACTGGTGCGTTATCCTGCTCCGCGCATCAGGAAGCAGGGCTTTGAAACCCTGCTCTCGACCATCGTCGCGCAGCAGATTTCGACCGAAGCGGCGGCCGCAATCATGCATCGGGTATATGTGCTGCTGCCAGCGATGGAAGCGCAAGAGGTACTTCGATTGCCCGCGGGCGCATTGCGCGCCGCCGGTCTCTCCGCGCGCAAGGTCGAGTATGTCGAGGCTTTGGCGCGGGCGATTGTGGACAATCGTTTTGACGTGACACGACTGCCCGCGATGGACGATCAGTCAGCAATAACTGCAATCACCTCACTCAAAGGATTTGGCGCCTGGAGTGCAGAAATTTACCTGATGTTTTCGCTGCAGCGCACTGATATTTTCCCGGCCGGAGACCTGGCCCTGCGCATAGCACTACAGAAGTTGAAAGGCATCGAGGATCCGCTGAGTGATAAACAGGCGCGCGAGCTGGTCGAGCCGTGGGCGCCTTATCGCAGCGCGGGTAGCCTGTTTTTGTGGCATTACTACCGGGGTGCGCCGACCTGATGAATTACCGAATCATAGCTTGCTGAATACCTGGACAGTAATTATATTGAGTCTTAATGAACAAACTCGTCAATCTTGAAAATTACCCGCTGGACCGGCTTGACAGCCCCGCTGGTCAAAGGCTGGTTGCGCAGTGCATCGATGATCTTGAGTGCAAGGGTATGTTTACGCTCAAAGGATTCATGCGCAGAGAGGTGATTGATGAGATTCTCCCTGGCTTGCTGGAGAAATTAAAACGGGAATCATTTACCCATGCCCGGGAACACAATATTTATTTCAATAACGATATTAAAGATATTCCCGCGGATCATCCGGCCTTGACGAGGGTTGAAACCATCAATCACACGCTCTGCGGTGACCAGATTGCCGGGCCGCTGCGCCAGATTTACGAATGGCCTGCGCTGGCCGCATTCCTGGCACAGGTGATGCAAAAACCGAATTTATACCCGATGGACGATCCGCTGGCCTGCGCCAACGTGATGGGTTACTACGAGGGCGAGGGTTTGAACTGGCATTTTGATCGCTCCGAGTTTACCACCACTCTGTTACTGCAGGCACCGCGTAAAGGCGGCGATTTTCAATATCTCCAGGCATTGCGTAGCGATCTGGATCCAAACTACGACGGGATTGCGAGGTTACTCAGGGGCGAGGATTCCGAGGTTTCGACGCTGCAGCTTGGTGCGGGTGATCTTAACGTCTTTAAAGGCGTCAATACGGCGCACCGGGTTACCCCGCCGGTTGGTGACCTGGCGCGGGTCGTAACCGTCTTTACCTACTACGAAACGCCTGGCAGGATGTTTTCAGATGAGGAAAACCTGGGTTTTTACGGGCGCACAAATAGTTAATAACAAACGCGGGTAAAAAAAAAGCCGCGACTGGAGGGCCGCGGCGCAAAGTGGGATTGAGATCCCAGGGGAGATAATTCAGTAATCTAGCAGCCGATGCCGAACCAGGTCGGTGTCTGGTCAGGATTTTCCGGGTCGCAGGTCTGTGCACCCATCCATCCCGCGTAGGTAGCCGGGTTCAAATAGGTCATGTAGTTTGCCGGATTCATGGTTTCCTGGTACATCGCGGGATCCATCATGTGCATATAGGAAGCCGGATTCATCCAGTGGTTCATGGTTTGCGGATCCATCATGACCTGGTAAGAGGCCGGATTCATCCACGCCATCATGTTCTCGGGTTTCATGAATTCCATGTAAAACTGCGGCTGCATGAACTGCGCGTAGCTAGTCGGGTTCATGAACGTCATGTGTGTCGGCATATGAGTTTTCGGATCAATCCATTGCATCCATCCGCTCGGAGTCGCAGCATTGAATTTCAGCTCGGTGGATATCGCGGGTTGGCCCGGGGCGGTAAAAGCCGTCATCCAGTAGTTCGGATCAAACATATTTACGTTGGTAGCAGGCGCTGTCGGTTTGGCAGAAGCTTCGGCTTCAATCGCCTGGTTCGCGTGTGATACCAGGCTCACCGACAGCAGGGCTGCGGCGGCAAGCGCCAGGAGTTTGTTTCTAGTCATAACGAGTTACCTGTAGGTTGAGAATAATTGAAATAGCGTGAAATCTGAGCCTGATTATTACCTATATTAGTAACAACTAATATACTTATGATGAGTTATGCAATCTATCCCGATTGGAGGGGTACCGGAGATCTCCAGACTTTATTACTAGGCGGATTTTGCCCGGGTGAAGCGGTGAAAGCGCAAGGTCAACAGGCAAGCGGCGACCGCGAGACCAATTGCCAGTCCCCACCACAGGCCAGCACCACCCATCTGATAGTAAAATGCGAGGATTGAGCCGCCACCAATACCCAGAATCCAGTAACCGAAGCCTGCTATCCAGAGCGGTACCATGTTGTCCTTCATGCCCCTGAGTGCACGCGCAGCGGCCGCCTGCAGTCCATCGAATACCATGAACAGGGCCCCGATAGTCAGGAACTGGGTCGTGAGCGCCGATACCCTGGCATATCCCGGATCAGCGGGCGATATGAAAATCAGAATAATTTGCTCAGAGAATACGAGCGGAACCACGACCATTGACGAGGTGACTGCAATCACCACGGACATGCCCAGAAATCCAGCGCGGCGTGCATCTGACATATTGTTGCGCCCTGTTGCATGCGCCACGCGTATCATGGTGGCCTCGGCGAGACCGAAGGCGATGACAAATGAAATACCAACCCATGCCGCGGTAATTCCGTATGCGGCCAGCGTTTTGGCACCGATGACACCGGACAGGATCGAGGTGGCCCCAAACAACCCGGCTTCCAGGAAAGCGAGGCCGGCTACCGGCAAACCAAGCCAAAGAATTTCCCGACACAGGGGCCATTGCAGTTGCCATTTTGATTTGAAAACCCCGTAGTTACGAAACAGGGGTTTGCGATAGACGTGCGCTAACAGCGCGAAGAACATAAACCAGGAGACCAGGGTAGTTGCGAGCCCCGCGCCAAACAGGCCCATCGGCGCCAGCCCGAAACCACCGTAAACAAACCATAGTGTTAACATGTAATTCAACCCCACGGCCGTAATCGTGATGACCAGGATCGAAACCGTTTGCGATAACACCGCGACGAAGCTACGCAACACGGAAAACCAGAGCACCGGCAGTACCGCGCCGCTCAGGCCAAGCAAGTATCGCTGAGCCAGTTCGATTACCTTTGGATCCTGGTCGGTGGCGATCAGTGCGAGGTCCAGGTTCCAGATTAACAGCATCGCCGGGATACCCAGGCCAGTGGCGACGATAATACCCTGCCTGATCGAAGTGCCCAGTTGTCTTTTATTGCCGGCCCCGAGCGCTTGCGCGGCGAGTACCCCGACAACGGATAACAGGGCCATCAGCACAACCAGAACCTCGAACGACAGGTCACCCGCGATGCCAACCGCTGCCAGCGAATGATAGCCCAGCTTGCCAACTACCATCTTGGTGGTCAGAAACATCGCAAACTCGGCCAGGTAAGCGGCCGAAAGCGGGATTGCGATGATGACAAACTGCTTGAGCTCGTCTTTTAGACTGGTATCGATTTGCAACATGGGAACGTCTTATTTTGTTCGCGGGTAATGTAGTCGATTGGAGTGCCCAGTGACAGCAATTCCCCGGGACATATCGCTAAGACGACCTGTTCATTCTCGGATTTTGCTGCTTTTTTGCTTTGACAATGGCGTCTACCCTATTAATAATGGTCGGTGTTAGAGTAGATTTATGGCAGTCCCGCTAGCGCCGAAAGGCTGTACTGCATAAAAAAATAAAAGTCGGCACAACAATCGAAGGAGATAATCATGAAAGTATTAAGCAAAGTTGCTCTCGCCTCGCTATTGGCAGCGTCGCTGGGCAGCGGAAGCGCGCTGGCAGCTGGCCAGCAGTTTGTATCCATCGGCACGGGTGGTGTCACCGGGGTTTATTACCCAACGGGTGGTGCTATCTGTCGCCTGGTAAACAAAAACCGCAAGGAACACGGTATCCGTTGTTCGGCCGAATCCACCGGCGGTTCAATTTACAATATCAACACAATCCGTGCCGGTGAGCTCGAGTTCGGTGTTGCCCAATCCGACTGGCAGTATCATGCCTACAATGGTACCTCCAAGTTCAAGGATCAGGGTGCATTCAAGAAGCTGAGAGCAGTATTCTCAGTCCATCCCGAGCCAGTAACGGTTATTGCCAGCGATAGTTCGGGTGTTATGCAGCTGTCCGATATTAAAGGCAAGCGCATGAACATCGGTAATCCCGGTTCCGGAACCCGTGGTACCTGGGAAGTTATCGAGGAAGCTCTTGGCTGGACTCGCGCTGACCTTAAACTGGCCGCCGAAATGAAATCAGCAGAAACCGGCCAGGCCGTTTGTGATGGCAAGATCGATGCTTATTTCTGGCTGGTAGGACATCCGTCGGCCCTGACCCAGGAATCACTCGCTACCTGCGACGCACACCTGGTTCATGTCAAGGGAAAGGCAATCGACAAGCTGGTGAGCGATAACTCGTTTTATCGTAAAGCGACTATCCCGGCGGGCATGTACAACAACGATAAGGATATTCAAACCTTCGGTGTCGGTGCGACTTTCGTCAGCAGTACCGATGTGTCCGATGAGGTTGTCTACACCATCGTCAAGGCGGTATTCGATAACTTCGACGACTTTAAAAAGCTGCATCCGGCGTTTGGAAACCTGAAAGAAAGTGAAATGATCAAGGATGCGTTGTCAGCGCCACTGCATGACGGGGCTGCGAAGTACTACAAGGAACGCGGCTGGATGTAAAGTTCGGCTGAAGCAAAACAAACGGGTCGCAGTAGCGACCCGTTTTTTTCTGGATTCATTAATTAATAGCATTACGTTCGAATGAATCCAGTAGCATGTCGTCCGGCGGTCGAGCCGCAGAGAGGACAATGCTCGAAAAATAATTCAATCAGACGCCGTAAAAATATCGGCGCTATTATAAAAAAGGGGGAGAAATGGCTGAGCAAAGCGAAACGCACAGTTTACAGGACGATCTGGTAGCGGCGGTTGATACCGGGGCCAGGAGTCCGCATGGCGGCGTCGGCAAGTTTATTGCTGGAACCGCGTTTGTCTGGGCCTTGTTTCAACTTTATATCGCGTCGAACCTGCCATTCTGGCTTAGCGATGTAACCGGGATCAGCCTGGTTGTCACCAACTCCAACGCGCGCCTGATCCATCTGGCGTTCGGCCTGTTCCTCGCCGCACTGGCGTTTCCACTGTTCAAGTCGAGTGCAAGAGACAGGATCCCCTGGTACGACTGGCTATTGGGGGCGATCGGAGTCGCATGCTGCCTTTACATTGTCGTGCTGCGTAACGAAATTGCGGTACGTGCCGGTTTGCCGACGCAGGGAGACCTTATTGCTTCGTCGATCGGCATGATTGTCCTCGGTATCACCGTCTATCGTTCGCTCGGATTACCGCTACTGATCGTCGCCGGTGTATTCGTCAGTTACGTGTTTTTCGGCAACTCGGAGATGTTACCGGAAGCCATTCAGTGGAAAGGGGCGTCCTATGGCAAGGCCATGTGGCACTTCTGGATGCAGAACGAAGGTGTATTCGGTGTTGCCCTCGGGGTATCGGCCTCGCTGATATTCCTGTTCGTATTGTTTGGATCGATCCTCGAAAAAGCGGGCGCCGGTAACTACTTCATCAAGATAGCTTTCGCGTTGCTCGGGCACTTGCGTGGAGGTCCTGCCAAGGCTGCGGTCGTCGCATCGGCGATGAGTGGGCTTTACTCGGGTTCCTCGATCGCGAACACGGTAACCACCGGGACATTTACCATTCCGTTGATGAAACGCACCGGGTTCAGCGCCGAGAAGGCCGGTGCGGTTGAGGTTGCATCATCGACCAACGGGCAACTGACGCCCCCGGTAATGGGGGCCGCCGCGTTTCTAATCGCCGAATTTACCGGTATCAGCTACACCGATATTCTCAAGCATGCGCTGGTGCCGGCGCTGGTTTCCTATATCGCGTTGGTTTACATCGTCCATCTCGAAGCGCTCAAGATGAATTTGAAAGGCCTGCCGAAACACCCATCGACGAAAACCTTTAGTGCCAAACTGATCGGTTTCCTGAGCGGATTTATTGGTATCGGGGTACTCGGCATTGCGGTCTATTATGGGCTCGGCTGGGTGAAGGTTGCGATTCCAGAAGCTGCTTTTACCGTTGTAGCCATTGGCTGCGGTGCGATGTACCTGTACCTGCTCTGGCTGGCATCAAAACAGCCGGACCTGGTGGTTGATTCGCCTGATGCGCCGATCACCGAGTTGCCACATGCCGGTGCCACCGCGATTACCGGACTCTATTACATACTGCCAATCGTGATCCTCATCTGGTGCATAATAATCGAGCGGCTTTCGCCGGCGCTGTCGGCGTTCTGGGCCACGATCGCGATGATCATCGTTATCCTGACGCAAGACCCGATCAAGGCTTTCTTTCGTGGTACCGGCAACTACAAGGAGGCTTTCCTGATCGGTGTCGGTCACTGGATCGAGGGCATGATTGCGGGTTCGCGCAATATGATCAGTATCTCGGTCGCGACCGGTGCAGCGGGCATTATCGTTGGCACAATTTCACTCACCGGCGCGCACCAGGTGGTCGGCGAGTTCGTCGAGTTCCTCTCTGGCGGCAGCCTGATCTTGATGTTGTTTCTGGTCGCGATTATGAGCCTAATTCTCGGCATGGGATTGCCGACGACGGCCAATTACATCGTGGTGTCATCGTTGATGGCGCCGGTCATCCTGACACTGGGCGCCAAGAGCGGCCTCATTGTGCCATTGATCGCGGTACATTTATTCGTGTTTTACTTCGGCATACTGGCAGATGATACGCCCCCGGTCGGACTGGCGGCATTTGCGGCTGCCGCGATATCGAAGGGTGATCCGATCAAGACCGGTATCCAGGGCTTTGCCTACGATATTCGAACCGCGCTGTTGCCATTCCTGTTCATCTTCAATACCGAGTTGCTATTGATCAACGTGGGACCGGTAAAGGCCTTTTTCGTGTTCGGGGTCGCAGTGGTGGCGATGATGCTGTTTGCATCCGCCACCCAGGGTTACATGTTCACTCGCAACAAGAAATGGGAGTCGGTGTTACTGTTGCTGATCGCGTTTACATTGTTCCGACCAGGCTATTGGCTGGACAAGGTTATACCGCCTTACAACCTCCATAATCCGGAGGTCGTCTATGAAGTGGTCGATAACACCACGCCCGATGGAATTCTGACAATTGTTGTCAGTGGTCCGGATTTCGATTCGGGTGAGATCGAGTCAACCACGATACTGGTCAACCTGGGACAACCTGCCGACGCAGTAGAACGCCTGCGTAAGGCCGGCCTAACCGTTACCGTTGCAGACGGTCAGGCGATTGTCGAAGAACCCTTCCCGGGTACCCCTTATTTTGAAAGCCTGGGTAAATCCTTCGATTACTATGGCGACGAACCGGTACAAATCGCCGAGATTCGCGAACCTGCTGATCGAATTGCCAAGGAAGTATTCTATATTCCCGCGGTTTTGCTGTTGGCGTTTGTCATGTTTCTGCAAAAACGTCGTCAGCGCAAGGAACTGGGCTCCCAGGTGGAGGCGCCCGCCTGATTCTGTTCATCCGTAATATAGCGCCGTAGTCGGGTAGTCGATGTCGCCGTTAATCGTCGGCCTGGTGCTGCTGGCCGCGTTACTGCATGCCGGCTGGAACGCGATGGCCAAGTCGGGCGGCACACCGCAATACAGTATTGCATCCTACCGACTCGTCAACGCAGTCTGGTGCCTGCCGCTGCTATTTTTTTTTCCGCTGCCATTGGCCGCGAGCTGGCCGATGTTGCTGGCTTCGACGATCATCCATACCGCCTACTACTACACGCTTTCGAAATCCTATCGAAGTGGCGATTTGTCGCAGGTCTATCCCTTGTTTCGTGGCCTGGCACCAGTGCTTGTGATACTCGGTGCGGCCTTACTGGCCAGTGAATACCTGCCGATGGGTGCGATGCTCGGCATCGGGCTGGTCAGTGCAGGGCTTATCAGTATCACCTTTGCCGGTGGCGCTCTCGGCAAGATTCCCGGCCCGGCTTTACGCTGGGGTCTCGCAACCTCGGTTTTCATTGCCGCCTATACCGTTGCCGACGGGATGGGTGTTCGCGCCGCCGGTAATCCTTTCAGTTATATTCTGTGGTTGTTCGTTTTCGAACCCATACCGATCGGGCTATGGCTGCTGGCAACGGATCGGACTGGATGGTTCGGATATATGCGCGCCAAGCCGGGCAAGATTACTGCTGGTGCGCTCGCGGCAGCAACGGCTTACGCGATGGTAATCTACGCAATGAGTGTCGCACCGATGGCGATGGTTTCGTCGTTGCGTGAAACCAGTGTAATATTTGCTGCCTTGATCGGCACCCTGATGTTTCGCGAACCGTTCGGACGCCAGCGTATTATCGCCGCCATCCTGGTATGCCTCGGGGTAGTGTTGATCAAGGTCCTCAGCTAACAGGAGTCATCCGTAATGTCATTGACCGAAAATTTTCCGAGCGTGGATTTGAGCCATAAGCCGACCCCGCTCGAACTCCTGAAAAATGTCAGCGCCGAATTTGGCACCAATGTCTGGATCAAGCGCGATGACTGTACCGGTCTCGCATTCGGCGGCAACAAGAGTCGCCAGCTTGAATTCTACATCGGCCAGGCATTGCAGCAGGGCGCCGATACCCTGCTGACAACCGGCGCGGTGCAGTCCAACCATGTGCGCATGACGGTCGCAGCCGCGCGCAAGATGGGTCTCGAAGTGGAAGTCCAGCTCGAGCATCGGGTCGAGCGTGAGCAACCCGAGTATCACCAGTCCGGTAATCCTTACCTGGTCAAGTTGATGGGCGCAAAGATCCACTACTACCCGGTGGGTGAAGACGAAGCGGGAGCAGACCAGGCGCTCGAGGATCGCGCCGCGGAGATTGCTCGAGAAGGCGGTAAAGCCTACGTCATTCCGCTGTCAAATGCGCACACGCCTTACGGTGCACTTGGTTATGTCGATGGCGCCGAGGAGCTGATTGGGCAATTGAACGAGATGCAAATTGAACCGACCAGCTTCATCGTGCCGACAGGGTCTGCGTCCACCCATTGCGGTTTCCTCTATGGAGTCAGGGCCTGTGGCAACCATGCGCCGGTGCATGGCGTTTGCGTGCGCCGCGATGCCGAGAGCCAGAAACAACGCGTCAGCACCAAGTTAAAAGCCGTAACCGAGGTAATTGGTCTGGAAATCGATATTCCTGACAGCGATATTATCTGTGATGACAGTATGCTGGCACCGGGTTACGGGCTACCCGGGGCCGCAACGGTCGAGGCGATCAAGTACCTGGCCCGCAGGGAAGGTATCCTGCTCGATCCGACATACTCGGGCAAGGCATTCGCGGTGTTGCTGGAGATGTTGAAGCGGGGCGACTTCAAGCCGGATGAACAGGTGGTATTTTTACATACCGGTGGTGCGGCATCGTTGTTCGCTTACCCGGAACTGGTCGAAAACGAATAATGACGACCAATTTTCGATGGACGCGCTATCGGCGGATACCTACAATCTAGCGTCTTTGTTATTGATCGAACCTGAGGAGAAGCCTCGATGTCCAAACCCAAAGTAATTGTTACCCGCCGTTGGCATCCGGAAGTCGAGGCGGTGTTGGTGGAGCGCTTTGATACCCAGCTTAATGAAGACGATCACCCGATGTCGGTGAACGAGTTGCAGGACGCACTGCGCAGTGCCGACGCGGTATTACCGACCGTGTGTGACAAGGTCACTGCCGAAGTGCTCGGTGCCGATAATGTTCGCGCCAAAATTCTCGGCAGCAATGGTGTTGGGTTTAATCATATCGACCTGGAGGCTGCCAAAGCGGCAGGTCTGACAGTAACCAACACGCCTGAAGTGCTTACCGACTGCACCGCGGACCTGGCCATGACCCTGATGCTGGCAGTCGCGAGACGGGCAGGCGAAGGCGAGCGCCACCTGCGCAACGGTGAATGGACCGGCTGGCGCCCGACCCACATGATGGGTACCAGCGTTACCGGCAAGACCCTGGGATTGATCGGCATGGGACGTATTGCACGCGCCGTTGCCACGCGCGCTGCGCATGGTTTCAATATGAAAATCATATTTCATGACCCGTTTCCGCCGCGTGCTGAAGACATCGAGGGTTTGAATGCAAGCTCGTGTGCTTCGCCCGAAGAAGTGTTTAACCAGGCCGATTTTGTGTCGTTGCATTGCCCCGGTGGCAAGGAGACCTATCACCTGATCGGGGCCGATGCCTTCAAGGCGATGCAGCCGGGTGCGTTCCTGATCAACACCGCGCGCGGCGACGTGGTTGACGAAAATGCACTGATAAGCGCGTTGGAAAATGGTGAAATCGCGGGCGCCGGCCTCGATGTGTTCGAAAAGGAGCCGGCCGTCACCGCCGGATTGCTGAAACTGGAGAATGTCGTGCTGTTACCGCATCTCGGCAGTGCAACCCGGGAAACCCGCAAGGCGATGGGGATGCGCGTGGTCGAAAATATCGAGGCCTTCTTTAACGGCGATACACCGCGAGACAAGCTGGTTTAAATTGTTAGCCTACAAGTCAGGCAACCATGGTTGAGTAATGGATATGAGTTTCAATTTTATTATCGGGGTGCTGGCGATTGCTTATGGAGTGTACAGCTTTATCCAGAGAAAGATCGCGCCTGAAAAAATCGAAAAACTGCAAGTGATGATCGAGCGCAATGGTGAGAAAATGGGCCATTCCATTCACCTGTTCGGTTACACGATATTACCCATTGTTGCAGGCCTGTTGCTGTTGTACGCCCATTTCAAGGGTTAAATTCCGGATCCTGCCGGTGTTGAAAGTAGCCAAAACCAGCCTTCTCTAGAGCTGAAGTCCAAAAACGATGGAAACAGATGTAATTATTATCGGCGCCGGGTCATCCGGCCTGTCAGCCGCCAAGGAACTGACCAGGCTGGGGTTGTCGTTTACGCTGGTGGAAGGATCGCACCGGATCGGTGGCAGGGCTTATAGCGAGGAAATTGCACCGGGCGTATGGTTCGACCTGGGCTGCAGCTACCTGCACCAGGGCGAGACCAATCCATTTGTCGCTATCGCGGATGAACTCGGTGTTGTTCTCGGCAAAGACAAGAGTGACCTTTTTGATGAGAGCAGAATAGGGCTTTATAAAAATGGGGTGCCACTCAATTCTGCTGAACGCGAAGCCTATACTGCATACCTGGCGGAATGTTTTACGGCAGTGATCGCTGCTGCA
Source organism: Gammaproteobacteria bacterium (assembly GCA_029862125.1). GTDB lineage: Bacteria > Pseudomonadota > Gammaproteobacteria. The sequence goes on along the minus strand of JAOTXY010000044.1, from coordinate 14,755 downwards.
GATCGGGGAGAAGATGTGGCGATCGTTGATCTCGTCGATCTTGAGAACGAATTTGCCACGATCTTAATGCATAACTGGGCGGATAGTTGGACGCGCGACTTAGACGAAATCTCGTCGGTTGATTTTGCAAATTTTGTCGGGGGTTCGGACATTCCCGTGCTGAACGGCTATGGCAACCTGGTTGCGTCCTGGGGTTCCGATGTGATGGTTTCGCTCAACACCAAAGTTGAGCGCATCGACTGGAGCAGGGATGGTGTTTCCGCGGAAACTTCCAGGGGGACATTGCGCGGGCGAACCGCATTGTGCACGGTTTCTACAGGGATTCTCGCCGCGGGTGAAATTGATTTTGTGCCAGGCCTGCCCGACTGGAAAATGGAAGCCGTTGTAGGCTTGCCCACTGGTACCGAAAACAAGATTTGTCTTCACTTCGACCAGGATGTGTTTGGCCCCGAAGGGCGTGGATTTTACAGAATCTGGAATGACGATGGTGCAGCCGGCGGCTTCGAGGCCGGTGTCATGGGACATAATACGGCAGTCGCGTTTTCCGGTGGGCGCTTTGCAGTCTGGCTCGAAAAGCAGGGCCAGCAAGCCGGCCACGATTATGCCGTGGATCGGGTCGCTGAGGCCTTTGGCAATGACATTCGCAAACATGTCACGCGTTCAATCGTTACCGCCTGGAGCACCGAGCCCTGGACCTGGGGATCCTATTCCTGCGCGCTGCCCGGGCAGGCACACCAGCGCACCGAACTGGCCCGGGCGCTCGACGATCGCCTGTTCTTTGCCGGAGAAGCGACCACAGTTAGCGATTACGGATGTTGCCACGGTGCCTATCGATCCGGCATTCGGGCTGCGCAGGAAATATCCCAAACCCTTGCGAGTTAGCCCCTGGTCGAAATCCTTCAGAATTGGGAAGCGCATATAACATCCTGAAGTCATTGGCCAAGCGCCTGGTTCCCTGTCAGGGGACACTAACGTTAGTAAAGCTGGCATGAATATGAATTACTCGGCGCATTGGAGTAAAATCCCGGGTAAAAATAAGTAATAGTAATATTAATGTTTGCGGTATCGCGGACAATGTACGTTTATAAACAAGGCGACGCTTAATTGTTTATTTATAAAAACATATGACTGAGGGCTTTAATATGAACGGGAAATCCATAGTAACTGGAACGGTATTGGCCTTGATTGCATTCAGCGTTTATGGCCATGGTTCGCTGAGTATTGATTTATCACATCCGATTCCAACGTTTGAGCCCAGTGCTGACGATCCCATGAAGGCCGATTTGTCCAAACCATATTTCGACTCGGTGCCGATCCCAACATTCGGTGGTCAGGCGGTTTTGTCTTTCACTAAGTTTCCTACCAGTGATGGTCATTTCAGTTTGGGGACCATTATTCTAGCGGAGCATCACGGAACGCATCTGGACACGCCAGGGCACTATGTCAACAATGCGGCCTCTCTGGAGAAAGAAAACAAACCAGCCGATCAGCGCAAGCACACGCATGACTTGAATGCCAACGACCTGATCGGGCACGCGGTGTTAATCGACATCTCGGGACGAGTCGAAATGGAACTGGCGAAAAATGGAGGTGTGCCGAGCTCCGATGTAACAGTCACTGATTTCTCAAATACTTCGGCTAACGTGATCACCGCTGACGATATCGCGGCCGTGGCAGATAAAATTAAAAATGGTGTCTGGTTGGTGCTAAACACCGGTTGGTCAAAATTTTACTTTTCGGGCCCTGATTTTGCAAAAGACCCGTACATCAACGGATTCAATCACCCGGGCATGAGCAAAGAGGCGGTGGACAAGCTGATCGAAATCATGGATCGGAAAGGTGTACTCATCGGTGGGATTATCGCCGACAACATTGGTATTGACTCAGGGCAGAGCGCGGTTGGAGATGATGATAAGTGGACAAATTCCTGGTATGCCCATGTTCGCTTGCTGCAGCGCGGGGTTAAATTTGTAGAAAATGCGACCAATCTTGGTCAGCTCGCGATGGCAAAGGACCCGGGTAAATGTACCATCGTGGTGGGTGCCCCCAAACACGTTGCTGGAACCGGCGGGCCGTCGCGCGTATTGGCGTTATGTAAATGATGTGAAAAAAAAGGTCTTGAAGCCGACAGGCCTTTTATTCTATCAATGAAGCCGCGTATGTAGCAGCTTCGCTCACCCGTTGGTCCGGATCGACTTCAGCCAGTTTTGACAGCTTTTGTTTCGCCGCTCGCGCATTGAGATAACCCAGTGAAATTACCGACTCCAGTCGAACTTGCGCACTAGTGTCGTTGAGCATTTTGATTAGTGCGTCGATAGAATTCGTAGCGTTTAGTCGACCCAGAACGCGAGCCGCCACCCACCGGACCTCGGCAGCTTCGTCGAAAAGCATCGTTTTAACTGAATCGATATGCCCCGGGTTTTCCAATACGCCTAATGATCGAGTTGCTACTGCTCGAATGCGAGCATCAGGATCAGATAAGGCCGCCTTGATGATTTCGCCTGCCTCGTCTGTACCCGTGTAACCGAGTCCATAGAGCGACTGCCAACGCGTCTCGTAAAAACCCTGTGCAATTTTCAGGTGGGCGCTACTGGTACGGGGAATCAGATTAGGTGTAGACGACCGTGCATAAAGCTGTTCGCCTGATCCAGGGTCAAGCCGGATGATCGTCTTTAAATACTCGTTCAACAGTTGCAGTTTTATGATGGCTTCAGCTGGATTGAGAAATAGCTGATTACTATCCTCAACAAACAGGTCACTGCTCTCGATCATGGCGCGTTCAATAATTGCAGGCACTTCACCAGGACCGCCAAAATTACGCAGCACCACCAGGCCCAGAATTCGAGTCTCTGAGTCTTCGCTGGACAGCGCGTCAAGGAAAAGTGACTCCGATCCCTGTGCGCGGGTATTTGCCATGGCGACAAGCGCGTACCGCTTTATCTCCTCGTCACTGCTTTGTGTATATACCTTTCGAATCGCCTCAGCCGTATCTTGATCTGCGAGCAAGGTAAGCGCCTGAAGTGAAACCAGGGCTTGCTCACGATTGCTGGATTGCGCCAGGGATTCAATCAGGACTGCCGTCGCCTCCATCGAACCCGTACGACCCAGCGAAAGTAATGCCGTGTTTTTTATCGGAGTAAATTTATCGTTAACCAGCATTTTCAGAGCTTGAACCGCAGCAGCAGATCTGAAGCTACCTAAACTCGCAACAGCCTGCACCCGTACCCGATTATCCTCGTCATGAATGCCTTTAAGAGCGAGCTGCTCAGCTAATTCCGAATCGATATTTCCCAGTGCACCTGCGCATTGCGCCCTTACCACGATATCTTTTTCTTTCTCGAGGCAAGCCTGGACTGCGCCCAGTGCCGTCTTTTCTCCGACTTTCCCGAGAGCACCATATATCTCTTGTCTCACACGAGCATCCGTTTCGTTTTTCTCAAGCCTCGCGAGCAATGCATCCGTGGTGCCTGCCTGCTGTCGAAATCCGAGTGATTCCGCTGCGCGGCGTCTTATATTGGGATTGGGATCATCGAGCGCCAACACGAGCACATTAAAATCGATGGAAGTGTGTTCCCAACCATTCGAGTAAGCGTTTTGAGAGTAACAACCCGAAATAACCACCAAACATAGCAGTACCTGTTTAGACTGATCGATCATGTCAGTCTGGTTCGCAGTCCTGGGCCAGGGTCTGGCAAATAAACGCTCTGGATATACCCAGTTGATCAGCAATATCATCCATCACCGCACGCTCAACATCGTTGGCCTTACCGTCAGCCCTGGACATCACACATATGTCACGCATTACCTGCATTCGCTGCGTCAAACTGGCGTTCTGGTTCGCGGTTTTAATTCGGTCCGGTAAGGTCTCTATGATACGTTCTATGTTGAGACCCTTGTCGAATTCACCTTTGCCAAAAAACTTTTCAAATAACTTGATCTCACTTGCGCCGATTCCTTGTTCGGCATTGGCCACCGCAATAGCACCGGAGAATAATAATCGACGCATTGCACTGGCGGTATCGGTTCGAGCCTCCAGGTAACTCGGCTCCATCAGGCTCAACAATCTTTGCACCCCGACTTCAAGGTTCTCATGAGAGCTACCGTCTGCTGTCATCAACTCTGACTGATGGAACAGGTGCAGCGCCTTGACTCTTAGCGGGCTAAACGGATGGGTCGAAAACCAGTCCTCCTTTGGAGCCCCCTGTCCGGGCTCGGCATCCTCCACCTGCATTTCATCCACCTGTTTTAGAAACTCATCCAGGTCGAAACGAATGATCTTATCACCAAGTCCGGAAGCCAGTTTAAATAACGAACGGGCGACACCAATCATATCCCCGGCACAGAAGGCACCGGCTCGGTCCGCCGAAACTTCTGCATTTCGAGACCATGCAAACAAGTCCAGTGCAAGGCGCGGATCCGGGCGCTGATCGCCTCGCAACAGATAACCAATGGGTATTTCGTGATGATTGTAGACGTGATGACCGAATTCATGGCCAATCACAAATTTAAGTTCGCTGCCATCGAATTTTTCCAGCAGGCTGGATGAAAACATCACAAACAGCTTCCCGCCTTCCGGCTTGAAACAGGCAGCGTTGTATTGAGGGCTGGAGTATACGTAGAGTTCGTGCGGAATTTTCATTTCAAGCTTTTCGATGCACTCATCCGCCATTTTGTGCACCTCGGGTGCCATGAAACGGCTGAGACGAACCGATGTCCCGAGTAACCGTCTGCGAGTACCCATGGGTCCATCTTCTTCTATCTTGGCGATATGTTCATTAACCCGCACCACGTCGGGATGTTTCAGCAACTCCGCAGCCATCTCTCGATCATTCTGGTACCTGATTGTTTTCCGATTCATTCGCTTTCATACCCGTTGAGGATTCGATAGCCTAACATTTCAACTTCCTCGGTCAACTCACCCAATTCCTGCCCCGCATCGTCCTGCCATTACTCGCAGAAACGAATTGTTCCAGGCAGGCACCATTCCGGGCTGGCCTGTTGGGAATTTTGCGTTAAAATTGCAACCCCCGGTTTGGGAACCAATTACCCGAGGAGAACCAACCATGAAATTTCTTTCCATGTTAACTGTTACGCTTGCCGCCTGTCTGTCGTTTTCGGGCGCGATGGCGGAAGTCCGCAGCGCGGCCGTCGCCTACAAGGACGGCAGCGACAATCTGACTGGCTACCTGTACTGGAACGATGAGGTCGAGGGCAAGCGCCCCGGCGTGCTGGTCGTTCACGAATGGTGGGGGCTCAACGACTATGCCAAGAGCCGAGCGGAACAGCTCGCCGAACTGGGTTACGTGGCCTTCGCAGTGGACATGTATGGCGGCGACAAGGTCACCAACCATCCAGCGCAGGCAGGTGAGTGGATGAAAGCGACGGTTTCGAACCTGGAAGGCTGGCGCCGCCGCGCTCAGAAGGGTCTCGAGAAGTTGAGCTCGCTGGCGATGACGGACAACAGCCGCCTGGCGGCAATCGGCTACTGCTTCGGTGGTGCCACGGTGATGCAACTCGCTTATTCCGGCGCCAATCTCAATGCCGTGGTGAGTTTCCACGGCTCCCTGCCTCCGCCGAACGGCAGTGAGGCGCGAAATTTCAAGGGGCGTGTGCTGATCGAACACGGCAATGCTGACGCCTTCGTCCCGGCCGAGCGCGTTGACGCCTTCAAGGCGGCGATGAACGATGCCGGCGTGGATCTCGTCTTCCATGGCCACGACGGTGCGCGCCACGGCTTCACCAACCCGGACGCGGGTAGTTTCGGTATCGATAACCTCAAGTACGACGAGGCCGCCGACGTGGCTTCCTGGCGCTCGATGCTGCAGACTTTTAACGCGGTGTTCTAAACCTTTTGAGCCGTCTGGAAACTGTGGCAAGCTCCTCCGCATTTCGAAAAATCTGCAGGGATCGTCCAATGTCTGGAGTGAGATTACGGTCAGATTAGAGTCGGTCTATGCCGCTGAAGAAGCGATTACAGGGCCTGTTTTCTCGTAAGCGGATCCTAGGAGAATTCTGGTGGGCGGCAACCTTCGGCCGGGAGCAAACACTTACGCAACTCAAATTCAAAAACTCATCTCTTTCACGTGACTTTTTGTTAATTATTCTACCTGGCAAGTATTCATGACAGTTTCGCGTGTTATATTTTGGTTTTTTAACCGATAAAAGTAATCCAGGGAGTTTAGAATTAAATTTTTAAGGACAATCCAGGCATATGACTACTGACCAACTTTCTGCAGACACTTCGACTGATCCTCCTCCCGTTCGGCAGCAACATAATGGCTGGCGAACTTTTGGCATAATTGTGATTACTATGGCGGTTACGCTGGCTGTTGGTTATTGGGCCTTGACCACCTGGCTTTTCCCGACCGAGTTCAAACCGGTAGTGCTTAATCAGGAGCAACAGCAAACCCTGGATCGAAAAATTAAGTTTCTCGGCGGAAACTCGCAGTCAATTGAAAAGACGGCAATTGAAAAGGAGGCAATTGAACCCGAAGCCTATAGTGAAGTCGGCGCCAGCCGTGAAGTCGAATTCAGCGAACGGGAGCTCAATGCCTTGTTGGCCAAAAACACCGAGCTCGCCAACAAACTGGCCATAGATCTCTCGAACAACCTGGTCAGTGCCAAGCTACTGGTGGATGTTGATCCGGATTTCCCAGTCCTGGGGGGCAAGACGATCAAGGTTACTGGCGGTATGGAGCTACGCCTGGTCAACAGTAAGCCGAGCGCAGTACTCAAAGGTATCAGCGTCTGGGGTGTACCGCTGCCCAATGCCTGGATTGGCAATATAAAAAATGTCGACCTGGTACAGGAATTTGGTGAAGCCGGTGGTTTTTGGCAGGCTTTGAACGAGGGAGTGGAGAAGATCGAGGTAAAGGACGGCAGGCTGCTAATCCAACTTAAGGAATAGATCAATAGTAAATTCTTGGACTCTATCCCCAACTAAACCACTAAACTCAAAATACCAGGTGGTGAAACCTAACAAGAGTAGATAGTCTACCAAAGTTGCCCCATAAAGAACGGGTTCGAGAGTCTGGTTTGGGTCGTTATCCGTCTCGCACAAACAGAATCTCAGCGTCTGTTTTCTCCAAAGCAGGCGCTGACAAGCTCGTCACCAGGGGCTATCTACGGCCAGTTTCGGACACTCAGCAATGAATCAATAATTTGTTATCGGATCCAAATCCTTATAATTTAGACTGTTAGCCGACAAGACGAGAATTAAAAGTGAATAATCAACTCAGCAAGAGACTCGCAGACAAGGCGTTTGAGGGGCTCTGTCCTGAATCGGCCGGCACTTGCGTCATCGTCCGCAGTCTGACGGCTCAAAGGATGTCCGAATGAGTGTCGTCAAGCGAGTTCTGTTCGTTTGTGTCGAGAACGCCAACCGAAGCCAGATGGCTGAGGCATTTGCTCGCATCCTGGGCGGAGGTGCCGTTGAAGCGTATAGCGCCGGATCTCGGCCATCGGGTATGGTCAATCCTAAGGCAATCGAGGCAATGGGCGAATTGGAATATGACTTGTCGGCGCATGGATCAAAGTCGCTGGATGAACTGCCGGAGGTGGAATTTGACTTTGTGGCTACCATGGGCTGTGGGGATGCTTGCCCCATGGTTCGGGCCCGACAACGAGCAGATTGGTCTATTCCCGACCCGAAATATCTTCCACCAGATGAATTTCGAGTCGTTAGGGATCTGATCCGGGACAAAGTCCAGGCCACGTTAGACGAGCTCGGTGTTACCTCCAATGTCATCTGACAAGCGCATGCAGTCGGACTAAGTGCCCGTGCTGATATTTATTTTTCTCCAAAGCTGACCCTCGTAAGGCCCTGGCGGGAGGCAATCTTCGGCCAATAACGGGCACTCATTTTTGCTTTCTCAGGTTCGTAGAACCGCCAAAATATGTTATTTACTTACATGCGAAATTAAATCTATGAATTTGACCTGGCAAGTTATACCATTTTCACGACTCCAATAAATGTAAGACGATAAAAATATAATGGAGGGATATTGAAAAAAATTACCCTTGCTCTGGTAATACTGTTTGCCACCCACAGCTATGCTGAGGCGCCAGGTAATAGTTATATTGGTGCGCAGTTTGGACAATCAACTCTTGAGGTTGAAACCTTAGATGACATCGAGACCACTTATGGATTGGTTCGTCTGGGTATTTATGTTACCGAATCCTTAGCGGCTGAATCACGTTATGGTTATGGTCTCGAAGACGATACCTTGTCAGGTGTCGATTATTCAATTGACCGTATTGCCGGTCTATACGCTGTCTACCATTTTAAGTTAAGTTCCAAAACTTCAATCTATGGCCTGGTTGGATATACAGAAATTGATATAAAAGCAGAATCGAACGGCGGTTCATTCGTCGAGGAAGAGGACGATATCAGCTATGGTATTGGCCTCGACTTCTACAATATCAACATTGAACTCACCCAGTATAAGGATCATTCAAATTTTGATGCGAGTGCATTGAGTATTGGATACACCTACCATTTTTAATAGAAACAGTAACGAAATCTACATGAAAGGTCTCGCGTCACTGGATCTGGCTTCTTTTACTTTTGATAATTTATTGTGTGAATGGGTGGAAGATCGTATTACGGCATAAATCTAAGGGTCCGTTTTGGGTCGTTTATCGCCGCTGATTAATCCAGTTTGAGAATCAGCTTTCTCGAAAGCGGACCCTCATAAGGCCTTGGTGGGAGGCAATCTTCGGCCAATACCGGACCCACTATAATTAAGGTGATAATATGTTACCAGGCCAATTGCCTGTCAACGTTGCTGTCAGGTATTTGATTTAGTTATGCTGAATAGTCGGAGATTTACGTGAAAAGAATACTGTTCCTTTGCTTGCTGCTAACTCAGCTGATTGCCTGCTCTGCAGAGGTAGGAAGCGATAAGTGGTGTGATAATCTAGAACAGAAACCCAAGGGAGAATGGACCGCAAATGAGGCGAAAGATTATGCCAAGCATTGCATATTCAAGTAACTAAACCTGTCGGGGAAAGAGCGCAATTAGAACTAACATAGCCATCGAATCGAAAACCCATGACGATGCGCTGCAGCTAGGCTGTTGAGCGCGGCATCAAAAGGCACTACAAGAGTTGGAAGACAAACAGTCCTTAGGGAGAATATTTTTAAAGTTGTCTGCTATCAATGCTTACGGCATATGGGTCCTGATTTCTTTGTTCCCACTAATTTTAGCGGGCATGATTTTACTTATTGACGAAAGAAGATCACCTAAGTCTCTTATACTTTCGTCAATTGCAATTGGGATCATTGCAACTAGCTATATCCTTCGTTTTTATCTGGTTCGAAATACCGAGTCGCTCCGTTTAAAAGTTCTCAAGGCTGTCAATCGTGAAGAGGCGTTAAAAATCATTACTGGAGGTTTTTGGTGGTGGTTAATTACTTTAATTGGTGCAATTGCAGTAGTCATTTCTAGCCGTAGTTTGTTTTGAATTTACCTTTTAACAAATGCATACATCCTTACTCAGCAAAGCTGGTTTGCTGAACCAAGCATCAGGAGTCTCTGTCAGTGTTAACCTGCCCATATTGCAATCATGAAATCTATATGAGGAAGCTTCCCCATCAAGGCTTCTTTAAAAGCTATAGAATATGCCCTAATTGCGAGGGTAGCTTCACACCTGACCCCGATACAAAACAACGGCAAACGATTTTTATCTTTACATTAATCATTTCGTTAGTTTTTACTTTGTTACTGTACTTCAGGAGCACTGAGTGGTTGATCCCGGCAATTATCAGCTATGTTATTTTGGGACTAATTGCATATTTGGGTAACAAGCGCATGTTTCTGGTTCCATATCAAAGTGATCAGAACAACAGCAAAGACATCTAACTAGCTGTTGCTGTTGGGCAAATACCCGCTACGCGAGAAGTTGGACAAGGATATGGGAGTCTCTTAAGGTCGGATATAGCCGCTGATTCCTAGGTTCTGAAGGTCTGTTTTCTCCAAAGGAGACGCTCATTAAAATCCGGTGGGAGGCAATCTTCGGCCATAAGCGGACCTTCCTAATGTGTGGTATGTATCTGCAGTAGAAGCGCCATATGCGGTAGCCGAAGGAGCGTAAACCGCATTAGAGATAATCCTCTACAGTCTTTTAAAACTGAAGCTGGGTTGTTAAGTCAGCCAGGCAGGGGGGTGGCGAAAAACCTCGTCTTTTATTGATATGTATCAACCTTCCCTCACTCGAAAAGGAGTAGATATAAACACTATAGTGAAGGGCAAAGAGCTAGACATAAAAATGCCCAGCAGAAACGTAAGAGCGACAATGACATGACCTGCCAAAATCCTCGATGTCTGGGTAATTATGATTTCGATCAGATCGCTTATTTTGCAAAGAAGCGTTTTGTCGACGGATTCAATACGATCGCATTATTGGAACAGGCCAGATCAGAGCGCGAAAAAGAAGAGATTGCATTGGTCTGCTTGCTAGATGTAGAAGATGACAAGATTCGAGACCTTCAACTCTGCTGTACACATTCCCACGCCTGCGAGGTAATTGATTGCAGAGACAAGCTCAAAGAAATAATCGAAGAAGAGCTTGACCAACAAGCATCCGCTTAATTAAACAGGGCTGCTACTCTCCTGCTTCCCCCGCTTAAGAATCACCAATTTAAGATGTATGTTTGGACTCCCAAGAAACTAATACTGGTGATTTCAGGGTCTGTTTTCTCGTAAGCAGACGCTCGTAAAATAATGATAGGAGGCAAACTTCGGCCATTAGCTGCCGCTTGGGCTTTGTCTCTTTACCTCGATTTCTGTACCAATTAAAAGTGAACGTAACTTGTAAAAAGTGTTACGGTTCTCCCGTGTCGTAGTAATTAAACTGGCAAGAAAGCACAAAGTAAGAAAACAGACCAATACCAGGGGGAGCAAAACGATGAATTTAGCAGATATAGTACAGCGAGGCTGGGAAGCGGTAGGTGCCGGAGATTTTGATACTTTAGTGAGCGACTACGTTGAGAATATGACATTCATTATGCCAGGACAGACCGATGTCCTGGAGGGACGCCAAGCATTCCGCAAGGCACTGGATAGTCTTGGCGAGATTCTCCCGCCAGGCTTTGAAATCACCGGCCTACGTCAGATTGAAGGGGGAAATGAGGTTGTCTCGATTGTTGAGTGGAAATCTGAAAAGATTGCTGACTCCCAGTTCTCCGTTCTGTTTAAATTCGAGGGTGACAAAATCTATGAGGAACGATGGTTCCTAGATACCGAGCAATGGAAGAGCGCATTCTAAAGTTTTCTCCAAAGGAGACACTGGGAAAACCTAGTCAAGCTGCTGGAAACGGCCAGAAGCGGACGCCTAGCAATGAAGCAATAACATACAAACAAGTCAATAATCCCTTAACTCAACTGTTAGGATGTGAATATTCGAGAGGGGCAAAATAATGACAGATTCACATTCAGCATTTATAGGGGAAATACCGCGAAACTATGAAAAGTATCTTGGCCCTCTGATTTTCAATGAGTATGCCGAAGATCTTGCAAAGCGTGTATCAGTCCCTTCCGGTGGTGTATTGCTTGAAACAGCCGCAGGTACGGGTATGGCAACCCGACAACTCCGTGACGCAATAGATCAGGATGTGCGTATCGTAGTAACCGATCTCAATCAAGATATGCTCGATGTGAATAGAGGCAAGTTTGAAGATCATGAAAACATCGAGTTTCAAACGGCAAACGCATTGGAGCTCCCTTTTGAAGATTCCTCATTTGACACAGTTGTGTGCCAATTTAGTGTTATGTTCTTTCCCGACAAACTCGCAGCATTGAAGGAAGCAGCTCGCATTTTAAAACCAGGCGGGATATTTCTTTTTAATATTTGGGATTCGTTCGAGCACAACCACCTCATCCGCACAGTTAATTCGACAGTTGCCAAGTGTTTACCAGACGATCCACCAAACTTCTGGGGTGTGCCTTACGGCTACTACGAAATCGATGTGATTAAAAGTCTTCTATTTGAATCGGGATTTGGAGATATTGAAATCTCGGTGCTACCGCGCACAAGTACGACCGATGAAGCACGTCACGTAGCCGTCGGTTATATTTTAGGAACGCCTGCCCGTTTACAGATTGAACAGCGTGCCCCAGAGTCCATTTCAGATATTGTGGATGCTGTTGAAAAGGCTATCGGTGAGGAATTTGGTTATACATCGGTAAGCGCGAAAATGCAGGCGATAGTCTTCCAAGCGCAATATCCGGGATAGAAATACCTGGCCTCAAGCGATAATTGAGGATCTGCTATCTCCAAAGGAGACGCTGATTAAATCGAGGCAGGAGGCAATCTTCGGCCATTAACGGACGCTCGTTTAGATCAGAACTGACCTTGTCGATATCCATCCCAGGATAAAAAAATGGCATATATGACTTAACTTGAAGCCAGTGCAGTCTCCAAGGCAGGTAGCACGAATTTACGGCCGATGCTTTCTGCCTGGTCGTGCAGATGTTGCAACTCGGCCATGATCGCCCGATCTCGATTCCCACGGCCGTGGGCCGCTAGCGCACGACCGCGAGCGATAAAATAGTCGCTGCGTGGCAATGGCTCGGGTCGGGTGTAGTCTTCCAGCGCCTGGGCGTACCGGTCGACTTCGTCCCATTCCCCCATTCGCAGGCGTGTTTCCATGGCATCTTCATAAAAATCCAGGTGATTATGACCGACGCTACCCTCAGCCAACATCGATTCTCCCTTTTCTAAAATCGAGCGGCATTGCTCGACATCGTCCGTCACAGATGCGAGTAACCCCAGCACGCTTGGACCTTTAAATGTCATGCCCGATTCCGTTTCATCCAGAATACTCACCGCTTCCTCGGCCAGTTTGCAAGCCTCTGCAAAATTCCCTTCCAACGACGCATTCCGCGCAGCATGGTAGAGGCACAATACTTCCATCAGATTCGATTGCATATGACGCGAGACCTCCAATCCCAAGTCTATCCATTCGTTGGCTTTTACCAAATCCCCGAGTTCTGCCCAGAGTTTCCCGCCGACCGCCAGAGCGATAACTTCGGCCCAAAGATCATGCGTTTCCCTGGCCAGATCGAGAGAGGCGTGGCAATCCGCTGCGCATGATTCAACATCGTTTAACGATTGTGACGCAGCTGCCAGCATCGCCATATTCACGGCTATTACGCGGCCGAATCCGTGCTCGCGAGCAAGATTGATGCATTGATCGAAATAATTGTGCGCGGATAGAAAACGACCACAATTATACTCGGCGTCGCCGAGTGCACTTAGCGCGCGGCATTCCTCCTCGGGCGAGCCGGCTTCGCGGGCATACTTCAGAAATTCCCGGCTCGTTTCAAGACAGGTTTCGGTTTCACCCCGAAAGAAGTACACACCGGCCCACAACCGATAGATTCGGGCTAGTTCCAAAGTGAGTTCATGCTCCTTTGCCTGATCTTCAGCAATTCGCAGCACCTCGATCAGTTCCTGATATTCTCCAGAAATACGATGGCCCTCTGCCACGCCAATTAACGCTTTGCAGGCCTCAATATCATCACTCGCGATTTGGTGCGCCCTTCGATAGGCCTCTATCGACTCTTGCGCGGAGCCGGAAAGCATCAATAGCTCACCCTGCAGGCAGCTGAGCTCAAACCGCACTGTGTCCGAGGTGATCTCCAGTCCCCGGCTTACTAGCTGTAATGCATGCTTATGGCGATACGATGCCGACTGTTCGCGTGCCGCATTAAGATATGCCTCCGCTGCTGAGGGGTCTTCTGCTCGATCCAGATGCTCCGCATGCAGCACCGGGTCTCGTGTTGCAAACCACTCGGCAGCACGCCCATGCAATTCAAGGCGATGGCGCTTGATTAGCGATGCATATGCACCCTCCTGAATCAGTGCATGGGCAAATAGATAGAGTGAACCCTCTGGTCGCATCAGGTTGTGTTCGACAAGCCCTTTGATTTCGTAGGTGGGTTTATCTATCAGGTAACGCAGGCTGTTGGGATCGAATCGCTGACCCAGTACCGATGCCGCACGTAACGCTTGTTTGTCTTCACCGGGCAGATGGTCCATGCGCGCTAAAACCAGACTCTTAATTGAATCGGGGATGTTCCCGTCGGTGCTTTCTTTAACACCCAACAAGAGTTGTTCGAGAAACAACGGATTACCCGCCGCACGTTCGATGCAACGCCTGGCCAGGTCGTTGCTTGCGTCAATATAACCTGACACCAGGCTCACCGACTCCTCCATGCGCAACGGGCTGAGATCCCAGGTCACAATCGGGCTGTCTCTGGCACGCGCACGCCAGGTTTTATCAATAGGGTCACCTTCCGCGCGCGAGGTCATGACCATCAGTGCCGGGCAATCTGCAACCACAGCAGTTATGCTGGCTAGATATTCCAATGTGATTTCGTCGGCCCAATGCAGGTCCTCGACTACCACGAGTAACCGCTCGTTAGCTGCTTGCCTTGCCAGTACATGGGTTAGTGCTGTGCGCTTGCCCGTGCTTCTCGATTCTGCATCCATTGCATCGTAAAGGGTTCGAAGCTCCAGAGGTTGAGTCAAGTCGAGTAAATCATTCAGATAAACGCGATGTTCCGAATTCGCAATGCCATCATTCAAAGCACTTTCTAAAGCTACTTCCCGTTCGTCTTTACTGCTACCCGGTGCTATACCGAGCATGCTTCCCGCCAGTGCTGGCACAGCACCTTGGCCCTTGCCAGCGCCGAAATCGAGCACCAGTGCCTTGTGAAGCCTGAATCCACTTTCCTGCGCAAGTTGAGTA
>JAOTXY010000132.1 GCA_029862125.1 Gammaproteobacteria bacterium | reverse complement strand
CAAACCAAACTCAAATACCCCGCAGTCACTCTGATTTCTGCCTTCCCGTACCAGGAAAAGACGTTGATCGTAGAGTCTGATCGAGTATTCCGGCATCGCAATTTCAGGCGTCGCACCGGGTTTTGCATGCAGTTGATTCATTAACTCCTGCAGGCGTGCCTGTGGAATTATCGGCAACCCGGCTTCGACTATCCAGTAACGCACCAGGTTCTTACGTCGTCCCGGGGAAAGCTGCAACAACCCGGGAAGTTCCAACGTGGCAAAACCCTCTGAGTCGGCCGCTTTTAATTCTGCATAATCAAGGGCAGCAATTTCATCAAGCAAATCCTGGGTTTCGGATTGTAATTCGCTTGCGCTAGAGAGCGCGTCCTGAAAATGTGGCCAGCGCTCCCTGACTGCCGGAATAACCTGGTTGCGCAGGTAATTACGGTCAAATCGGTCGCTTTGATTGCTGGGATCATTAAACCAGGGGATTTCCTGTTGTGCGGCATACTGTTCCAGCTGCTTGCGGCTGAAATTCAATAAAGGTCGTAATAACAGGGCATCGCCTAGCAGGCGTTGTCTTGCAATACCTCGAAGCCCTGCACTGCCCGAGCCGCGCAGGGCGTTCAACAGGAAAGTCTCCGCCTGGTCATCGGCATGATGTGCGGTCACGATGCAGTCGCCGGCCCGGGTATGTTCAGCGAATAATAGATAGCGTTGATGTCGGGCCTCGGCTTCAATATTGCTATCGATATTTCTCAGATCAAGCTGGTCGACACGAATCTCGAGACCGTAGCGACTTGCCCGATCGATACAAAAGGCTTCCATTCGAGGGGCAATATCGAGTAATCCGTGATTAAAATGCCAGGGAATAATTTCAAAGTTTCGAGTTTTCGAAACCAGTAAGTGCAGCAGTACCGACGAGTCGAGCCCCCCGCTAAAAGCTACGAACACCCTGTTGACATCATCAGGAATCAGATCCAGGCATGATTGCATGAGACTGGCCGGGTGATAAAAGCAGGTATCCTATCAGGCTTCTCGATACTGACCAAAAGCCAGTAGCTTCTGGTAGCGCTGCTCGAGCAACTTGTCGATAGTAACAGACTCGAGCAGCTCCAGAGTGTCAACCAGGTTCTGTTTTAAAGAACTGGCTACCTGGTCATAGTCACGATGAGCGCCACCGAGTGGCTCCTTGATGATATTGTCAATCAGTTTCAAGGATAAAAGACGTTCTGCAGTAATGCCCATGGCTTCTGCGGCCTGGGCTGCCTTGTCAGAACTTTTCCAGAGTATGGAAGCACAACCTTCGGGCGATATAACCGAGTAGGTTGCATACTGCATCATGTTAATGCGATCACCAACACAAATTGCCAGCGCTCCACCGGAACCGCCCTCGCCGATAACCGTGCAGATAATCGGTGTTTTCAACTGTGAAAGCGCGAAAAGGTTCCTCGCAATCGCTTCGCTCTGCCCTCTTTCTTCGGCACCGATACCCGGATAGGCGCCGGGCGTATCCACCAGGGTCAGTAGTGGCATTTTAAACTTTTCAGCCATTTTCATCAGGCGCAATGCCTTACGGTAGCCCTCCGGACGTGGCATGCCGAAATTACGCTTGATTTTTTCCTTGGTGTCGCGCCCTTTTTGCTGCCCGATAATCATCACCGGTTTACCTTCGAGACGCCCCACGCCGCCTACCATGGGGCTGTCGTCCGCATAGGCACGGTCTCCATGCAGGTATTCGAAGTCGGTAAATATTCGATCGATATAATCGATGGAATAAGGTCGATTCGGATGTCGTGATAGCTGAGAGATCTGCCAGGCTGAAAGCTTCCCGAAAATCGAATGAGTCAGTGATTCAGCCTTGCGCTCAAGCGTCTGGATTTCCTGGCTAATGTTGATATCCGAGTCATCGGTTACATAGCGTAGTTCTGAAATCTTTGCCTGAAGTTCAGCAATTGGTTGTTCAAAATCTAGAAAATTTGGATCCATTTGGGGCCATCAGGTAAACAAAGCTGACGCTAGTTTAACGATTCGGGAAATCGCTGTCATCCACCTGTTCTTAACCTGGCTGGGAAATTGACGCCGTTATCAGACTCAGTGCCTCCGCTGGGTCCTTGTGCTGTGTTATAGGTCTACCAATAACCAGGTAGCTGGCACCGTCCGCCAGCGCCTGCTGCGGCGTAACTATTCGTTGCTGATCGTCTGTGGCAGCCCATTCCGGTCGAATGCCAGGTGTTACCAGTAGCGCGGTATCGCCGAGGCTCGAGCGCAGGGCGGATGCCTCCTCGGCGGAACAGACGACTCCATCAAGACCACTATCTAATGCATTGCGGGCAAATTGATCGACTACCTGCAGCAATGGTTGGTCTATTCCCAGTTCGCGCAAATCGGTCGCTGTCATGCTGGTCAAAATAGTTACCGCTACCAGGAAAGGGCGTTGCGGCACAATATCGATCCCCTCGCGTGCGGCCTGCATCATTGCGATACCGCCAAGGGCATGTACATTCAGCATCCAGACCCCGAGTTTTGCCGCTGCGCTGGCCGCTTTCATCACCGTATTCGGGATGTCGTGAAATTTTAAATCGAGGAATATGTCGTAGCCATTGCCGGTCAACTCCTCGACCAGTGCAGGTCCGGCACTGGTAAAAAGTTCCTTGCCAACTTTCAGGCGACACTGATCCGGCGTGACTTTTTTAGAAAATTCGATGGCCTGCCGACGTTCAGCAAAATCGAGCGCGACAATTATCCGGGGATCTTTCATGGCTTAACCGGTTTCATCGCACCCCAGTTTCGACAGCTCGGACATAGCCATTGTATGGCGTGACTCTCGTAGCCACATGCCGAGCAGGAAAATTCAGTTTTCTTGGCCTGCAGGGCTTGCAGAAAACCGGATAAGGTTTCCCAGGTTTCGCCAAGTTGATCAGGATTGGACTTTAAGAATCGCAGTGCAAATTCAAAGGCTTCGAAAGAAGGTGACTGACGCAATGTATCCGATAAAAACTGACGTGCTTTCTCGATCTCGTCATTCTGGGCATAGTTTTCCAGTAGTGCCATTGCCAGGCGTGTTGAAGGATGCAGTTGGTGCTGTTTTTGCAGAAATTCCCGGTAAACCTGACCCTGCTTTCGATGGTAAATCTGCCGTGCGGGTTCGATGTACAATCCCATGTATTCCGGGCTCTGGCGTACAAGTCTCCGAAAGATGCCTTTTGCCGCGGTTAAATTATCCGTTTTAATATGCAAGTCGATTAATAATAAACTGGCACGCACACAATGGGTATCAACCTCGAGCGCACGATCCAGGCTCTTCTGTGCCAGGCGATGGTTGCCACTTTCAATCGCATCAATGGCAATTTCACACAAACACTGGCTATACACCAAACCTGCATCGGGTTCTCTCCTGGTAAATAACACTTGTGCGCATTCAACGGCCTGCTCCCAGGACTTTTCGGTAACGTATAAATCGAGTAATCGTCGATAGGCCAGGTTGGGTTCAGCATTCAATTCGATCATTTGGCGATACAGCTTTTCTGCCCGATCCAGCAGCCCGGCTTTGAGATAGTCACTTGCCAGTTCTGCAATGGCCATGTGGCGTTGTCTGCGCGTGAGGTTCGGGCGCGCCAGCAAATTCTGGTGGACCTTTATCGCCCGGTCTACTTCGCCCTTGGAACGGAACAGGTTTCCAAGCGAGATATGGATTTCAATCGTATCTTTATTGACTTCAATCAGGTCGGTGAAGATCTTGATCGCATTGTCCTGATCATCCGCAAGCAGGTAGTTCAGTCCCCTTGCATACTTTTCGGTGAAGTGATCTGAATCGGGTTTACGACTGCTGGTTTTGAATGGTTGCCAACGACCCAGTAGCCATCCGATTAAAATTGCCGCGAGGACTAGGACGAAAAGCCAGATATCCATGAATTGATTATCGGCTCGGGATGAAGAGGATAAGCAGGCCTGGGGTTAATTATTTGCGCGATCACGCAGCTCTTTGCCGGGTTTGAAGTGCGGTACGTACTTTCCGGGCAAATCCACCTTGTCACCGGATTTGGGATTACGACCAATTCTCGGGGGGCGGTAATGCAAACTGAAACTTCCGAAGCCCCTGATTTCGATGCGTTCGCCGTTGGATAAAGCGCTGCTCATCATTTCGATCAGGCTTTTGACTGCCAGCTCGACATCTTTGTAAGCAAGATGTCCCTGATTTTTCGACAGGTTATCGATCAGGTCCGACTTCGTCATCGAGGGTACAAATTCTGCGTCTTTCATCACATGGTCCGATAATCCAAATGGGTGACGGGTTTACACCCGTCACCCGATTATATGTCAGGAATCCATTTTTTCCTTGAGCAAATCACCAAAACTGGTGGTTGTACCCTTGGCGTCCGTACTTGCCGCATAATCCTTTAATGCTTCTTGCTCTTCGTCGGTATCCTTGGCCTTGATCGAAAGGTAGATACTACGACCCTTGCGATCCATCCCGGTAATCTTGGCATCGATTTGATCGCCTTCATTCATAAATGAGCGTGCGTCTTCAACTCGATCCTTTGCCATTTCAGAAGCTCGTAACAGGCCTTCAATTCCATCTCCTAGATCGACCACAGCAGCTTTGGCATCAACCGATATTACGGTACCCGATACAATACTACCCTTCGGCCTATCCGCGATAAAGCTCGCGAATGGATCTTTTTCGATCTGCTTTATTCCCAGCGAGATGCGCTCACGCTCCGGATCAATAGACAATACCATGGCTTCAACTTCCTGTCCTTTCTGGTATTCACGCACTGCTTCCTCACCAGGCTTGTTCCACGACAGGTCGGTTAGATGGATGAGGCCATCAATATTGCCTTCAAGTCCGATAAAAATACCGAAGTCGGTTATTGACTTGATCTTGCCGGAGATAATATCACCCTTGTTACAGGTAGTGCCAAATTCTTCCCATGGATTGGGCTTGCATTGTTTCATGCCCAGCGATATACGACGGCGTTCTTCATCGATCTCAAGGATTACGACTTCCACTTCATCGCCCAGGTTTACCACTTTATTGGGATTCACATTCTTGTTGGTCCAATCCATTTCTGAAACGTGGACCAGGCCCTCTACCCCGTCTTCAATCTCGACAAAGCAGCCGTAATCAGTGATATTGCTGACATGTCCGAACAGGCGTTGGCCTTCCGGATAGCGACGCATGAGATTTTCCCAGGGATCATCGCCCATCTGTTTCAAGCCGAGTGATACGCGATTCTTGTCGCGGTCAAACTTGAGCACAACAACATCTATTTCCTGGCCAATTTCTACTACCTCGGATGGATGCTTGACGCGTTTCCAGGCCATATCCGTGATGTGCAGCAAACCGTCGATACCGCCGAGATCCAGGAAAGCGCCATAATCGGTAAGGTTTTTAACAATACCACGTACGCGTTCGCCTTCCTTGAGAGTCCCGAGCAGTTTTTCCCGTTCCTCGCTGAATTCCTTTTCGACGACCGCACGTCGAGATACCACGACATTGTTACGCTTCTGGTCGAGCTTGATAATTTTGAATTCGAGTTCTTTTTCTTCGAGGTAAGCGGTATCACGAACCGGGCGCACATCAACCAGTGAACCTGGCAGAAAAGCACGGATTTCGCCGATATCTACGGTAAAGCCACCTTTGACCTTGCCGGTGAATCGGCCGGTGACGATTTCATCAGCCTCCTGGGCCTGCTCGAGTCGAGTCCAGGCACGTGCGCGTTTGGCTTTTTCACGAGACAGGCGTGACTCGCCATAGCCATCTTCAAAAGAATCCAGCGCTACTTCGACCGTATCGCCGATCTTGACGTCAAGTTCACCGCTTTCATCGTAAAATTGTTCTACCGGGATAACGCCCTCTGACTTGAGGCCCGCGTTGACGATAACAACATCGCGGTTGATATCGACGACTTCGCCGGTGATGATTTCACCCACACGCATATTCATTTGGATGATGCTTTGCTCAAACATTTCTGCAAAGTTTTCAGACATGGAAGAATCCTAAAAGAGTTTTTCGACAGCTAACCTGGATACAATCAGCTGTCACGTTAGTTAAAAAAACCCTGGAGACAGTGCGCCCGCAGGGACCTAATTCATACAAGTCTAGACGTTTTCCCTGATATGGCTCAGTACCAGTTCGGTAACCTGAGTCAGGTCGAGTAAACTCGAATCTACGACTAATGCATCTTCTGCAGGTTTTAGCGGCGAGACGCTGCGATTCTGATCGCGTTCGTCACGTTCGGCTATGTCCGCACGAAGGTGCGCGATATTAGCGGATAACCCCATATTAATCAACTGCTTATATCGTCTATGGGCACGAATTTCGATACCAGCGTTCAAAAAGAACTTAAATCGGGCTTTCGGGAACACTACCGTGCCCATATCGCGACCATCAGCGACCAGTCCCGGAGGCTTTAAAAACGAGCGCTGCAGGCTCAGCAAGCCTTCACGGACCGCTGCGTGGCGCGCAACCCTGGAGGCAGCTTCACCAATCGTCTCCTGGCGTAACTCGGCGGACACATCCTCATCATCCAGGAATGGTACGGCTAATTCAGCACCCGATTCAAAGCGGATATTGAAGTCGTCGAGTATCGGCAGCACCTCGTTCTCCTGGTCAAGGTTGACCTCCTGCCGGATCGCCTTGAGTGCGAGCAGACGATATATCGCCCCGCTATCGAGTAGATGAAAGTTCAGTTCGCGGGCTATGTGGATCGCAAGTGAACCTTTTCCCGATCCGCTGGGGCCGTCAATGGCGATTACATAAGCATCTTTATTGGTCATTGGTACTGATCCTGATTCCTGCAGTTCGAGCCAGTTCGACAAAGCCCGGAAATGACGTATTCACGTTCGCGCAATCGTTGATGTGGATTTCATCATTTGCGCACAACGATGCAACGCTAAATGCCATCGCAATGCGATGATCGCCATGTGACTCGACCTCGCCACCGGCGAGCTCACCACCTTGAATAATAATTCCGTCAGATTTGGTTTGTGCATCGATCCCGAGCGTCACCAGGCCGTCGGCCATTACCTGGATGCGATCACTTTCCTTGACACGCAATTCTTCCGCCCCGCTAAGCCTGGTAGTACCGTCGGCACAAGCGGCGGCAATAAACAGCACCGGGAATTCATCGATTGCCAGTGGCACCAGGTACAGAGGTATTTCGATACCTTTCAACTTTGCGCTTTTCACCCTGATATCGGCCACCGGCTCACCGCCAATGTCGCGCTGATTAACAAGCTCAATATTAGCGCCCATTAATTTTAAAATATTGATTACGCCGGTGCGGGTCGGATTGACGCCAACATGCTGCAGGGTAATTTCACTAC
>JAOTXY010000131.1 GCA_029862125.1 Gammaproteobacteria bacterium | reverse complement strand
GCCCGTCGATGGTCACACCGCCGCCGTCATATTTATGGTAAAGCAGGTCTACCCTTTCCTCGGGCAAAACTGCTGCCTGCAATTCCAGGATTGCAGGCAGCAGTAACAGAACCGGAAAAAACCGCCAGATAGAAAACTTCATTCGAGAATCATCGTGGTAAGCAGTGGTCGCTATTCCGATAACGGGATTTAGTTGCAGCCGCAACCGCCGCCGGTCGCAATTCCCGCGCCCCTGGCACCTTCACGCGAATCATAAACGTGGTGTATGTAACTTGCCGAAACCGGGTCACGGTTAAAGCTCATAATAGGATCTGCGAGGTTGGCACGCTCGTAGGGCTTGACCCAGGGTTCGATCGCACAACCACCTAGTGTTAGCGTGCAAACGAATAGTAAAAATGCCAGTTTTTGCTTCATCAGTGTTACTCGCGTACCAGTTTTTTCACCATCTTGCGATACTTCTCTTCATCGCCGGGCTTGTAGCCCTTGTGCAGAAATCGCATGTTACCGTCACGATCGACGACCACAGTGGTCGGCATCGCGATAACATTGTATTTCTTGCTGACCTGGTTTTTATTGTCCAGTACAATCGGAAAATCGACCGGGAAATTCTTGAGAAAACCCCTGGCGTTCCTGGCGTCC
This sequence comes from Gammaproteobacteria bacterium, assembly GCA_029862125.1. Classification (GTDB taxonomy): domain Bacteria; phylum Pseudomonadota; class Gammaproteobacteria. Next base: position 6,761 of record JAOTXY010000131.1, on the reverse strand, counting down.
TCTTCGACATTAACCCCGAGTACTGTAAAACCAAGCGGCTCATACTTCTTGTGCAGGTCGTTCAACAGGGGCATTTCCTCTCGGCAAGGACCACACCACGAAGCCCAGAAGTTAATCAAAACAACGTTACCTGTCATTTCGCTAAGCTTCAGATTTTTGCCACCCAGGGACTTCAAGGTGAAATTTGGCGCCTGCCCCTTAAGAGAAGCGGCATCGGCATGGGTCACAACCGCGAATGATAAAAAACATGCCAGCAGCAAGCTGAGGCGGTTTCCCGTAAAAAGGCTATTCATATCCATTCTCCCTAGAAAAAAAAGTTTAATGCTACCGTCAATTCAATATTGTGAGTCGTTTCCTCGCTACCGAAGAGATCCTGCTCAAATATCAGGTCTCGCATCTCGATGTCGAAACTGAATCCGTCAGCAAACAAGGTGCGATGCCCGACCGCGTAAGCGATGGTAAAGCGATCATCTCCAGCAAACTCGGTGTTACCAATCCCCGCCGTTAAATAAAGCACAGTATTAAAGGTAGTCGAATCGGTTAAAAATGCCTCTCCCGGAAACAGGTTGAAGCCGAGGCTTACAAGGTAATATTTAATTTCGCGCTCGTCGTCTGACAGCAGCGGCGCGCCACCACTGAGTATTTCGAAACTGGTCTCTCCCGAATCGCCCTGGCCATAGGACGCCTGCACGAAAAAATCTTCAGATACGTTGTACGCGAGCTTGATGCCCGTAACGATGTCGGTATCAAAATCTTCAATTGCCAGGTAGCCGATGTAACCCGCAATTTCGAAATCATCCGAATCGATCAGTGATTCGTCGAATTCGACGCGCTCGATCTGAGGCTCAATAAGATTGGTCTCATCTTCCTCATCACTCTGTGCAGCAACCTGGGCTACTGGCAACATAGCGATCACCCAGGCACTCGCTAGAAAAATACTGCGAATCCGAATTTCCACTCTCTTACTACCTCGCTGTTGTCACTGGTGCCGGATGAAAAAATAACGTATTCGTTAGCCTCGAATCGAAACAAAAAGCTGCGGCTGATATAACGCTGTAACCCGAGCCCAAACTGCGCAAAATTATTTTTATCCTTGTTAGCCGAAATCAGAATGACACTGGGATCGACCTCTATCTCACCTAATCCAAGGGTCAGGTAAGGGGAGTACTTGAATTCTGGAAATGGCTGCATTACCAGGTTCCCCTTGTAATAAGTGGCACTTGACTTATCTCCCACCGATTTACCAAAATGAAATTCACCGGTCAGGTTCTCGGTAAAAGAATAGCCGGTAAACAAGGAAAATACCGGGGTCGATTCAAACTCGCCACCGGTGAACCCAATGTTCCATTTACGCTGTGAGAAATCTTCAAGGCCCATCTCGATAAGCTTGAACTTTTCTCCGGTGGGCAACAGTGTTTCCCGCATTTGATAGCGGCTCGCCCAACCGGTCTTACCGTCACTGGTTTCGATTCTGAACCAATCGGTTTTTCGTCTTATGACACTGACTTCGGTGCCCCGATCCACAACATAAAAAATAGGATAGCCCGCGCCCGGCCCGGTATGAAGTTCGATAAAAGGATCGGCAATTCTAACCTTATAATAGTCTTTGCCTTCCGCGTCAGTGCCTGGTTCAGGCGCATATGCGGCCTCTTCCGCTTGCTTCGAAGAAACAGCTTCCTCCGTTATGGTTTCTTCCTCCACCGATTGCGACTGCGATGGTTTGGAAACTACCATGAGCAAAAGGAACAAACTGGGCAAAAGTATCCCCTTGAGACGTTTCAAGTATTTTTTCCCGTGTTATTACAGCCACTAGTTTAGTTTTGTGGCGCCGCCGGGTCGAAAGGATCATTAAAGTTCTGGGCGCCTAAGTCTAACCACTCTGAGATTAGCTTTAATTCCGCGCCTGTCAACATAGCCGTATGATTGACACTGCCCACGGGTAATGTACGCCCGGCCTCCAACTCAGTACCGGTCATCTTTTCAATGAAAAAGCTGCTGCGAGCGCCGGCCGAAGTCATGATCGGAGCGATCGCCGCTGCCGGGTCGGGAATGGTACCGCCGTTGCCGTCGGGCACCGTAAACTGCTCGAGCATGCCCCCCGCATTAATGAACTGGCCCTGCCTGGTGTTAAACATTTGCAGATAAGACCGGAAGCGATTGTTCTGAACCTGGGCAGGATCAGTGGTCAAGTCGAGCTGCCCATAGGGCAAGCGGGTTCCGTTGACACTGGTGTGACAGCTAATACAAGTATCGTCACCAACACCATCGGTCACCGGAAGGGACACCAGGGGGGTGTTGGTTGGATCGTTGTTAGTCGGATTGAGGGGCGCCTGGGGTGTAAAAGTATCAACACCGCGATCAAGCTGGAAAATCGCATGAATATGGGGCGGATAGTTAATCGTCACACGGCAATTGTACAGCCAGTTGGGAGCGCAAAAGGTATTAGTCGGCCTCGGCATGCCGGCGTCCAGATCAGCGTAAAGATAGTCGATATCCGGGTCGGGTGTGCTTAGCCCGGGATCGGTCCAGTTATCGCGGAATATCAAGTCAGCGCTGAGCTTCGGTTGATTGGCAACCGCAAGGCTATCGAAACGCACCTCCGCCATGGTTTGCCCGGGAGCACCCATGTAAGGACTGGCAGGCATCGAGCCTGGAATCAGGGTGTTGACGAATATCCCAGCAGCCGGCAGGCCGCTATTGATCGATGGCGCCTCGCCATCGCTGCGCGCATGAATTTCCGGTGGGCTACCGCCGTTGTTGACATCGTGACACCCGACGCAGGACAGCATATCTCCCGGTTGCACCTGGAACCAGTTCTCGTGCGACGGGCCTATCCTGCGACCTTCACCATCGAGTACCTCGACCGCTAACGGAACATTGGCCGGAACCTTGACCTTGACCGAACCGTCGGGTTCGACCGGCGCATAGCCGACGATCTCACGCATGCCCCGATCGCGCTGTGGCCCGAAGGCTTCGTTTTCGAGGTCGGGCGGATTAACGAGTGTCGGGTCATCAGGATCGGGAATACCGACCGACCTGATGAATCGCACGAAACGCGCGGGACGATCGGCTGCGGCAGAATTCACCGGATCGGCAAAATCCTGTACCGAAGTAATGCCGAGGCCCACAGGCGCGCATTCGGTGAAGAAACAACCGTTAAATAAGGGGTCGCTCATATCGTAAACGCTTTTGATGTTGACCACGCCAACGACTTCGGACTCCCAGCCAGAATCAAGCTCGCCGAGCAAACTCTTGTCGAAGATAACCGGCGCCCGGGTTCTGTTTTCGAGCGCAATGACGTCAGTGATGACTTTACCAGCTTCCGCCAGCACGATGGGCTTCTGGGTATCGACGTCCATATCGTAAATCCAGATCGAGTAAGCGGGAGACACTTCCACGGCAGCTGGATCATTCAGATATTCATCAATACAGGGCCTTGTCACGCCATTGACATCGACCTGGCAGGTAGATTTGCTAACCAGCACGCGATTCGACCCATCCCATAACGGGAAGGCGGTGGCGTAGCGGCCGTTGGCCGATATCGAACCATCGTTGGCAACGTTGGAGATCGTGGCATCACGTTGTGCCGGGCCGGGCATACCCGTCAGCGACCACAGCGGCTTGTAGATATCCACAAAGCGATCGACACTGATAACTTCAATATCGCCGCCGTCGAAGGTTCCGTCAAATGGTTTGGTGATTACCATCAAGTCGCCGTTTGCCATTTCACGTAAATTGGTAAAGTGAATTTCTGCACCGCCAGTGCCGGTGTTGTGACTTTGCGATCCATATAGAATCTGCATATCGCTACCGTCCGGATTGACGGTGTACAAATTGATTTCGTCATTGCCCCCGGCATTGTCCCAACGGCTGAATACGATTTTTCCACCCTTGAAACCAGTCAATACCTGCGGGTAAAGATCGTGACTCTGATTGAAGGAAATCTGGCGGATGTTGGTGCCGTCGGCATCCATGACGTGCAGCACCAGGGCCTGAATTCCCTCGTCTTCGTCGAGTGCGGAAAATCTCGGCTTGCCTTCGTTGATCAGCATTTCGCGCGACTGGCGCTGACGATTCGAGGAAAATACTATACGGCCATCGGGCAGGTAGCCGGGAAACAGGTCATCACCCTCCTCGGCAATCAGCGAGGTGGAGATAACGCGTCGAAGTTGACTAAGGGTTAAATCATATTCGTAAACATTCCAGCTGGGAAATGGAGGATTGTTCGGATCAGGGTCGAACAGGCGCAGTGAAAACACGATCTTGGTGCCATCATGGCTGGCATTCAAGCCCTTGACGTCACCAATACCGGTGGTAACGGAGCTGGTGATATTAATCTCATTGTCAGTGGTACGCAGATAAACATCACCACCGGAACTGAACAGCCTCGGCTCGCGCACATCCGCCTGTACCTCGTTGCCCATATCGTCGAGCGGAATCGGCCGCTTGACGTAGGCAATCGGTATTTCGACGATACCGGGATCGATCCCATCGCCTGAGTCAGATCCGGGATCACAGGCGCTGAGGGCGACAACTGCGGCGCACAGTACAACCAGTCCAAGCCAGTGAAACAGGGATTCCATCCTCTGTCCTGGCCTCGTCAATATACGTGAGTATAAGGCTGTTGTATGTTTCATCATTTCCTTAAGTCGGTACCCCAGGGGAGCGCCCTTTGTCATTGTTTTATAGTTTATCTTCGATCTTATATAACCCGCTCTCGTATTCTGACCAAACGTGCTTTTTTCCTTACGAACGGTATACGTGAGAGCGTGCCAGTCTCGTAAAATTAGAGTTCTGGGTTTAATCCGCGGAATCAATTACGAGGTAACAGGCCTGAGCTTAACAGTAATAATGAAATGGTCAGGTGTAATTGAAGTTTTTGTGACTTAATTAACGCTGTTTGTCCGTTTTACGTTAACTCGCTGTGCTAGATTTAGACCTTAGGCCTGGAGCCCGCGCAACGGCGGTTGATACGGAGATAGATGGGGATACTGATGGGAAAGATTAATAAATTATCACTGCCGCTGGTAATCATGGTGGCACTGACAAGCCAGGCAGTCTGGGCTGGCCCGACCGAGCGCGCCATGGCCAAGCGAATTCACGACAGGCTCACTGGTGTTACCGCCACCAATGCGGCGATCAACGATATGGAGCGCACCCTGGACTGCACCCTGCCAGCACTTCCGGGCTATCCGTGCGACCCAGGTGGAAAGAACGCGGCACTGTATGCGATCGATACCACCGTTAACCCGAACGCGCGCTACTTCTACAGCGTCACCTTGAAAAACTATGTCGCCCCCTGGACTAACGAAGAACAGACCGTGTTCACCTCGCTAAACGACTACATCGCGACCGCGATCGGCTTGATTCGCGACGGCCTGGATTTCCGCCGTATTCTGTATGACGATATCTTGTACGTTGGCAATAACGCCCCGGCTTACAGTAACTCCAACAACGATCATTACGAGGCACTGGAAGCGCTGAATCCAGCGACCACCGGCGATCTGTCCAACCCGGCCATTTTACAGCAGACCACGCAGACATCGGTTCGGCCAGGCATCCCGGCCGCGGGGATTATGACCAGCCGCGCCGGCGCCATGGCGTTCTACTACGCTGGCACCAATCGCGCGATGTTCCGCTTTACGCTGATGAATCACCTTTGCACCGATCTCGAACCGCTCAAGGATGTCTCGCGTTCCTCCGAAAAGGTTCGCCGCGATGTATCGCGCAGCCCAGGTGGCGATAGTCGTCTCTACCTGAACGGTTGCGTCGGCTGCCACGCTGGCATGGACGGCATGGCGGGCGCTTTCGCTTATTACGAATGGGACGATGCCGCCGGCCGAATGCTGTACCAGGACACGGGCAATGCGGCGTTGTTCGAGGTTGACCCTGCCAGTCCATCGTTCGGCGTATCGCTCAAGCACAACATCAACGAGAATAACTTCGAATACGGTCACATCACCGAGGATGACAGCTGGATTAACTTCTGGCGCAACGGCCCCAACTCGAAGCTCGGACTGCGGCCCGCCGATGACGGACCCAATGCTACTGGCTGGGGACCGCTGACAAATCCCGATTCCAACGGCAATGAAACCGGTAACGGGGCGAGATCTCTCGGCATCGAATTGTCCAATAGCAAAGCCTTCGCCCAGTGCCAGGTAGATAAAGCTTTCAAGTCGATTTGCCTGCGCGATCCCAATATTTTCGCCGGCGACCGCAGCGCTCGCGACGGATTCGTTTCCAACTTTGTTGGCAGCGGCTACAACATGCGCGAAGTCTTCACCGACGTTGCCGCATACTGCAAAGGGAGTTGAACATGATAACAAATCGCCCTTTTACTAAACTCTTATCAGTGCTTGCCCTCGCTGTAGTCCTGTCCGCTTGCGATAGCGGCGGCGTCGGCACCAGTTCCAATCCAGACCTGAACACCGCCAATAACGGATTCGTGTACACTGGTGCGGCAGCACGCGACATCGCTGTCAGTAATTTCCAGTTCTACCTGTGGCGGAACGTGACCGACGTAACCCGCTGCGGCGGCTGTCACAACTCGCAAGCCAGTTCGCCGGTTACCCCGTTATTCTTCGATACCTCCAATGTTAACGTGGCCTACGACGCGACAGTAGCTCGGGATCCGGCACTTCTGGACATGACGACGGTTAATCCGTTAAACGCGGTATTTGTCGACAAGCTCAACAATGGCCACTTTTGCTGGGAGACTAATGACACGATCTGTGCCACGCTCATAGCTGGCTGGATCGACG
>JAOTXY010000130.1 GCA_029862125.1 Gammaproteobacteria bacterium | reverse complement strand
TTCCGGTGGAGCGCTGGCAATTTGTGTTGGTGATCGCATTAACATGATGCAGTATGCAACCTACTCGGTTATATCGCCCGAAGGTTGTGCTTCCATACTGTGGAAAAGTTCTGACAAGGCAGCCCAGGCCGCAGAAGCCATGGGCATTACTGCAGAACGTCTTTTATCCTTGAAACTGATTGACAATATCATCAAGGAACCCATCGGTGGTGCTCATCGTGACTACGACCAGGTCGCTAGTTCTTTAAAGCAGAACTTGATTGAAACCCTGGACCTGCTCGAGTCGGTTGCTATCGACAAGTTGCTCGAGCAGCGCTACCAGAAGCTAATGGCTTTTGGCCAGTATCGAGAAGCCTGATAGGATAGCGGCTTTTATCACCCGGCTAGTCTCATGCAATCATGCCTGGATCTGATTCCTGATGATGTCAACAGGGTGTTCGTAGCTTTTAGCGGGGGTCTCGACTCGTCGGTACTGTTACATTTACTGGTTTCGAAATCCCGAAACTTTCAGGTTATTCCCTGGCATTTTAATCACGGACTACTCGATATTGCCCCTCGAATGGAGGCCTTTTGTATTGAACAGGCAGCTAGCTATGGTCTCGAGATTCGTATCGACCAGCTTGATCTGAAAAATATCGATAGCAATATTGAAGCCGAGGCTCGACACCAACGCTATCTATTGTTCGCTGAACATACCCGGGCCGGCGACTGCATCGTGACCGCACATCATGCCGATGACCAGGCGGAGACTTTCCTGTTGAACGCCTTGCGCGGCTCGGGCAGTGCAGGACTTCGAGGTATAGCAAAGCGACGCCTGTTAGGCGATGCCCTGTTATTACGACCTTTTTTGAATTTCAGCCGCAAGCAGCTGGAACAGTATGCCGCACAACAGGAAATTCCCTGGTTTAATGACCCCAGCAATCAGAGCAACCGATTCGACCGTAATTACCTGCGCAACCAGGTTATTCCAGCAATCAGGGAGCGCTGGTCACATTTTCAGGACGCGCTCTCTACTGCAAGCGAATTACAATCTGAAACCCAGGATTTGCTTGATGAAATAGCTGCTCTTGACTATGCAGAATTAAAGGCAGCTGATTCGGATGGTATTGCCACGCTGAACCTTCCCGGGTTGTTGCAGCTTTCCCCGGGACGACGCAAGAACCTGGTGCGTTACTGGATAGTCGAAGCCGGATTGCCGACAATTCCACAGGCGCGCCTGCAGGAGTTAATGAATCAACTGCATGCAAAACCCGGTGCGACGCCTGAAATTGCGATGCCGGAATACTCGATCAGACTCTACGATCAACGTCTTTTCCTGGTACGGGAAGGCAGAAATCAGAGTGACTGCGGGGTATTTGAGTTTGGTTTGAATACGAATATCGAAATAAAACAGCTTGGGCTCAAGCTGCAGCGCGAGGCGATCTTCAGCCAGCTGAAGCTTAGCGATCATGGGCAATCACTAAGCCTCAGGTATCGTGATAAAGGCGAAGAAAATGCAGATCGTCATCGACTCAAACGGCTATTTCAAAAACACCGCGTTCCGCCATGGGAACGCGGCTCGATTGCACAGGTTTATCTCGACGGAAGGCTCGAAGGATTACTGCTGTGAATCAAAAAAAAGAGGACAAGGACCGAGTTTTTTCCGAGCCTTTAAGCGATGTAAAGCCTTTCGAATTCAACGAAACTGTGGCCAACGTGTTTCATGACATGATTTCGCGTTCGGTTCCCGGTTATGAACTGTTACTGCGTATGATTGGTTTGTACGCCGACATTTTTGTGCAACCGGGTAGCCGCGTCTTTGACCTCGGCTGTTCCCTCGGCGAGGCAAGCCTGGTAATAGCCAATCAGGCTCGCGGGCGTGATTTCGAAATCATTGCCGTCGATAACTCTGCCGCGATGATCACCAAATGCAACCAACATGAAGCATTACCGGAAAATATCGAGTGGCGTTGCCAGGATATCAGACAAACCGAAATCTCGAATGCATCGATGGTGGTGTTAAACCTGACCCTGCAGTTTCTGCCACCCGGGGAACGACAGCAATTACTGGAAAGAATCTTCGCAGGTCTGAAAAGTGGCGGAATACTGGTATTGTCAGAAAAGGTTTTATTTGCAGATGCCATCGAAAACCAACGCATGGTGGATCTATACCAGGGCTTTAAAAAAACCATGGGTTACAGCGACCTCGAAATCAGCCAGAAGCGCAATGCGCTTGAAAATGTCCTGGTTCCCGACACCGCAGGACAACACCTGGAAAGACTCGAGGAGATTGGTTTCGACGAAATCTACCCGTGTTTCAGGAGTTTCAATTTTATTTCTTACCTGGCAATCAAAAAGTGAGTTGGGACACTTTATTCGATTACCTGCGTCATCATGGTCTCAATCAGTGGGCACAGCAACTCGAGATCGAAAGCGGTAACTGGCTGGTTAATCATGGAGATTATCCGCGTTGGTCGAGCGCCGTTAATGCATTGCCCGAAATTAACCATCCCGAAACCTGTTTTGATGTGGCAGCTGTCACTATCAGTGGTGATTGTGATGATCCGGCCGGATTGCACCAGGCACTCCAGGGTTTAATGCCCTGGCGCAAGGGCCCCTACCGGGTTGCCGATGTATTTATAGATTGCGAGTGGCGTTCTGACTTTAAGTGGGAGCGGTTATCGCGGCATCTGGCCCCGCTGGAGAATCGACGCATTCTCGATGTTGGTTGTGGCAATGGTTATCATTGCTGGCGCATGCTTTCGCATGCCCCGGAAATAGTACTGGGAATCGAACCCTCGGTTTTGTTCAACCTTCAGTTCCAGGCCCTGCAGAAATACCTGCAACGAAGCGAAATCAACCTGTTACCTATCGGGGTGGAAGCAATCCCCGGGGATTTAAACTGGTTCGACACCGTATTCTCGATGGGGGTGCTATATCACCGCAAGAGCCCGCTGGATCACCTGTACCAGCTCAAGAGCTTCCTGGTGAACGGCGGCGAGCTATGCCTGGAAACACTGGTGATTGAAGGCGCGGCAGGTCAGGTGCTGTTACCGCCGGATCGTTATGCACGTATGCGTAATGTCTGGTTTATTCCGTCGTCGGCTGAATTGGTAGTGTGGTTGCAACGCTGCGGATTTGATAATGTCCGGATCGTCGATGAATCCGTAACCAGTACCGAGGAACAGCGGGTTACCGATTGGATGCAGTTTGAGTCGCTCGAACAATGCCTGAGCCAGGAAAATCTGGCATTAACCGTCGAAGGGTTACCGGCACCACGACGTGCCGTCATTCTGGCGAATAAGCCAGCCTAGTCGAGCGTGACAAAGACAACCTGGTTGCGTCCGTTGTCCTTGGCGGCATAGACGCCCTGGTCCCCGGCGTGGAACATGGCTTCAAAATCCTGGCTCGAACCTGCCTCAATCGTGGTGACACCGATACTGGTTGTTATATCCAGGCCATTCGGCTTCAAATTTTCGATATCGTTACGCAACTTCTCGGCTTTGTCACGGGCGTTCTCGCTGTCACAGTAAGGCATCAGAACCACAAATTCTTCCCCGCCATAGCGGGCGACCAGGTCACCATCACGAAAGCTGCTAATGAGCAGTTCGCCGGTTAATTTAAGCACCAGGTCGCCAACCGCGTGCCCATGGTTGTCATTGACCGCCTTGAAGTGATCAAGGTCGATAACCAGCATGCTAATCGGGTACTCGTGGCGTCGGGCCTGGGACACGAACTTGCCGGAATATTCCATCAGGCTATGGCGATTCTGACACCCGGTCAGCTCGTCGGTGGTGGCGAGTGCAAATAATTCCCGGCGTATATCATGCACCTTGTCGAGCAGGCGCTTGTTGGTAATCAAGTTGTTGATCCGAACCAGCAATTCCTCAGGCAAAATTGGCTTTGGCAGAAAATCATTTACCCCGGCCCGGTAAAGCGAAATACGCCGCTGGTCGTTATTTTTGTCGGGTATCGCAAGAATCGGGATAAAGCCGCGGCCATCCTCGTAGGAACGTATGCGCGCGACCAAATCATCGCCTTGCATCCCGGATTTAAAAATTATCTTGGTTATAACCAGGTCGTAGGCGTCGGCATGGGATCCATAGACCGTGACCGCGTCGAATTCCGCACTTGCGTCATCGGCAGAATTAAAATACGTAACCTGGTAACCGGTTTGTTTTAACTGGTCGAGAATATCTATGGCGACTTCTTCGTCATCTTCAACCAGCAATATCCGGCCCTCGAAAAATACCGGGTCCAGGTGACGGTCGATGAAATGGACAATCTGGTTTTCGATCTGCTGTTCATTGAGCTCGTGAATGACACCATCGACCCTGACCGATAGCTCGTCCGCCACCAACCCGGCATTTTCAGTCAGGAACAGGATCGGGGTATCTTTTTGCTGCTCGTGAGCATTGCAGAACGAAACGAATTCTTCCCCAGGACCATCTTTCAGTTCCTGGTTGACACAAATGATGTCATATTTCCTGGTATCAGCATGCGAACGCGCAGATTCGATACTGTCACCCGTGTCGGTGTCAAATCCCTGTTCGGCCAGGGTATGTGCCAGCATATCCTGGTAAGCCGCATTGTTTTCAATTATTAGAGCCCGCATAAACACAGAGTATAGGACAGCATATTTTCGTTTGCTTTCAAAATTTCGAGTTGTTAATCCGCTGCAGATAACATGAAAATTGGGCTGAATTTCACCTTTATTTGGCGTGCGCCGATTGTCTTCAAAATGCGATTCTGCTATCGTTTCCATCCAACCTGCGTACCGTACGTGCATTCAACTCGGGGTCTATGAGCCGATTCATATTTATTACTGGTGGTGTTGTTTCATCACTGGGCAAGGGCATTGCATCTGCCTCCCTGGGAGCCTTACTGCAGTCACGCGGGTTGAGTGTCAACATGATCAAGCTCGATCCATATATCAACGTGGATCCGGGCACCATGAGCCCCTTTCAGCACGGAGAAGTCTATGTCACCAATGATGGCGCCGAGACTGACCTGGACCTGGGTCATTATGAGCGCTTCGTCGGCATTCACTGCTCCAAAAGCAGCAACTACACCACCGGGCGAATCTACGAGAATGTAATTGCCAAGGAGCGGCGAGGCGATTATCTCGGTGCAACGGTACAGGTAATTCCGCATATTACCGACGAAATCAAGAATTCGGTGCTTAATAGCACCAACGGGGCCGATATCGTACTGGTCGAGATTGGTGGTACCGTTGGCGACATCGAATCCCTGCCATACCTCGAGGCGATCCGGCAAATGGGTTTTGAGCTGGGTCACGATAACGTGCTCTACGTGCATTTGACTTTAATTCCTTATTTACCGGCCGCAGGTGAAATCAAAACCAAACCGACCCAGCATTCGGTCAAGGAATTACGCTCGATCGGGATACAGCCTGATATCCTGTTATGCCGTGCGGATCGCCCCATACCCGTCGACGAACGCCGCAAGATCGCCCTGTTTACCAACGTTGCAGAGGAGGCTGTCATCTCTGCTGTCGATGTCGATCATATCTACAAATTGCCGCGCGAACTTAATGAGCAGGGTCTCGATAAAATCGTGGCGAAACATTTTTCGTTGAATCTTCCACCGGCCGATCTTTCAGGTTGGGACGGGGTCGTGGAGGCGATGGAACATCCACAGAACGAGATTTCAATCGGTTTTGTTGGCAAGTATGTCGATCATACGGATGCCTATAAATCACTCAATGAATCGCTCGCTCACGCCGGGCTGCACACCAGGACCCGGGTCAATATCGTCAAGATTGACTCCGAGTCCATAGAAAGTGACGGCACCGAATCGCTCAAAGACCTGGATGCGATACTGGTACCCGGGGGATTTGGTAGCCGGGGTATCGAGGGCAAGATTGCCACGGTAAACTATGCCCGCATCAATAATGTGCCTTATCTTGGCATTTGTCTCGGTATGCAGGTTGCCGTTATCGAGTACGCGCGTAATGTTCTCGGTTTAAGTAAAGCCCATAGCTCTGAATTTAATCCCAAGACACCCGACCCGGTGATTGCACTGGTGACCGAATGGGTGGACCGTGATGGATCTGTGGAAACCCGTGACGAGGGCACCGACCTTGGCGGTACAATGCGACTCGGTGCTCAAACCTGCAAACTCGTTCCCGGGACCAGAACCCGGAGGGCGTACGGCCACGAAGAAATTAATGAGCGGCACCGTCATCGCTACGAGTTCAATAATAACTACCTGCAGAAGTTGCAGGATGCAGGACTGGTCATAGCGGGTCTTTCGGTGGATAACGAGCTGGTCGAAATGGTCGAGTTGTCTGATCACCCCTGGTTTATCGGTTGCCAGTTTCACCCTGAATTTACCTCGCAGCCCCGCGAAGGGCATCCCCTGTTTAACAGCTTTATCAGTGCTGCAGTCGAGTATCACAAGGCCAGGTCTTAAATGAAACTTTGTGATTTTGAAGTTGGTCTGGATCAGCCCCTGTTCTTGATGGCCGGTCCCTGCGTGATCGAATCAGAGCAACTGACACTGGATACCGCTGGCGAACTGAAGCAGATCTGCGAGGTTTTGAACATTCCATTTATTTTCAAATCGTCGTTTGACAAGGCCAACCGTTCCAGTAGCAAAAGTTTTCGTGGTCTCGGCATTGAAAAGGGACTCGCGATACTTGAAAAGGTACGCAGCACCCTGGGAGTGCCAATCGTCACCGATGTGCATGAAGATACTCCGCTCGATGAAGTAGCAGGCGTTGTTGATGTGCTGCAAACGCCGGCCTTTTTATGTCGACAAACAAATTTTATTCAAAACGTATCGTCTCAACAGAAACCCGTGAATATAAAGAAAGGGCAGTTTCTTTCGCCATGGGATATGCAGCAGGTCGTCAGCAAGGCCAGGGAAACCGGAAACCAGCAGATCATGGTTTGTGAGCGTGGTGCCAGCTTCGGCTACAACAACCTGGTGTCGGATATGCGTTCACTTGCGGTGATGCGACAAACCGGATGCCCGGTTGTGTTCGACGCCACGCACTCGGTGCAATTACCAGGTGGGCAGGGGAGTTCATCGGGTGGACAACGCGAGTTTGTGCCGGTGCTTGCGCGCGCCGCGGTAGCGGCAGGTGTTTCCGGATTATTCATGGAAACGCATCCCGACCCGGACAAGGCGCTTAGCGACGGCCCGAACGCCTGGCCGCTAGCGAAAATTCGGTCACTGCTGGAAGTGCTGGTCTTGCTAGATCAAGCGACCAAGGCTTCGGCCATGCATGAAAACGAACTACTGCAGTTTAACCAGGAATAATACATGGAGTTGATATGACCAACATCAGCAGGGTCATTGGTCGAGAAATCCTGGATTCACGGGGCAATCCCACCGTTGAAGCCGATGTAATACTGGAAAGCGGGGCCACGGGCAGGGCAGCAGCGCCCTCCGGAGCCTCTACCGGGGAGCGTGAGGCTATCGAACTACGTGATGGTGATAGTAGTCGCTATCTCGGCAAGGGTGTCACCAGGGCAGTATCCCATATCAATAACGAGTTAGCCGAT
>JAOTXY010000188.1 GCA_029862125.1 Gammaproteobacteria bacterium | reverse complement strand
CATCAGTATTCGCAACACGGCCGAGTATCACGGCTCCGTTCTGCTGTCGGAAAAAGAGTTGGCGCAACGCCAGGCGACCCACCGCGCTGCCTTTGACAAACGCTTCCCGCAGCTGGCAAACGTGCCTTTCGAATACGCCTGGTCAGGTGTCGAGGGCATATCCCGCAACGGCACCAATTTTTTCGGTCGGCAACGCGAAAGCATTTACCTGGCGGGTGGCTACAATGGTTCCGGGGTTAGTCGTGGAACGGCTTTTGGCACCGCAATCGCCGATTACGCCAGCGGCGAAACCTCGCAAACGGTAAGCGACTGCCTGGCGTCCGCCCCCGGCTCCATGATGCCGCCCCGTCCGCTGCTCGATATTGCGGCATTTTTTACCGTCCGTTCGCGCTTCAAGGGCGTTGGCCTGGATCGCTAACAGAGTCTAACCACGGTACAGGCCTGGTCGATTATCTGCGCGAAAATATGCGACTGGTTTTTTGCCTGACCGAATCCCAGCCAGCCTGTAGTTTTTTCTTCATCGAGAAACGCGTCGCCGAGCTGAAAACAGCTTCAATATTTGCAATGGCTTTTTCATCGCGCGGATCGACCTCGCCATCAACCTCGACGATGTTACGCAGAAACACCAGTATCTCCTGCGACATCAATTTGAAGTTACAATCCGGATTCTCACTGGCAAATTCAGCCATGGTCCGGGCCAGCTCCTTGATAGAAAGCCCGCCCAGGGTTGATTCAATGTAATTCATTCCGGCAGCCACGAATTTTGGATCGTAACCCCACTCCTCGACGAAGTAGTCGTGGATTCGCTGGCGTTTCGATGCATCGGCAGGCTCCTCGACCGCGGCCACCTTGAGCGCCAGTGGCACCAGCAAATCGAACAGCCCGAGCGCCAGTACATCCAGCGGTGTATTGATAAAGTTGGGAATTACGGTCACGCGGCTTGCCATTGCTTTTTTCAGATGACGCGTGATGCCATACCAGGCGCCCCCGGTAACCACCCCGGCAGCAATCACCCAGCCGACCGGGGTCACCGCGGTACCGATGCCGATCGCCGCCAGAAACCCGGTCGGGGCAAAAAAGGTCGATGCCACGGCCGAAGATTTCGCGACCACGGCGGCTGTTGTAGCCACGCCGGCTACGTCCCAGGCCTGGACCACCGTATTTTTGACCTTCAGCGCGGTATAGGCGTCCTCGCCGATTGCCAGCTTCGCCTTAAAACTTAAAGGCGCCGCGACAATCGTTTCAATACCCTCGAACCAGTCAATCGGATCTTGTTCGTCCTTCGTATTCTCCATCGCGTGTTGCTTCTCATTGATTTGTGGGCACGAATCGAGCACAGTATAAACCACTGTAGTTTACTAGCGGATTCATTCAATCCTGCCCTTCAGATGATTAATGCATGCCTCAAACATCGATTTTCGATGAATTTATACCTGTGGCAAAAATTCGGCAAGTTATCGATGCTTGAAACAAAGTAGGAGAATCGGGAGATGGATTGGTCACTATTACTATTCATAGTCGTCATGCTTTTTTTCGCCTACCGCGGCTATAAAAAAGGTCTGCTCAAATCACTATCCAGGATACTCAGTCTCGTGGCCGGCTATATCGCCGCGATTTTATACACCGAACAATTCTCTGCGGTTTTGGAATCGCAGTACCAGCTGCAGGGAATCGTCGGGTTTTTAGTTGCTGCGCTGGTTTTATTTTTTAGCGCCGCTATCGCGGTTAGTATCCTGTTCTGGATATTCGCAAAACTGCTTCCTGCGACGGATTCCCCGTCGACGGCATCATCCCTGGGCGGGGCAACGGTGGGATTGATGATCGGCGTGATAGTCGCGATCGCCATTGTCTGGACATATGCATTTGTGCGCGATATCCATTTTGCGAAGGATGCCGATACGGAAGCGAATTTAAATCCGAGCAAAATAGAAAGCCTGGCCAGCAATGTCGCCAGCAAGGTTGTTAATACAGCCTTGTCGATGGGCTCCGCCAGGCCCGAAATCACTAATCTGGGTACCGCCTTGATCGCTTCGCCTGC
>JAOTXY010000043.1 GCA_029862125.1 Gammaproteobacteria bacterium | reverse complement strand
AAACACCAATGGTCTATTAAGGCAATACTTCCCGAAAGGAATGGATCTGTCGGAGGTAACACAAGCCAAACTGAATGCCGTGGCAAGACGCCTCAACGAACGACCAAGAAAAACGTTAAACTTTGAAACACCGGCTGAACGATTTAATGCATGTGTTGCGTCGACCGGTTGAGATGGCAGTCGTTAGCGGACGCTGGTCTTTGATATCTGAGTGTCCGCTTTCGGGAAAACCGCAAATCATTGAATTCCAAGACCTAAAATGCGACTCATAGCCATATTTTCTCGTAATCAATTGATTTTACAGGCGAAGAGTGGTGGGCCCGGCTGGACTCGAACCAGCGACCAAGGGATTCACTTTACCCGATCATTTCTGAACGGAGCGGACTATCTCATCACCCACAATCACTCGATTGTTCAGGGTGCGGGACGCTCTAGCCTGTTATTAAGAACACTCAAGTTCTCAGGTAGTCTCTGCACCTTCCAGAAGTGTACTTCTGACTTGGCTCAGGGTTACCTTCAACCTCAGCTGTTAAGGGTTCCCTGAATTCATCCCGTTCATCCTGAATCTTTCGATCCAGGCGCACCATTATTGATGAGTCCCCTGCTCTAACCAACTGAGCTACAGGCCCACATAAGCGGCGTATTCTAGCACCATGTAATTAAGCCGTCTTCTGAATTCAATCGCGCCTTGAATTAATTTATTATTCGATTGAGCAAAAATTCATAAGCCGCTTATGGAATGCATCGTCTGTAATAAACAACTTCGGGGCAGGCAACGTAAGTTCTGCTCTCGAGAGTGTAAAAACAGGTCAGGTAATTTAAATTACCAAAGTTATCAGGCTCAGCAGAGGCGGGGTTGGTTCAGGAAGCTGAAACTGGTGAAAATGTATAAGGGTTGCTGTGGGAAATGTGGCTACGACAGGAAGTATGCTGCGCTGGAGTTTCATCATGCCGATTCGGCTACAAAATCTTTCCAACTGGATCTTCGCTCGCTTTCGAATCGCAAATGGATAGTTATTGTGGAAGAGGCTAAGAAATGCATCTTGCTCTATTCCAACTGTCATGCGGAGTTGCATAATCCTACCTGTCTGATGGAGTAGTTCAGGAACTCCAGTGCCGGAAGGGAAGTATTGGTCTATTTAAAAGTGTGGGCTCGCTGAGCTCGAAGTGACGAAACAACTTAGAGATCCCGCGCGCGGGGATAATTTTGTTTACTGGATCCCGCGGCTCGACGCATCGGGTCAAGCCGCGGGATGATAACGTTAGTCGGCGTCGATGAAGCTGCGCAGTTGTTCGGAGCGGCTGGGGTGGCGCAGTTTGCGTAGGGCCTTGGCTTCGATTTGACGTATGCGCTCACGGGTGACGTCGAATTGCTTGCCGACTTCCTCGAGGGTGTGATCGGTATTCATGTCGATGCCGAAACGCATGCGCAGTACCTTGGCCTCGCGCGGGGTCAGGCTCGACAGGATTTCACGGGTCGACTCCGACAATCCGGCGTTGGTTGCGGTATCGGCCGGCAACAGCACGTTGGTGTCTTCGATGAAATCTCCGAGGTTCGAATCTTCGTCGTCACCGATTGGTGTTGCCATTGAAATCGGTTCCTTGGAAATCTTCAGTACCTTGCGCACCTTGTCTTCGGGCAGATCCATGCGCTCGGCCAGTTCTTCCGGTTGCGGGTCGCGTCCGAGCTCCTGCAGCATCTGGCGCGAAATGCGGTTCAGCTTGTTGATGGTTTCAATCATATGTACCGGGATACGGATGGTACGTGCCTGGTCCGCGATCGAACGCGTAATCGCCTGGCGAATCCACCAGGTGGCATAGGTCGAGAACTTGTAGCCACGGCGATATTCAAATTTATCCACCGCTTTCATCAGGCCGATGTTGCCTTCCTGGATCAGGTCGAGGAATTGCAATCCGCGATTGGTATATTTTTTTGCGATCGAAATAACCAGGCGCAGGTTGGCCTCGATCATTTCCTTCTTCGCACGTCGTGCCTTGGCTTCGCCAATCGACATCTTGCGATTGATTTCCTTGATTTCACCAATCGACAGGTTGGACACCTTTTCGAGGTTTTTCAGGCGTTTCTGGTAACGCAGGATTTCCTCTTTACAGCTTTCCAGTGTCTTCACGTATTTTTCACCGGACTTCAGGTGGCTATCGATCCAGTTTAGATTAGTCTCGTTCGCCTTGAAGGTTTCGATGAAAGTCCTGCGCGGCATATTTGCCTGCTTTACACAGATGTTAAGAATGGTACGTTCATTGGTGCGGATGCGGTTGATAACCTCTTTCAGATTCAAACTGAGCCTGTCGATAAACAGCGGCAGCAGCTTGATCTCCATCAATTCATTAACCGCGCGATTAATATTGCGCTCGTATCCCTTGATGTCACCCTTGGCAACGCAGTTCATGGCCCGGTTAAAGGCGCGTTCGATCGCGGTAAAGCGTTTTGCTGCCTCTTCCGGATCTGGACCGGTATCTTCGACAGCGGCATCATCGTCATCGTCGCTGATCTGGGCTGCAGCGGGCAGTGGGATCGACTCGGGGTCTTCGGTCGGATCGACAAAGCCGACCATTAGGTCGCTCAGCTTGGCTTCATCTTCACGTACTTCGTTATAGCGTTCGAATATCATGCGCATGGTATCGGGATAGCGCGCCAGTGAACTCATCGCCTGGTTAAGGCCGTTCTCGATGCGACGAGCGATCTTGATTTCACCCTCACGCGTCAGCAGCTCGACCGTGCCCATTTCACGCATATACATGCGCACCGGGTCCGTGGTACGACCAAATTCACTATCCAGCGAGGCTAATGCCGCCGCCGCTTCTTCGGCAGCGTCTTCATCGGGCTCGGTTTCGGTGTCGCTGAGTATGTCGGCGGTTTCCGTAGGGGCCGACTCATGGACCTTGATGCCCATGTCGTTGATCATACGGATGATGTCTTCTATCTGCTCCGGTTCGACGATGCCTTCCGGCAAATGATCGTTTACTTCGGTGTAGGTCAGAAAGCCCTGTTCCTTGCCTTTGGCAATAAGTTCCTTTAGCCGGGATTGCTGATCTTGATCCATATTGCCTCGAAATTGGTAAAAGTTGCGGTGAACACCCCAGTATATAAGACTTTATTGGGGTTTTCCAAGTCTAGCAGTGACTTAAGAGTGATTTGTGAACAATTTTTTGTGCTCCCGCTTTTCCGCTTCAGAAAGCGCTTCACCGGACTGTAATTTTGTTATCAGTTGCTTTTGGCGATGGTCAATATACTGTTTTCGCAGGCTTTGTAAACAGTCGGCAAACATGCGCTCGAGACTTTCGTCATCCTCGACCGGGGGTTCCATCGCGGCAAGCTTGTATAGGTGGGACTCGTGGTCGTCGTCTTTGAAGCGATCGAGCAGGTTCTGGGTGCTTATTTCGGGCTCATCATGGATGCGATCGAGGATCTTTAGCAATAGATCAACTCCCGGTATGCCACTCTCGGCAAGTTCGTCATGAGTGCCGGTCGACTGTGCCAATGCGGGTTTCTTCAGCAACAGGTTGATTGCAAGACGGGTAGGGGTCCAGTGCGGCTCGGGCATTCGGCTGCCGGTCGCTGCAACCGGTTTATCCTCTCCGAGCAGGCGCAACATACGAGTATCGATCTGTTGTCCTGTGCGCTGCTCAACCTCGGTCAGGATCTGGTCCTTCAGGCTTTGTAACGGTATTTGCATAAAGTAGGGACGCAGGCGGTCGAGAAACTGGGCCCGGCCTTCCAGGGTTTTGATGTTGCATTCTGTCAGCAAGGTCTCAAACAGGTATTCAGTCAGGGTGGAAGCCTGCTCGACCTGCTGGTCAAACGCCTCGCTGCCGAACTCGCTAATGTAGCTATCCGGATCCTGGCCTTCGGGCAGGAACAGGAAGCGCGCGAGGCGTCCTTCCTTGAGCGAAGCCAGGCACTCTTCGAGCGAGCGCCAGGCTGCTTTCTTGCCGGCGGTGTCACCGTCGAAACAGAACACCAGATTTTTGCAGACCCGGAACAGGGACTCTATCTGCCGATTATTGATCGCGGTTCCGAGGGTCGCGACCGCCGTCTTGACACCGTGTTCGGCAAGCGCGACAACATCCATGTAGCCCTCGGTAACGTAGATGCGATCGATATTGGTGACTGCTTTTTTCAATTCATAGAGCCCGTATATTTCATCGCTTTTGTGGAACAGGGGCGATTCGGGGGAGTTTAGATACTTGGGGTTATCCTCGGGATTGATCACGCGCCCCCCGAAGGCGATGGTGTGCCCGCGCCGATCGCGGATTGGAAACATCAGCCGATGGCGAAAGCGATCATAGGGTTTACCGCTCTCCTTTTTCACCAGCATGCCGGTTTCGACGAGCTGCTTTTCGTCGCCGCTCAGGTTGTTCCAGCCCGGCGGTGCATAGCCGATGGCAAATGTCTTCGCGGTCTGGCCGCTGATACCTCGATCTTTCAGGTAATCGATCGCTGCCGGGGTTTGCTTCAGTTGAGCCTCGTAGTATTGCGAGCTTTGCTCCATCGACTGGTACATTGATTCGAGTCCCTGGGCGGGTTTCGCGGGTGCCGTGCCCTGTTCATAGGGAACCTCGATACCGAGTGATTGGGCGAGCGACTCGATTGCCTCGACAAACTCCATGTGGTCATAGTCCATCAGGAAGCCGACCGCGTTCCCTGATTTCTGGCAACCGAAACAATGATAGAACTGCTTGCTCGAGCTGACCGAAAAGGAAGCCGTTTTTTCACCGTGGAAAGGACAGCAGGCCCAGTATTCGCGGCCTTTCTTTTTTAGCGGCACGCGGCTGTCGATAACCTCCACGATATCAACCCGGTTCAGCAGGTCATCGATGAAGCTACGTGGAACTCTACCCGCCATCAGGATTATTTCCGCCCGGATAAATTAAACGCGCACTCGGGGATAGGATTTTTGTGCCGTAGCAAGGCCGTTTCGCACGCAGAATGTGAACGTATAGACGCATACATGATCATTCGAGTACGAAACTAACGCCGCTACGGTGCAAAAAGACATTCCCGAGTGCGCGTTTAAGCGGCATTGCTTTGCAGGGTTTCGAGCAAGGAATCGAACTCGGCCGCTTTGGGCTTGACCATCCAGATTTTGCGCTGGAAATGGTTGAAGTTCTCGAGGATATACTGGCCCCATTCGCTTTGGGTCTCCTGCACGTATTCGCCAATAGCGGATTGCAGGTAGACGCGATGGCTTTCCATCGATTCATCCGCGATTCGATGAATGTCGATGAGCTCCTTGTTAACCCGGTCAAAGAAGTTGCGGTCGAGATCAAGCACATAGGCAATTCCGCCGGTCATGCCGGCTCCGAAATTGTATCCGGTGTTGCCGAGAATAGTAACAATGCCGCCCGTCATGTATTCACAGCCATGATCACCAATCCCTTCGACAACAGCATGGGCACCCGAGTTGCGCACCGCGAAACGTTCACCCGCAAGCCCCGCGGCCAGCAGCTTGCCACCGGTTGCACCGTAGAGGCAGGTGTTGCCGATAATAGTTGCATCCTGTGATTTGAAGTGGCTATTACCCGGGGGTGAAATGACAACCTTGCCACCGGCCATACCCTTGCAAACGTAATCGTTGGCATCGCCCTCGAGGTGCATATTGAGACCACCGGCATTCCAGACGCCGAAGCTTTGCCCCGCGGTTCCCTTGAGATGCAGCGTGATCGGTGTTTCGGACATGCCGTGGTTGCCGTGGACGCGCGCAATTTCACCGGAAAGCCTGGCGCCGATTGAGCGATGGGTATTGTTGACCCGGTATTTGAATTCGCCACCGCTCGAATTTTTAATCGCGTCCATGCAATCGGTTACCATTTGCTCGGCAAGCTCGCCCTTGTCCCAGGGTGGATTGCGTTCCTCGCTGCAGTAACGTGGCAGTTCAGGATCAACTCCTCCGTCCGACAGGATCGGATCGAGGTTCAGATTTTGCTGGCTTGAGGTATTGCCCGCTACAACTTCAAGTAAATCGGTGCGGCCAATCAAGTCCTCAAGTTTAGATACCCCGAGCGTCGCCAGGATTTCGCGCACCTCTTCGGCAATAAAGCGAAAATAATTTTTAACCTTTTCGGTGGTGCCGACGTAATGCAGTTCACGTAGCTGGTCGTTTTGCGTTGCGACCCCGGTGGCGCAGTTGTTCAGGTGGCAAATGCGTAGATACTTGCAGCCCATCGCAATCATTGGCCCGGTGCCGAAACCAAAGCTTTCGGCGCCGAGGATGGCCGCCTTGACAACATCGAGCCCGGTTTTGAGACCCCCATCGGTCTGAATGCGAACCTTGCTACGCAACTTGTTTGCGCGCAACACCTGGTGAGTCTCCGCAAGACCCAGTTCCCACGGAGAACCGGCATATTTCACCGATGTCAGCGGACTCGCACCGGTACCACCGTCGTGGCCGGCGATCGTGATCAGGTCGGCATAAGCCTTGGCGACACCAGCGGCAATCGTGCCAACGCCCGCCTCGGCCACGAGCTTGACCGAAACCAGCGCCTGCGGATTGACCTGCTTGAGGTCGAATATCAGTTGCGCCAGGTCTTCTATCGAGTAGATGTCGTGATGCGGCGGTGGCGAAATCAGGGTAATGCCCGGATCGGAGTTGCGCAGGCGTGCTATCAGTTCATTGACCTTGTTACCCGGTAATTGCCCACCTTCTCCCGGTTTGGCGCCCTGGGCAATCTTGATTTGCAACACTTCGGCATTGACCAGGTAATGCGGGGTAACACCGAAACGGCCTGACGCGACCTGCTTGATCTTGGATACCTTATCGGTACCAAAGCGCGCCGGGTCTTCACCACCTTCACCCGAATTGGAGCGCCCACCGAGCTGATTCATTGCCTGCGCGAGGGTTTCATGGGCCTCGGGCGAGAGTGCGCCCAGCGACATGCCGGCCGAGTCGAAACGGGCGAGAATATTGGCGCCGGGCTCGACCTCGTCGATATCGATCGACGGTTGTGGTTTAAGCTGCATCAGGTCGCGCAACGCGGTTGCTGGGCGGTTGTGCACGATCTCTGTGTATTTTTTCCAGTCAGCGTAATTACCACTATTAACCGCTGCCTGCAGGCTGTGCACGACATCCGGGTTATAGGCGTGGTACTCGCCACCGTGAATATATTTTAACAAGCCACCCTGTTCGATGGTCTTGCGCGGGTTCCAGGCAAACTTGTTGAGAGCTTTCTGTTCGGCCTCGAGTTCATCGAAGCCAATGCCGTCGATGCGACAGGTGGTGCCCGGAAAACACAAGTCGACCACGTCATGGTGTAGTCCGACAATTTCAAACAGTTGGGCGCCGCGATAACTGGCGATGGTCGAAATGCCCATCTTGGAAATTATCTTGTACAGCCCCTTGTTGATTCCACGGCGATAGTTGGTGCCGGTATTCGGGCAGGTCAGTTCCGGCAATTCGCCGGTACGGGTCATACCGACAATGCTGGCATAGGCGAGATAGGGATAAATTGCGGTTGCGCCGAAACCGAGTAGTACCGCCATCTGGTGAGGATCGCGGACGCTGCCGCTTTCAACCACGATATTGGTATCACAGCGACCGCCGCTGTTGCTGAGGCGATGGTGTACCGCTCCGGTGGCGAGTGCCGCGTGCACGACCAGTCGGTTGCGCGGGATATCCTTATCGCTCAGTACGAGGATGACAATACCCCTGCGTGATGCCTTCTCGGCCTGGTCCTGGATGTCGATGATCGCCTGCTTCAGCGACTTCTTTTCGGGATCATAACCCAGCGAGATAATTTCATGGGCGTAGCCCTTGTCGTGCCAGGCCAGTAAATCGACATACTTCTGCTCGGAAAGAATCGGTGAACTGACGATCAGGCGGTCGGCATGCTCGGCGGCCTCGTTAAATAAATTGTGCTCACGTCCGAAACAGGTTTCCAGCGACATGACGATTTTTTCGCGCAGCGGGTCGATCGGTGGGTTGGTGACCTGCGAAAATTGCTGGCGAAAACTGTCGAACAACGAGCGACGGTGGCTTGATAGTACCGGTAACGGGGTGTCGTCGCCCATTGATCCTGTGGCCTCCTGTGAGTCCTGTGCGAGCACCTTGAGGATCTGGTCGCGTTCCTCGAAGCTGACCTGGAAAAGCTTTTCCAGCTGGGTCAGGGTTTCCTTGTTCATCGCCAGTGCCGAGAAGGGTGAATTAACCGGGTCGGCACTCAGGCGTATGAGTCGGTCACGCATCCAGATTTCGTAGGGATGGCGGTTCTGAAGCTGTTTATCGATATCGTCGGACATCAATAGCTTGCTGGTCTTGGTGTCGACCGCAATCATTTCGCCCGGTTTCAGCCGACCCTTGGCGATGACGTCCTCGGGCGCGTAGTCCCAGACGCCGATCTCCGAGGCGAGCGTGATGTGCCGGTCCCGGGTCTGTACCCAGCGAGCCGGGCGCAAACCGTTGCGGTCCATAACGCAGCAGGCGTGACGACCGTCGGTCAGCACGATTCCAGCGGGCCCATCCCAGGGTTCCATGTGCATTGATGAGAATTCATAAAAAGCATGCAACGCCGGTTCCATGTGGTCTACATTCTGCCAGGCCGGTGGTATCAACAGGCGCACCGCACGGAACAAATCCATGTCCCCGGACAGCAGGAAGTCGAGCATGTTGTCAAGCGAACTCGAATCCGACCCGGTCATGTTGACGATCGGTTGAATCGCTTCGATGTCCGGTAGCAATTCGGACTTGAACTTGTAGGCACGTGCATTTGCCCAGTTGCGGTTGCCCTGGATGGTATTGATCTCGCCGTTGTGGGCAAGGTAGCGAAATGGTTGTGCGAGTTTCCATTGTGGCCAGGTATTGGTTGAGAAACGCTGATGGAAAACACAGATCGCCGATTCCAGTGCGGGATCGCTCAGGTCCGGGTAGAAAATCGGCAGGTTTTCCGGTGTGATCAATCCCTTGTAGGAAAGGACATCGTTAGACATGCTCGAAATATAATAGTATTCCTCAATGCGTCGATTTTCCTGTGCTTCGAAAGCTTTGCCAGCGGCGCGGCGCGCCAGGTATAGCGAGCGATTGAACTCGGCACGTGATAAGTCATCCGGCGCGTTGACATATACATGGTAAATCGCGGGTAGCGATTTCAGGGCTTCTTCGCCGCAGGCTGATTCATCGATAGGCATTTCACGCCAGCCGGCGACCTCGAGACCCTGATCGGCAATTTTAGCGGCGATAACCTCCTGGGAAACCAGCGTTTCATCTTCGAAGGGCGAGATAAAGACCAGCCCCACGGCATAGCGTCGTGCACAATGGATGCCGAGTTCCGCGGCTTTGCCACGCAGGAAAGCGTCCGGTTTTTTTAATAGTAAGCCACAGCCGTCACCCGATTTGCCGTCAGCCGCGACAGCGCCACGATGCGTCAGGCGCGCAAGCGCTTCGATCGAGGTCTTGACCAGCCAATGGCTGGGTTTATCGTCGATATTGGCGATCAATCCGAAACCGCAGCTGTCTTTCTCGAAGCCGGGTTGGTAGAGACCTGTCAATTTCTGGTTCGTGCTCATGGTTCCTGGTCTGTGGTTAAACGGGCCGCCTATGCCGCCGCTTGCCTTTTGCGCCATGAAAAGGCGGACTTTTCACGCGGCCAAAAGGCCAAACAGTATACCTGTGAGCGTTGGATATATGAAATCGGGCCGTTGGGCCTGATAGAATTTGCACTGCCTTGGTGCGCTTTATTAAGCGTTCAGGGTTTGCAGTAGTTTTTCCTGGTTATAGTCGGCGCTGACGAAGGCTTCGCCAATCGCGTTTAACAAAACCAGCTTTATCTGGCCATCAACCGCCTTCTTGTCGATCGACATGGCCTCGAGATATTGCTCGACCGAGATGTCTTTGGGTGGAATCACCGGCAGATCGGCCTGTTGTAACAACGCGACGCCGCGTTGCCGGACATCTTCATCGATCCGGCCTTCTCGAATGGACAGATCGATTGCCATAACCATGCCGACCGCGACAGCTTCGCCATGCAGCCACTTACCATAGCCCATCACGGTTTCGATAGCATGCCCGAAGGTGTGACCGAGATTCAGGATCGCGCGCAGTCCGCTTTCGCGTTCGTCCTGTTCAACCACGCGCGCCTTGTTTTGGCAGGAAACCAGTACCGCCTGTGCGAGCAGATCCTGGTCGAGATTCGACAGGCCGGTAATGTTGTCCTCCAGCCAGTTAAAAAAATCGGCGTCGCAAATCAAACCATACTTGATGACTTCGGCAAGGCCGGCGCTCAGCTCCCGTGCGGGCAGGGTGTTCAGGGTGCCGATATCGGCGATGACGCACCGCGGTTGATAAAACGCGCCGATCATGTTTTTACCGAGCGGGTGGTTAACGCCGGTTTTACCACCAACCGATGAATCAACCTGGGACAGCAGCGTCGTCGGGATCTGGATAAAATTCACGCCACGTTGATAAATACTCGCGGCAAATCCGGCAATATCGCCAACCACGCCTCCACCCAGCGCGATCACCGTGGTGTTTCGATCATGTCGATTGGTGAGCAGCAAATCGATGACAGCTTCTACCGACGCCAGGGTCTTGTGCTGCTCGCCGTCCTCGAGAATGAATTCGTCGTGGCGGATGTTTGCGGTATCAAGCGCCTTTTCTAGCGGCTCGAGATACAGCGGTGCGACCGTGCTGTTGGTTACGACCAGCGCCGACCTGCCATGGACATGCCGGCTGATCAAGTCCGCCTGGTCGAGCATTTCGGTACCGATGTAAATGGGGTAACCGCGATCGTCGAGGTCTACCTTGAGGGTGTGCTTGATAGGCATTCTTATTTCAAATTGTCGGGCAATTGGTTGATGATATCAGCTGCGAGGCGCCGCGCCATACGCTTGTCGGTCTTGACCGCGAGATCTGCAAGGTCCAGGTAGATTGGACGACGTTCGGCCGACAGTGATTCGAGGCGCTCACGCGGATTCTCGGTTTGAAGCAACGGTCTTTTCTTGTCGCGTCGGAGCCGATACAGCTGTTGGTTAACCGAGGTATCGAGGAACACGATATAGCCTTTTTGCTTGAGTAGCTGCTGGTTTTCGCTGCGCATTATGGAACCACCGCCAGTGGCTATAACGCGGTTGTTCGTGCTCAGCAATTCGCTGAGTGCGCTGGATTCCCGGTCCCGGAATCCCTGTTCACCCTCGATGTCGAAGATGCGTGCAATATCAACCCCGGTGCGTTTTTCGATAAAGTGATCGCTGTCTTCGAACTCACGGTGCAGACGCTTGGCAATAATATTGCCGATCGTCGATTTCCCGGAACCCATCGGTCCGATCAGGATGATATTGCGATGACTCATGCGCCTATGATACCCCAAACAAAAAAAAGGCAGCCACCCGGGCTGCCTCTTTTTTCGATCAAAATACCGGTTTAGCGGATATCGAGGTTTGACCCTTGCAGGATTTTCGGCGTTACAAAAATCAGCAGCTCGGTGCGATCGTCAATCTCAATAGTCGACTTGAACAGGTTGCCAACCACCGGCAGGTCACTGAAAAAGGGTACTCGCGTTACCTGGTTGGTTTTTTCGGTTTCGTAAATACCACCCAGTACCACGGTCTGACCGTTATCGACCAGCAGCTGTGATTGCACTTCGCGGGTATCGATACTCGGTGCCGACAGTCCGGCGCCAAAAGCTACCGTTTCACCAACGTTATCCTTGTGCACGTCGAGATCCATGATGACTCGGTCGTCCGGGGTGATTTGCGGCGTTACTTCAAGCGAGAGTACTGCTTTCCTGAATTGCAGAGTCGCGTCACCGTCATCGAGTTCGAGGTAGGGAATTTCCACACCTTGCTCGATTCTTGCAGTATGTGAATCAGCAGTGATAACCCGTGGACTTGATACCACTTCGCCTCGACCCTCGATTTGAGCGGCCGAAAGTTCCATTGTGAGCAGAGTTCCTAGCGGCAGCTTGGCCAGTGCCAACGCAAAGCTACCAGCTGGGTTTTGAACTGGCAGATTTACGTTAAGCCCGTCAAATGTGTTGAAGGTATTATCGTTCACCAGGTCGTTAACACCAAACAGGCTTCCGGAGGTAACCGCGGTCTCTCCAGGTGACTGGAGGGTTCCCTGGCTATCGTTGCTGACGCCGAAGCGTACGCCCAGTTCCTTACTAAAGTCATCGTTGGCAATAACCACCCGTGACTCGATTAACACCTGGCGCACGGGAATATCCAGTTCGGCAAGCAGTACGCGCACATTCGACAGGCTGGAGTTGGTGTCCTTGACCAACAGTGTATTGGTGCGTTCATCGACACTCACCGAACCCCGCGGCGACAGAATCGCGTTATCCTTAAGTTTCAGAAGTTCGGCTAGATCAAGGGCCTTGGCATAATTGACCTTGATGAACTCGGTACGCAAGCGTTCCAGTTCTTCCACCTGTTTGCGAGATTCGAGTTCGAGTTTTTCGCGTGCGGCTATCTCATCAGTCGGCGCGATCAGGATCACGTTACCCGCTTTGCGTTGATCCAGGCCCTTGGTCTTGAGGATAATATCCATGGCCTGGTCCCAGGGCACGTTTTTCAGCCGCAGGGTCAGATTACCCTCGACTGAATCTGAAACCACCAGGTTGAGCCCGGTGAAATCTGCGAGAAGTTGTAACACCGATCGTACTTCGATGTCCTGGAAGTTAAGCGACAGGCGCTCGCCGGTGAAGCCGAATTTTTCTTTCTTTTTCTTTTCCTCGTCTTCCTTAGAAATAGGTGCGATCTCAATGGTGTAAACACGGTCGGTTTGGTAGGCAAGATGCTCGAAATCGGTATTCGACGTGATTGCCATACGAATATTAGCACCCTCCTGTATCGCGTCGATGCTAGTGATCGGCGTCGCGAAGTCGCTAACATCCATACGACGTTGCAGTTCAGCAGGTAACTGGGACCCGATCATCTCAACAAAAACCACGTTATTTTCACGCCAGACATCGGTGCTGATGGAAGTAGTTGTAAGATCAACAATTACACGTCCCTCACCATTTGGACCACGTTTGAAATCGACATTGGTAACGCCTTTGGCCACCGCGGATATGGTCGGTGTGCTTTCGGTAATACTCGTCGTGGTGCCGCTGCCCTCGCTTTGCGTGGTTGAAGCGGGCAGAAGGCTCTGATCACCACCAGCGAGAGTCAGGGTTACCTGGTTGCCACTAACATTGGTAACATATTCGGCTTTCTGAGCAAGATTGATTACTACGCGGGTGCGGTTTTTAGAGGCGGCTGAAACGATACTCTGCATCGCACCGATACCTACCTGCATGCTGCGCTGTTCCAGCTTGTTCTCGGTTTCACCGAAATCGAGTGCAATTCGTGCGGGTTCGTCGATAGTAAAGGTGCGCGGTGCTACCGCGGTTCCGTCGAAAGTGAACACGATCTGAACCGTGTTCCCGGTCATGACCGAGTAATCGAGACCGATAAGGGCTCGTGCCGAAGCGTCACCGAAGGCAAGCAGGAAAATCCCTGCCAACGAAGCCTTGAATAGTTTTGTTAAATTCATTTTATTGCTAACACTGTTCATTGGTGATTCCTCTCGTTACTCGATCAGCGCGACCGCTGATGAGCGCTCGATATAGTTTCCCAGCCCGTCTGGGACAATTTCAGTCAATTCAATAACCTGGTCAGTAACCGAAATAATACGGCCATGGTTTTGTCCCATGTAGTTACCTTCAATGACGCGGTGCACGGTATTATCTGGCGCAAAAATCAGGCCCCACTTGATGCCGTCTTTATCGTCGATAGTGCCCTTCAGGCGCAGCGTATCAAGCGGAAAGTCTTCGAGCGGTTCCTTTACCCGATCAATATCGGGCCGAAGTCCGGAAGCGAGCTCGTTGATTTCTTCAGGAATCTCCTCGGGACGCCTGAAATCAACCAGTTTGAACGGATCGCGCAGGTCGTGCGAGGTATATTCAAAGTTCTGGTAAGGCTGGAACTCCGGGATCGGTTCGATGCGTCCAGGTGGTCGCGATCTGATTTCCTGCGTAAATTGTTGCAGGTCGCCGAGACCCGCACCACAGCCGGAAAGAAATGTGGCAATTGCACCCAGAAGAATTATTTTTGGAGAGGCTTTTAACAGTCCTGTCATTGCTCATCCTCCTGAAGGTAACGATAGGTCTTGGCGGTAGCTGCCATTTTCAGCTTTCCGTTAAGATCTTCCTTGTCGAATGGTTCCAGCTTCATGTCGTTGATGGTAACGATGCGGGGTAGTGCCGCGATGCCACTGATGAAAGTAGCGAGCTGGTGGTAAGACCCGGATACCTCGAGGGCGATAGGTAGTTCGGCGTAAAATCCTTTTTTCTCTTCGGCGCTGGGTTTGAATTTTTTTACTTCGAGACCCGAGGCAAGACCGGTTTGCGAGACGTCAACCAGCAGGGATTCAACCTCGGTAGTTTCGGGTAACTGGCGCAAAAGGGCGCCAAAGGATGCCTCCATTTCAGCAAGCTGCTCTTTATATAGCTCGAGTTTGGCGGCCTGGTCTGCCTTGACCTTGAATACATCCTTAAGCTCAACTTCCTTCTTTTCGTGCCGTTCCAGAACTTTTAACTGGTCCTGGGTATCAAAATAAATACCCGCGGCGATAATCGCAACGAATATAATTGCGAATACCGAGAACTTGATAGTGTTCGGCGCAGTACCAATGTTGTCGGGTTCAAGATGATGCTGGATTTCGTCCCAATTCATTGCAGACCTCCATCATCTACTTCTTCCTCACCGGTCGCATTGGGTGAGGTTTGTTTAACAGTCAGGGTAAAGGTGCTAATGCGATTAACCGTAATATCTTCGATTTCGATAACCGTCAGATTCGGATCTTTAAGCCAATCTGAAGCGGAAAGGTTGCGCATGTAAGTCGATACCCGGGCGTTTGACTCTGCTTCACCGTTGATGGTCAGGTTGTTCCCGACCTGGGTTAGCGTCTCGAGGTAAACACCATTCGGTACCGATGACACGATTTCAGTAAATAAATGTACGATCGAAGGCCGGCTTGCCTGCAAATCCTGGATAACCTCCATGCGTTCGATCAGGCTACGGCGTACTTTTTGCAGTTCCCTGATTTCCTTGATCTCCTCATCCAGCTTTTTGATTTCATTGGTCATGTAATTATTGCGTGACAGCTGGTAGTCGATCTTGGATTGCATCTGGAAATGGATTAAGCCCCAAACGGCTAAAGCCAGCAAAGCAGTCATAACCGCCATCGTGATGAACTGTTTTCTCTGCTCCTGGCGCAGTTCTTCACGCCAGGGGAGTAGGTTGATCGAGGTAATGATCATGAGTATTCAGCTCCTCGGATGGCTAGTCCCGCAGCAATCAGGAAGGAGGGTGCGTCCGCTTCCAGGTTGGCCTTGTTGACACGGCTTGTCGAGGACATATCGGCAAACGGATTTGCAATCGTGGTGGGAACACCGATGTGGGATTCAGTCAGCTCGGCCAGGTTTGGCAACGAGGCGGTGCCACCGGCCAGTACCAGGTGATCAATGTCACCAATCGGGCCGCCCGCCGAGTAGAAGAACTGCAGAAAACGACTGACTTGTTGCGCGGTTGTTTCTTTGAACGGTTCGAGCACTTCGGGTTCATAGTTATCGGGCAATCCGCCCTGGCGCTTGGCCAGACCGGCTTCTTCATAAGATAAGCCGTAGCGGCGCATGATTTCTTCGGTTAACTGCTTACCACCAAAATTCTGTTCGCGCGTATAAATCAATTGATGATTGTGAATTACGCTGAGACTGGTCATGGTGGCGCCGATATCGACGATCGCGACAGTTTTATCCATGCCTTCATCGGGCATTTGAGAGGCCATCGCAGAAAACACGGTTTCTACCGTATAGGCTTCGATATCAACGATCTTCGGCGTTAGCCCAGCGAGTTCAACCGCGGCAACGCGATCATCGACGTTTTCGCTTCGACAGGCAGCCAGCAAAACATCAACTGTTTCAGGGTTGCTTTCGGTTTCTCCGATGATATGGAAGTCGAGGTTTACTTCCTCGAGGGGATAAGGAATATACTGGTCGGCTTCCAGCTGGATCTGGCCCTCCATCTCGTCTTCGGAAAGACTGATGGGCATGGTGATTTTTTTAGTGATGACCGATGAACCGGAAACGGCAATGGCACAATTTCTTGATTTTATTTTTGACTTGGCGAGCGCACGCTTTACACTCTCGCCTACTGATTCGACTTCGGCGACGTTTTTTTCGACGACTGCGTTTGCGGGCAGGGGTTCAACTCCGATACCTTCAATACGGTAACTGGATCCGGTTTTGCTGAGTTCCATCAATTTGACCGATGTAGAACTGATGTCTAGCCCAATAAGCGGCGGTTTTTTTCGCGATAAAAACACCGGTATCCCTCGTCAATGTGCCTGTGATACTCGATCTTATATGACAAATTACATTAAGATCTAGTTGTAAGTATATAGAATATTAAATTATTCTGATTAAACAAAAAGGAGTCTAGTGCAAGATCTTACGCTTGTCGATACTTTTCATGTAACCGATTATGTATATAGCCTAACGTAATGAAAAAGCTAGTAAAAATAATGTCCTGGCTGTTTGCTGCGGGTTCAATCGTGCTGGTTGCAGGAGCATTTTATATATACGCCGTTCTGGTTCCCACATTGCCCTCAATTGATCACCTCGAGGATACCCAGTACCAGGTGCCGCTGCGAATCTATGACCGTAATGAAATCCTGCTGGCGGAGTTCGGAGAACATCGTCGTATCCCGGTAAAATTCGAGAAGATTCCGCGCTACCTGATTGATGCAGTAGTATCGGTTGAAGATGATCAATTCTGGAATCACTCGGGAATCGATTTTTATGCGCTGTTAGCTGCTGCATACGAGGTCGCGACCACAGGTCGCAAAACTCGCGGGGGCAGCACTATAACCATGCAGGTCGCACGTAATTTTTTCCTCAGCGCCGAGCAGACCTATGCGCGCAAGTTCAATGAAATCCTGCTTGCGTTCAAGATTGAAAGCGAGCTGGAAAAGGAAAAAATCATGGAGCTTTACCTCAACAAGATTTTCCTGGGACATCGATCGTATGGTATTAGCGCGGCATCGCAGGTTTACTACGATAAGAAACTTGCAGATTTGACGCTCGCACAGTCGGCCATGATTGCCGGCTTACCGAAGGCACCCTCCAAGTACAATCCGATATCTAATCCGGAGCGCGCACTTATTCGTCGTAACTATATTCTTGGGCGCATGCGAATTCTCAAGTACATCGATGAGGAAGAGTTTCAACTGGCGCTCAACGAACCGATAACAGCCGAGTTACATAGGACCAGGACCATTGCCGAGGCCCAGTATGTATCGGAGCAGGTGCGGGCACAGTTGTTCGAGCAATATGGTGAAGAAGTTTACAAGGCGGGCCTCAAGGTTTACACCACCATCGATGGTGAACTTCAGGCAGTCGCTAACCAGTCGCTACGAAGAGCCTTACTCGATTACAACCGCCGGCATGGTTACCTGGGGGTTGTCGATAAAATTGATTTAAAAGAGGTTATCGAAGATCCGTTTGACGAGGATTTTTTGACTGACGAGCGAATTGGCGGTTTGCGTAAGGGTGTCGTGATCTCGGTCAACGAAGCGATAGCCTCAACCGAAGAAGATGCTAACGAGGTCTCGACCGCTAGCGCGACAGTACTGATTTCAAACTACGAAAAGATCGAGGTCATGTTTGAAGGTGGAATCGATTGGGCAGCTAAATTTATCGATGTCGATAACAGGGGCCCGGAACCCGAAAACGTCAGTGACGTGCTGGCGGTGGGCGACGTGGTATGGCTTGAACAACGCGGTGCACTGTGGTTGCTCGCCGACGTGCCGAGGATCGAGGGTGCACTTATATCGATAAATCCCTCCGATGGCGGCATCCGTGCAATGGTCGGTGGCTTCGATTACTTCAAGAACAAGTTTAACCGGGCGACGCAGGCGCGCCGCCAGCCCGGTTCCAATTTCAAGCCATTTATTTACTCTGCCGCATTGGAAAAAGGTTATACCGCTGCCACGATCATTAATGATGCGCCGGTGGTATTTGATGACGACTCGCTCGAAGCGACCTGGCGACCGGAGAATTATTCGGGAAAATTCTACGGCCCCACGCGAATGCGCGAGGCCCTGGTCAAATCGCGCAACCTGGTTTCGATCCGCATCCTGCAATCGATCGGGTTGCGCTATGCCACTAATTATATCAAGCGATTCGGATTCGAGGCCGAGCACATGCCGTATGATTTATCGCTTGCGCTTGGAAGTGGCACATTTTCTCCATTGCAAATGGCACGTGGCTATACGGTGTTCTCCAACGGCGGTTACCTGATAGATCCCTATATTATAAACCGGGTCGAATCGGGCAGTGGCGAACTGATTTTCCAGAATCATCCCCGGACCGTCTGCCAGGGATGTGAAGTCGAAAGCCTTGATGAGCTGGCGGCAAGCGAAGCCGCTGCCGTTGAGCAACAGGAGGTCGAGCAGGAAACTGCGGCGGTTACAGTGAGTGAAGAGGAGCAGCTCGAGGCAGCAGAACTGGATAAGCCCGAAACCGGGAACATCGCAGCTGGCGAAGCACCCGTTATGGCTGAGGAAGCAGGGCCACAATATGCACCGCGTGTGATATCGGCCCAAAACGCCTTTATCATGCGTTCGATGATGCGCGAAGTGGTGAAACGCGGTACAGCGGTGCGTGCCAAGGAATTGGGACGGAATGATATCGCCGGTAAAACCGGAACCACGAATGATCAGATCGATGCCTGGTTCAGCGGTTTCAATGACCAGGTGGTAACCACCACCTGGGTAGGATTCGATAATCAGCGCAGTATGGGCAACCGTGAAACCGGGGGGCGGGCGGCCCTGCCGATGTGGATCGAGTTCATGCGTGCAGCGCTCGAAGGCAATCCGGAGAATCTGCAAGAGCAGCCTGAAGGGCTGGTAACAATTCGCATCGATTATGAAACCGGAAAACGTGCGGATCTTGAAAGCCGCAGAAGCCTGTTTGAAGTCTTCCGGGTGGAGAATGCGCCAAAAGAGAAAACTCTGGCTAAATCGAATAGCAATGATTCAGGCGGAATCATACTCAATGCCCCCGAAACCGAAGACGAAATTGTTGAAGACATCTTCTAGTTCCAACTGTCATCCCGCGGCTTGACCG
Source organism: Gammaproteobacteria bacterium (assembly GCA_029862125.1). Taxonomy (GTDB): domain Bacteria; phylum Pseudomonadota; class Gammaproteobacteria. Next base: position 8,200 of record JAOTXY010000043.1, on the reverse strand, counting down.
CGGGATCCATCTCCGATCAAACGCAACCAATCAAATCCCTTGCGACTGACTGGGTGGCCTGCGGCTTCCCGAAAAAGCATTGATTTTAAAAGGTAAGGCGAGACTCGATGTCCATATCTCGACTCGCCACAGCCGATGTGTCGGACCACCGCATCCCTGCGGCCTGACCTTTTAAAATCAATGCTTTTTCGGCACCCAGTCTTTACGTCGCAAGGGACTTGATCGGTTGCCTGCCCAGTTTCAAGCATCCTTGGGAGCGTCTTTTGCGGGCTTTCTCCCAAGGATGCTTTGGTATGGATGACGCCGCTTTAGGCGGCGTCATTTGCGAATGTCGAAACCGAATTCGTGGACAGCGTCAATCAAAACACCGAGATGGTCCGGGTTGACTGCCGGGTGAATGCCGTGCCCGAGATTGAAGACGTGCCCGGGATGATCGCCGAAGCGGGTAATGATTTCCTGCGCTTTTGCGCGGATAGTTACCGGGTCGGCATAGAGCACGCAGGGATCGAGGTTGCCCTGCAATGCAACCCTCTCGCCGACGCGCGAACGCGCCTGATCTATGTCGATGGTCCAGTCGAGTCCGAGCGCATTGCAACCGGTATCGGCGATCTGTTCGAGCCACTGCCCACCGCCCTTGGTGAACAGCGTGACTGGAATCGTCTGACCATCGTGCTCGCGCTTCAGGCCGTCAACGATCTGCTGCATGTAATTGAGTGAGAATTCGCGGTAAGTTTGCGGGGTTAGTACACCACCCCAGGTATCGAAGACCATCACCGCCTGTGCACCGGCTTCAATTTGCGCGTTCAGATAAGCCGTTACTGCTTGTGCCAGGATGTTTAGCAGCTGATGCAGAGCCGCCGGGTTTTGGTACATCATTCCTTTTATATAGCGATACTCCTTGGAGCTTCCGCCTTCGACCATATAGGTCGACAATGTCCACGGGCTGCCACTAAACCCGATTAGCGGGACCTTGCCGTCGAGTTCCTGTCGAATCAGGCTTACGGCATCGGTTACATACCGCAGACTGTCGCTTGGATCGGGTACGCCTAAACGGCCGATATCCGCTTCGCTACGCAGCGGCCTTTCGAATTTGGGGCCTTCGCCTTCAGCGAAATAGAGACCGAGTCCCATCGCATCCGGAATGGTCAGGATATCGGAAAACAGGATTGCCGCATCGAGGTCGAAACGTCGCAATGGCTGCAACGTGACCTCGCAGGCCAGTTCCTTGTTCTTGCACAAATCGAGAAAGCTGCCGGCCTGTTTGCGGGTAGCGCGGTACTCGGGCAGGTAGCGTCCTGCCTGGCGCATGATCCAGACGGGAGTGGTGTCGGTCGATTGGCGCAGCAGCGCCTTGATCAGGCGATCGTTTTTAAGTGGGGGCAGACTCATTAAACTTCCAGATAATCGAGGATGCCTTCGGCTGCCTGGCGCCCTTCGTAGATGGCGGTAACCACGAGGTCGGAACCACGCACCATGTCGCCACCGGCAAATACTTTCGGATTACTGGTCTGGAAAGGAAAATCGGCCTGCTCAGGGGCAATTACGCGTCCCCCGTCATCGATAGCGATTGTATGTTCACCGAACCATTCGGCCGGATCCGGCCGAAAACCAAACGCGATTACAACCACGTCGGCGGACAGAACTTCCTCGGAACCGGGAACAATTTCAGGTCGTCGTCGGCCCTGTTCATCGGCCTCGCCGAGTTCGGTAGAAATCAACTTGATACCTTCAACCTTGCCGTTGCCGACGATTTCGAGCGGTTGGCGGTTGAATAGAAATTCGATGCCTTCTTCCATGGCATTGTCGACTTCGCGCATTGAACCCGGCATGTTTGCACGGTCGCGGCGATAGACGCAGGTCACGCTTGTTGCACCCTGGCGGATCGCTGTGCGGACGCAGTCCATCGCGGTGTCACCGCCGCCAAGCACGACCACCTGCTGGTCACTAAAGTCGATAAATTCGGGCTTGTCGCCGCCGAAATCGATTTGATCGTGGATGTTTGCCACGAGGTAAGGAAGCGCTTCATAAACACCCGTTTTGGTCTCGCCCGGAAAGTCACCTTTCATGTAGCTGTAGGTGCCCATGCCAAGGAACACCGAATCATAGTCGGCAAGTAATTGCTCGAAACTTAAATCTTTGCCGATTTCGGTATTGAGACGGAATTCAATGCCCATGTCTTCAAACATTTTACGGCGCCGGGTAACGACTTCCTTCTCGAGCTTGAATGGGGGAATGCCGAAAGTCAGTAAACCGCCAATTTCAGGATACTTGTCAAATACCACGCAGGCAACGCCGTTGCGAGTCAGTACGTCGGCACAGGCGATACCGGCCGGGCCAGCACCTATGACCGCAACCTTTTTGCCGCTATCGGTTACGTTGGAGAGATCAGGAGCCCAGCCCTGCTCGATCGCCTTGTCGGTAATATATTTTTCGACCGAGCCGATCGACACCGCACCAAAGCCGGTATTCAGCGTGCAGGCGCCTTCGCAGAGTCGATCGTGGGGGCAGATTCGACCGCAGATTTCAGGCAGGCTGTTGGTCTTGTGCGACATTTCGACAGCTTCCAGCAGGTTGCCTTCCGCCACCAGTTTGAGCCAGTTAGGGATATAGTTGTGAACCGGGCACTTCCATTCGCAGTAAGGATTGCCACACTCGATACAGCGTTCTGCCTGCTCGGCAGCTTCCTGCTGTTCGTAGTCGCCGTAGATTTCGCCAAATTCCTTAACTCGTACGAATGCCGGTTTTTTACCGGGGTCGGTACGTTGTACTTCCAGGAACTGGAAAACGTTAGGCATCGTAAGGAGTACCTGCCCTAGGCGGATAGCCGGGACTTGATAAGCTGGCTGACTTTCCCCATGTCTGCGCGTCCTTGCAGCTGGGGTTTGAGCACCCCCATTAACTTACCCATATCCTTGATGGTTGCTGCGCCGGTGGCAGCAATGGATTGTTCGACGAGATCATTGATTTCTGCCTCGGACAGGGCCTCCGGCAGGTATTCCTGGATGATGTCGATCTCGGCCTGTTCGACTGCAACCAGGTCATCACGGTCCGCATCGCTGTAATGAGAGATTGATTCGCGGCGCTGCTTGGCCATTTTATCGAGCACCGCGAGTATACGGGTGTCGTCAAGTTCGATGCGTTCGTCGACTTCTATCTGCTTGATAGCCGCGAGCATTAAGCGGATAACACCAAGCCGTTTCTTGTCACCGCTTTTCATCGATGACTTCATGTCGGTGGTTAATTGTGGCTTGAGCGTACTCGACATTTCGCGCCCGGCTTAGTAGAGGCGTCTGCGGGTACCGAAATCCTTGGAGATGCGCTTGAAATTGCGTTTTACTGCGGCAGCTGATTTACGCTTGCGAACTGCGGTGGGTTTTTCATAGTGTTGACGACGACGGGTTTCGGTCAGGACGCCCGCTTTTTCACAAGACCGCTTGAAACGACGCAATGCGAAATCAAATGGTTCGTTGTCCTTTACTTTAACTGATGGCATATTTGTTGATCCAGTATGTTAACAGTGGCGCCATTTTACTGGCTCCGGCTTCAAGAGCCGGCCAATTATAAGGAGGCGGCACCAAATATCAATCTCCAGAAGTAATTAATAGCCTGTTTTTATGAAAGTTTTAGGTATCGAAAGCTCCTGTGACGAGACCGGTGTCGCTGTTTACGACAGTGATAGCGGGCAAATTTGGCAGCGACTTTACTCGCAGGTTGAAAAACATCGTGAGTATGGTGGGGTGGTGCCCGAACTCGCTTCGCGCGACCACGTTGTCAAGGCGGCGCCGCTAACGGGTGAAATCCTGGATGAAATCGGCGGCATCGATGCAGTTGACGCGATTGCCTATACCCGGGGTCCCGGGTTGATTGGCGCGCTGATGGTCGGTGCCAATCTTGCCCGTGGGCTGGCCTGGGCCCTCGATAAGCCGGTACTGGGTGTGCATCACATGGAAGGCCATCTACTGGCGCCTATGTTGTCCGCCGAGCAACCGGAATTGCCGTTTGTGGCGTTGTTGGTGTCCGGTGGACATACCCTGTTGGTCGATGTCAAGGCCCTTGGCGACTATCGCATTCTTGGTGAATCGTTGGATGATGCGGTCGGGGAGGCCTTCGATAAAACCGCGAAACTGATGGGATTACCCTACCCGGGTGGTCCGCAACTGGCAGCGCTTGCGGATTCGGTGGCGCAATCCGGGTTTGAATTTCCCCGTCCGATGACAAATCGGCCGGGGCTTGATTTCAGTTTCAGTGGTCTCAAGACCGCGGCACTTAATATTGTCAGACAGCACGAACCGCTGGACGACAAGTTGCGCGCAGAAATTGCCTTTGCATTCCAGCAGGCCGTGGTTGATACCCTGCGCATTAAATGCAAACGGGCGCTGGACGAGACCGGGTATCAGAGTCTCGTCATCGCCGGGGGAGTGGGTGCCAATCGGCGCTTGCGTGAAGTTCTCGAGAAGCTGGGGAAGGCGCAAAATACCCGGGTTTACTTCCCGGCACTGGAATACTGTACCGATAACGGTGCCATGATCGCTTATGCCGGGGCCTTGCGGCTGCTGCGTGGCCAGACTGATGACCTGGCTGGTGATGTGTTGGCCCGCTGGTCGCTGGAGTCGTTAATCCCCATTTAGCCGGCATATCTCTCGCACAGAGATTTTATCTAATGGATGCTAGGATTCGGAGCCCTGGATCAGGCGCTGGATATTGCTTTTATGACGCCAGACAAGAATCGCCGAGATCGCGACGAAGACGATGCTGACCTGAAGGTCCTGCTCGCGCCAATAGATCAACAGCGGCAAGGCGCAAAAAGAGATGATTGCGGCTAACGATGAAATCTTGAATACCCTGGCGAACAGGAGCCAGATAGCGATCAGAATTGTGCCGGCTATCCAGTTAAAACCGACCGTTGCGGCAATCGCCGTGGCAACGCCTTTGCCACCCCGAAAGTGAAAGAATACCGGGAAACAGTGTCCGCTGAACGCGGCGAATGCGGTAAGCGCTACGACCAACGGATCGGCGTCCAACCCGCGTGCCAGCAGAACCGGGATCAGGCCTTTCAGGCAATCTCCGACCAGGGTCAGGAAAGCCGCCTTTTTACCCGCGATGCGTAACACGTTGGTGGCGCCGGGATTGTTCGATCCCTCGCTACGCGGGTCCTTGAATCCCATGATCTTGCTCAACACTATTGCCGACGAAATCGATCCGAGCAAATAGGCGAATAGTATTAAGGCGGCGGATTCCAGCATCGATGACAGGGTAGTAGTGTTGGCCAGACTCTAACAGATAAGGGGTGACCTTACAGCCTGCATCGATCTCAATTCCCGGGCAACGTGGAAGCGGGATTCTTGATAAAACATTGTCGTGCTCGCATTGGCATATCTGAGCCACCCCGATATGCCAGAATCGAGTGAATCAGGCGTTATTCCGCGTTGTTAGAGTTTTAAGGCAACAAATGCCTGATGTTGGTCCATGGATTCGGTTAGAATCCTTTGCCGGCGGTATCGATACGCCGGTTTTTTCAAATTCGGCTGTCATTGCTGCCCGCATAGAACGCTGAATACACCCGGTAACCATGAAAATAGTTCCAGGAGACTCTTTGGACCTGCTCAATCCACCCCGGCTGGATAAACAATCGATAAAGAAATTCTTCAATCGTGCTGCTAAATGTTACAATAATGCAGCTATTTTGCACGAAGAGGTAGAAAATCGACTTTTAGAGAGGCTGCAGTATATACGTCACCGTCCGGAGACAATTATCGATATTGGCTGTGGTACGGGCAGGGGCGTGCACGGTCTGCAAAAGGCCTATCCACGAGCCCGGGTTTTTGCCGCAGATATTGCGTTTGAAATGCTGCTACAGGCTCGTTCAAGGTTTCGATTACTATCGAAAAAACGCTTGGTTACGGCTGATATGGAGCGCCTTCCGTTTGCCGGCCAGACATTCGACCTCGTGTTTTCGTCATTGGCGATGCCATGGTGTAATGATGTCGGCGCAACAATGAAAGAGTTTGCCCGCATCTCTCGACCCGGTGGTTTGCTGATGTTCTCCAGTTTCGGTCCCGGCACCCTTTATGAACTGGCCGATAGCTGGCAGATGATGGATTCTCACCCGCATGTTCACCAGTTTGTCGATATGCACGATGTCGGTGACGCCATGCTGGCAGCCGGTTTCGCCCAACCGGTTGTGGATGCCGAGACAATTCGACTGGAATATCGAGAATTTCAACCACTGCTGGATGATTTGCGCAATATCGGTGCCAATAACGCGGACCTCGGTCGCCGGCGGGGATTGATGACGCCGGCGCAGTTACGCAAACTGGAATCCTGCTATCGTCAGCATGGATTCGAGGGCGACAGGTTCGTTGCCTCCTACGAGGTTGTCTACGGCCACGCCTGGATTGATGCTGGTTAAATGCCGAAATGCTGATCAGGATGCTGGGGGGACGATACCGTGAGGTTGCAGCCAGCCCATATAAAATGAGAACACGATGAAGACGAAAGTCACAATGGAAAGGACAATTCGGACGGTCAGGAGTTTGACGGTGGCATTGGAGTTGGTGCGATCCTTAATCATGCTGAACATACTGGCACCGAGGCTCAGCACGATCAGCAACAATAGGACAACAATGATAATTTTTACGCTTAGCATGGTAGTGAACAAGTATACGCCGGGGAATAGTCTACTGGATCACGAGGCTTTGTCGATATGATGATTGGACGGCGAAAGTTTGAGCCTGCCTGGTGGGCGATTGCGCTGACTGCCGCGGGTGTATCGCTATGTGTTGCGCTGGGGCTGTGGCAACTCGATCGTGCGGCGCTTAAGGAGTCAATCGAATTAAAGTTTGAGCAACGGCTGGGTGAACAATACCAGGCGTTTTCGGCGGGTGATGCGCTGGATGATATCGAATACCGCAAGCTTTTGCTGCAGGGTAGTTACGATAATTCCCGCCATTTGCTGGTCGACAATCAGCTGCATCGCGGCACTGCCGGTTACTACGTGTTAACCCCTTTAAAGCTCAAAGACAGTGATGACCTGATTCTGGTGAACCGCGGCTGGGCGGCATGGGGTGAATCCCGTGAAGCATTGCCGTCGATACCACCTGCGACGAGCGCCGAGGGCGTAGCGGGCATCGCAAACTATCCGAATGAACCGGCACTGCGCCTTGGAGGAATGAATTTATCTGAGCGCTGGCCCCAGCTAATTCCCTATATCGACATCGAGGCCCTGCAGTCGCAATTCTCGGGTCGCTTGTTGCCGGTGGTGCTATGGCTGGCGCCCGAACGGAGTGGCGCCTTCGTGCGCGACTGGAATCCGGTCTGGATGAAACCTGAAAAGAGCCGTGCCTACGCGACGCAATGGTTCGCCTTCGCGTTGATCGCACTCGTGTTTTTTGTCATTTTAAACCTGCGGAAAATTGAATGAACCAGGAAGAACCCAAACGATTGTTGTGGTACCGGATTAAACTGCTTGCGCTAATTGCGGTATTCCTGTCGCCTTTTATCGGTGGATGGCTGGCGCTTTACGTGTTTGATATCAAGCCCAGCAGTGGCAACTACGGCATGCTGGTAGCGCCGGTGAAAAAACTTGATTGGCCGCTGCTGGAGACAGTCGACGGTCAACGACACGAGGGCGGATTCGGGCGTAAATGGACCTTTCTGTTATTCAGCGGCGAATCCTGCGATGAACAGTGTCGATCGAACCTGTTTTATATGCGCCAGATCAGGACCTTGCTGGGGCGTGACACCATGCGCCTGCAAAATGTGCTGATCAGCGCGCGACCGCTAAGCGAAAAAACAAAAATTTACCTGCAGGATTTTCCAAACCTGAAAGTGGTTGAAAACTACCAGGATACGAACCTGTACAGGCAGTTCTACCTCGAGGGTCATGGCGAGGTCGGCGAGGCTCCGCGCATGTACCTGGTAGATCCTGAGCAGAACCTGATGATGCATTATCCCGCCGAGAACGAACAGGACAGGGTGCTAGAGGATATAAAAAAACTGATGAAGTTATCCCAGATCGGTTGAGTCTGTTATCATCGCGCGATTGAACCGCGGCAATAATGCCTGTATAAAGCCGCGTTCTTAAAAAGCATCATAATTCAGCTAAATTAAATGACAGCGCTTACACTTGATTCCTGCTCGCAATACTACAAGCTGACCAAACCCAAGGTCGTCTACCTGCTCGTGTTTACCGCGATGGTGG
>JAOTXY010000042.1 GCA_029862125.1 Gammaproteobacteria bacterium | reverse complement strand
TAAAGATGCCGGGTATTACCTTAACGGTTTACCCGGTTTTTTTTATCAGTCCATTACCGGTCCCTTCTTTAGCCATTTAAGAAGAGATACGTATTTACAGCAAAAATCAGCGTCTGCTTATGGCCGTTTCGAGAAGCTCAACAAGCCCATCTGAGCGTCAGCTTCTGGCATGGTTTAGAGCAGCAACTAACAGTATTTTAAGAGACTATTGGCCGGTTAAGAATAATTAGTGGCCGGCAAATTAATTCTGGATATCGCATGCTAAGCCGGCAGATGGTTCAGTCTTTCTCGAATCATGCATAATCTTCTGACTCAATGTTGCTGCATCGGACCATTGGAAGTGGTAGGAACCATGCTCCATCGATAGCCCTCAATTTAAAAAAGCCCCCCTACACCGGGTAGTGCCCCGGGGGTGCTACTGACGGATCAAGCAGGTGGGACTCCTACAAAATCAAAGTGCTCTTATCTGTAACCGGATTATTTTTGGTTTAGCTCGAGGGTTTCTGATTGTCGACGTCGTCTTTTCTGGCGATGGTTACTCGGAGTTGAGGGTGCATTCTTGATTTTAATACTATCTAGCTTCTGTGGTGACTCGACAAGCAATAGATGATCTTGCCCTGCTGTGCGTTCGGGGTCGGGCAGTGTCAGGGATTCGACTACGGTATCTGACTCAGATAGTTCCTCTCTCTCCGCCAGACATAAAAAGCCCCGCAACGCGGGGTTTTTTATGTCTGGCGGAGAGAGAGGATTGAAGAGAATCCTGTTCGACAAGTTGCGCCAGCAACTTGGGCCGCCGCAGGCGCCCCCCCCGGGTTCAAAACGCGAGATGCAATCGCGTTTTGAACCTGCGCGGCCCGGTCTATCCCTCATGCAGCCTTCACAAAGATAGCCAAAGCTGACGCGGGTTTTTTTGGTCTATCGATTAGGTGTAAGTAAATAGTTATTGGCGTTTAATGAAACTAGCATTAAAAATAATGCAGGAAGACATGAAAACTGACCGTGATTAACAGGAATCATGTTTAGCATCAGGGTAGTGAGGAGCAACGAAATCCTGGATCAGCGAGCGGCAGTGAAACTGCGCACGCCGACCCAGTGGAAGGCACACAGCAATATAACCCTTTAAATTTGTTAGAAAAATCGGCACAATGACTCTTGTTTACATCATCGTCTCCTATTCACTTCACCCTTAATATGCAAGACGAGATAGAGTTAAAGTTGCAGTCGACGCCGGCAACGTTGCAGAAAATTGTGACTTCCCGATACGTCAAGAAGCTCAAGACTGGAAAGATAGTCAGCCGTAATCTACATAATACTTACTTCGATACGCCCCGACACCTCCTGCGACAAGCCGGTATCACGCTGTGCATACGCCATGATCGCGACGGCTATCAGCAAACCATCAAGGCGCCTGTGACAGGACCCACCGGACTCAAAACCTGGCGAGAATGGACAGGGCGAGTATCCTGCAATGTGCCGTGCGCGGAAGCCATAGAGGACAGGGAACTTAGGGCGATCCTGAAGCGAGGCAAACGTGATAAGCGCCTTGTACCGATGTTCACAACGAATGTCGAACGTAGGTCCGTGCCACTCAAAGTCGGCGGCTGCAAACATGAACTCGCGCTGGATATCGGGACGATTTCCGCAAAGGACGGTACTTGTCGTGAGCCAATCGCCGGGGTCGAACTCGCACTTCGGAATGGCAATGCAGCGGCAATACTGGATCTCGCGCTCAAACTTAACGAATCGCTGGACTTGACTCTGGGTCGCAGGTCGAAGGCTGAACACGGTTATGCACTTGCTCGTCCTGCTCTGCGTCCTCGCGCACGCAAGGCGTCAAAGATTTCCCTGGATCCGCAGATGACCGTGGGCGATGCCTTTTATCGAATCAAGGACAACGCTTTCCAACACCTCTACGTGAACGAGATGCCGGTGTCGGAGGGCAAACCGGAAGCTATTCACCAGGCGAGGGTGGCCATTCGCCGCATCCGAGCAACGCTTCGCGCTTTCAAGAGCGTTCTGCCTTATGACAAACGCAAGGCATTCAATGGTGAGTTTCGCTGGTTTCAGCGACGCCTCGCACACGCTCGTGACTGGCACGTGTTCGTCGACGAAACGTTACCCGCGATCAAGGCGGCCCATCCCGACAGGCATGAGGCCATTAATCGACTGCGAAAAATTGCCCTTGCCGAGCGCCAGCGAGCAACGCGGGATGTGACGAATATTTTCGAGTCCAGGCGCTATACCCGACTCATGCTGCAATTTGAGCGTTGGTTGGCGACCCCATCCGAGGTTCTGAATCGGTCCGCTATCGATCAGCCGGTAGCAGACTTCGCAGTCGAGGTGCTTGAGAAATCCCGGCGAGACTTCCTCATCGACACCCGTCCCTTGAGTCGCATGATCGGTGAGGACCTGCACAGCTTGCGCAAACGCGGCAAAAAGGCGCGTTACGCCAGCGAGTTTTTCTCGGGACTCTGGCCCGAATCAAGTACCAGGCCCATTCTCAAACAAATGGAATGCATCCAGGATTCTCTCGGCATCGTTAATGATGCGATTGTGGCGCGACAACTGGTAGTCCTCACTCGTCCCGGCCTGCTGGATGTGCAAACCGTATGGCTGGTGCAGGACTGGTCTGCCACCCAGATCAAGGAGTGCGTCAAGCAAACACAAAGACACTGGCGCCGTTTTCAGCGTGCCAGGCACTTCGCAGTTGAACCGACCGAGTAAGTGGACCTGGCACAGGTAGTGAGCCTCTATTCACTGAAACTTGCTTGAGACCCGATTCGTCCCAGGTGTCGAACAAGCAGGAATTCCGGGGACAGTATATCTATTTACCAGTTTTTAACTCGCGTCCTGGTGTTTTCAACTTCGGCTGGTTTAACCGAATATAACTGTCAAATTTATATCCGAACGAAGCTGCGAAATTGGCCGAAGATTGTCTCCTGGCCCGGCTTGTTGAGGGTCTTCTTTGGAGAAAGCGGATGCTAAAAATTTATATATGAACGGCTATGATCGATTCAATTGTCACACCTGGGAATTTACCATATTGTTCAAAATATAAACTTGGTTTCGAAGCAAAAACGTACAAAATAAATCTAAACAGTATACGGAATCCACTACCTAAACCTGATCGGTTTGGGAAACAGGAGTTATCCAGTTATTAAAAATAGACGGCGCCCGGGTCACGCGGAAATGTCGGCCTGATCATCATCGATGCCGGTTCGACAGTTGCCTAAAGCCTTGATTAATGTCAGTAAGTCCCCTAAACGATGCAATATACTTAATAAATATTGATTCGCGGTGCACACATAGAGCACGGTAGATACATCGGGCCGTGGAGGAGTAATTTATGGATTGGATATTAATTGGAAAGCTATTCTTGATTCTGTTCCTGATTGCCGGGAATGCGTTTTTTGTCGGATCGGAGATCGCACTAACCTCGGCGCGACGTAGTCGTATCAATCAATTGGCCGGTACCGGCAGCCAGTCGGCCAGGATGGTCCAGGTGCTCCATGACCAACCGGAGCGATTTTATTCGGTCACCCAGATCGGAATTACGTTGGTTTCGCTGGGACTGGGTGCCATCGGGATTGTCACGCTTAATGAAATTATGTTTCCTGGGTTCCAGCTAGCCTTTGGCCTGCTGGGTGAGAGTGAAAAAATATTACAGTTGACCCAGACCTTCTCCTATATTTTTGCTTTTATGATCATCTCCTATTTACACGTTGTGGTGGGTGAACTGGCACCCAAGGTGCTTGCCTTCCACAAGGCGGAATCAATAAGCCTGTCGGTCGCCAGAATCATCAATTGGCTCCATACCATACTGCGCCCGCTCATCTGGTTGATGAATCATTCATCCAACGGTCTGTTGTGGTTAATCGGGCAACATGAGCTGACTGGCAATGGCGAACCGCATTTTTCGATTACCGGCGAGGAGATTCGTACCATACTCAGCGCCAGTGAACAGGAGGGAGTCCTCGATCCCCAGTTGACCATGATGCTTCGCGGGGTATTCAACCTGGATGAACACACCGCGCGGGATGCCATGATTCCACGCACGGAGGTTGAAGCAATACCGCATACCGCTGTCGTAGCGGACGTGCTCACCCTGTTTAAAGAAGAATTGCGCGAGCGTTACCCGGTCTATGAAACGACAATGGACAACATTATCGGTATCGTTTCAGTGAAGCAGCTTCTCAACAGCATGGCGGCCGCAGAGAAACCGGAACGGATTGTCGATACTCTGGCTCATCCGGTCGCCGATGTCATGATGCCGGCTTATTACATCCCCGATACCATGCCGTTGAGAGCATTGCTCATGGATTTCACCACCAACCGGCGACAGATAGCCATCGTCCTGGATGAATACGGTGGAACCGAGGGCCTGATAACGCTGGAAGATATCCTCGAAGAGATTGTAGGCGACTACGAGGATGAGTTTTCTCCAAGACACCGCCACATCAAAAGGGAAGATCCTCAGCGTTACAAGATCAGCGCCGGAATTCGGGTTACTGAACTTGAGCACAAGCTGAATTACCCGTTTCCTCCCGGCGACTACGTAACCCTGGGAGGGTATATCAACCATCGCCTTGGCCGCATTGCCAGCGTTGGCGATCGAGTTCAGCTCGAGGGCGCCTGTCTCGAAGTCCTCAAAATGGACCGGCATCAGATTGTCAAGGTGCTGTTCGAGTTCCAGGAGGCCGAGGCGCCAGAGGAAATGGATAAACCTGATAAACCGGTGGACGAGAATCCTGCCGATGTGAACAAATAATTCCGGGGTGACAGCTAACCTCGTCGCCTTGGCAAGGAGAAAATTTTGACGCTGGTGTGCGAGCTCATCGCTCCGTGCTACTGAAGCAAGACCCGTGCTAAATGTCGGTCTACTGTCCAAGCTATTGAAGTGCAAAGGGATGCCTGGATTTTTAAGCGTTTAATTTTGTTCGTTTGGTGGAAAACTGGAGACCACCCTCCAGAGATAGACGGAGTTCTCCGTGGAAACGATTACCTGTGTCAGGAAAGGGCCTCCTTATAGTTGATAACTAGCAAAAAATGGAGGCCACGCCTTGCTTGGACAGGGCGCCAATCATTATGGGTGAAGTACTCTAACTAACTGACCTACGTAGCCATTGAATACCGCTGACCGAATTGATTGAATATAGTAGGCGTAAGAAATCACCTTGACCACTTTCGAAATCTGAGAATTTGAAGCCCGCAATCGTGCGGGTTTTTGATTTATGCTGGATGACTGAAAGTGACAAAATACGAAGCTTTATAGATGTTTTTCAGCGCCTGCTTCTGGCCGAAGATTGCCCCCGGCCAGAGCTTTGCGAGCATCTCCTTTGGAGAAAATAGACGCTCAGGCTCGACAAATGAGCGGCGAAATACGACCCTTCGAGGACTTTCAGTGCCTCTCACGCAGAAGGCTTAGAATGCAGTGCTGTAGAAAACAACGAGCCCTCAACGGGGGAGGGCTTTTTGTTGACTTACTTGCGCTTCTTCCTGGCAGCAGGCTTCTTTTTCCTGGCAACTACTTTTTTCTTGGTGGACTTTTTCTTAGCCACCTTTTTCTTCGCAGGCTTTTTCTTAGCTACCTTCTTCTTAGCAGCAGGCTTCTTTTTCCTGGCAACTACTTTTTTCTTGGTGGACTTTTTCTTAGCCACCTTTTTCTTCGCAGGCTTTTTCCTAGCTACCTTCTTCTTAGCAGCAGGCTTCTTTTTCCTGGCAACTACTTTTCTCTTGGTGGGCTTTTTCTTAGCCACCTTTTTCTTCGCAGGCTTCTTCGTAGCTACCTTCTTCTTAGCAGCAGGCTTCTTTTTCTTTGCAGTTTTTTTCTTTACAACCACTTTCATCGCTCCTATTTTATGTTGGAAAGTTTATCTCTAACCCAGTTTTCACTTATAACAATAACCCCTTGCCTACAAATTGATTCATATCAACCAGCTTGCAGGTAAATCCAGACCTAATTTTGTTGTACGGTCTCGCAGAAACAATTTATTTATCTGAATTGACTAATATAGGTATAGCACATATGTTCTTAGCAGGCAGTCGATAAATAACGGCTACCTATGACTAACCAATGCAGTGTTCGCTCCTGGCCGCTGGCGGAAGCTCAACTCACTTATCTAAGTGCCTGCTTTTGGTGAGTTTGTGTTAGCAGTTCGATTCCACCCCTGGTACCATTTCTTAGCAATTAAACTTAAACATCCAAACGGATGGACCAAAGTCCGTAAACACTAGTTAGGTATACCGTTCCTTAAATGAGGTGATTGCCCTCATTTCAACGGTTAATTGCCTTGGTGCCATTTTTTATATTTGTTGAGGTAGATTTTTGCCGATCCCAGCAATATCTTATCTTGTTTCCGCATGATCGCGATCGTACGGTCTGCTTCCGCTTCGGCACCTTTGAGTAGCGGCAGTATCTCGGCGGCGATGATGCGATCGTGCCAGTCGCCAAGCAGTTGTTCGAGTATTTTTATCTGCTTCAACTCGTTTTCATCCGCGGTATGGCCCGGACAGAAATAAAATGCATCGAGCTTATGATGATATCGCTTCATCAGAATTCGTTTCTTGTGCCATTGTTCAGCGGTCATGCGCGGACTGGTGCTCATGATCTGCGATAAAAGCCCTTTCAGCGCGACCGGTTTTTGCCTCAGAATGGCTCTTTCGGATAAACCCAGCGATCTGATGGTAGGAACGCTTACCCGGGCAAGCGGACTGGTCTGAATGGTTCTTTTGAATGATCGATAATCATTTCTTGATTTAGATTTTATCGCACTAACCAATAACTTTTTATCGGCATCACAAACTTCATCCAGTTCCTGGATTAAATGCACGGCGATATGTCCGTCGCGAATGACGCCAATAGACTTTGCCAACTTGCGATAGGGCTTGAGCATTTTCCTGGTGTTTAGCCTGGGATCGACTTCGTTAAGAAGGAAGTAAAGCGCGGTAAGTCGCTTCATTCCAACTCTGAAATCATGCACCGCCTCTTCTTCAGGCCTCACAAGAATAATTCTGAGATCCCTGTTGAGCTGGCTAATGAGTTTGCTGCGATACTTGTCCAGGCAATTCATTTTTATTTGACCTTAAATTTTTGTATCCGGGAACAACCCCTGTAAAGGGGTCTTAGCTTGCCATCGCCAGACCTTCATCCTCTTCAACATCCTGCAAGTTGTCTCGCTGTAAATATAAAAGTGATGAAACATCGACCAGGTCGCGCGCGATCTGAATTGCGATAGAGCTATCGTTCATCAGGGATGTTGCCATTTCGGCGCTGACCAGGTGATCACGCACCAAGCGGTCGATTGTACCATTCATCAAGACATCATATTTATCCACGTGATCTCTTATGTCGCTGGCCTTGGCCATGAATTTTTTGTCCAGTTTTGCTAAACGGGCCTTGCGCGATAAACGCAGTATCTTGAGGATCATCTTGCGCAGGTTATTGTATTCAGCGCGAATGTACTCATTGTCAGAATATAAATATCGATTCATGTTGGTATGTAACGGTTTTATATCCTTGACGATTTCAACCATCAGACGGTCAGCGCGTAAAATACTCCTGATGGCAATGATCTTGTCCTCGTCCAGATCGAACTTGCCCTGTAGCTGGTTTGCGTACTCGACGATTTTGCCGTAGATATTTTTAAATTTATTGTAATAGATAGCATCAACATCAAGATCGAATTGATGGATGTTCTCAATTATTTTTTTAAGCTTCTTATCTGACTCGAATTCTTCCCGGTGGACATGTAGCCCGTGAGTTATAACTTTGAAGGCAGTTTTTTCGAATAACCGTAGAGACTCATCAAGCAGGGCTTTCATCCCCGTTTGCGGGTAATTGAGCGAAGCTTTATCGAGAAAATGAGGCTCTTCGATGACGATCATCACCGCTTTGTCTTCTGGCACCATGCGCATGACAATCCGGCTGATCAACGGAATAAACTGCACCATGACGACGGTATTCACAATATTGAAAGTGGTATGAAAAAGCGACAGGGCCACCGGGATTGCCGCTGCCTGTGCGAAAGGAGAGGCGCCCTCGATGCTTTCCACGACGTGTCCGATGCCATGCAAAATGGGTAGAAACAGGACCAGCATCCAGACGACACCAAAGCAGTTGAAAATAAAATGCGCCCGCGCCGTTCGTTTTGCCCGGTAGTTGGCAACAATGGCGGCCAGGTTGGCGGTTATGGTGGTACCGATATTCTCGCCCAGCACCATGGCGGCAGCCATTTCGAATGGAATCCAGCCCTCGAAACACATGATGATCGTGATGGCCATGGTGGCGCTGGAAGACTGGATAACCACGGTTAACAGGGTTCCAATAAACAGAAACAGGAGTATCGAGAGATAACCCTTGCTGGTATAGGCACTCAAAAAGGCGAGCGCTTCAGGACTCGACTTGATATCGGGCACCGAATTTTTTAGATATTGCAGGCCGATGAAAAGAATCGCGAAACCGACGATAAAGTAACCCCAGTGCCTGAGGTTTTTCTTCTTGCTCAGGCTGAATAGAAATCCGAGGCCTACCAGGGGCAATGCGATAGCCGCCATGTTGACCTTGAAACCCAGTAGCGAAATCAGCCAGGCGGTAACCGTTGTGCCAATGTTTGCGCCCATGATGACACCGATGGATTCCGTCAGTGAAAGCAACGAAGCATTGGCGAAACCGACCACCATCAGGGTCGTTGCTGACGAAGATTGAATGACGGCCGTGATGGTGAACCCGGTCAGAACGGCAAACAAACGATTGGAAGTTGCACCCGCCAGAATTTTTCGCATGCGATCGCCGGCTAGTTCCATTAACGCATCGCTCATGACTTTCATGCCGTAGAGGAACAGTCCGAGTGAACCCAGCAAGGTCAGAAAATCGAAAAGATTATATTCCATCAGTAAAACTGGCTTCGTTTTTTATTGTCTAAAGTCAATCGAAACGGACAAATAATCCGTATGATACATAATTATGGCCAGAGGTGATGTGATGGATATTCTGGATCCTGACGAGACGATCGAAGCGCTTGGACTTCCATGCCTGCGCGAATTATCCACTTTCGGTGCTCTCTCCGATGAAGTTATTGTCGATCTGATGACCAATGGCGTGATCAGACGCTATGCCAGGGGTGAATATATTTCCCGCCTGGACCAGGTCGCGTCGGAATTCGAGGTGGTACTGCAGGGAAGGTTTGCATTTTATAAACACGGTGAAGATAGCGATGTCCTGACCCGGTATTTCTGCGCGGGCGAGCAGATGGGATTCGATCTGATGATTGGTCTCATTTCCCACAACGGTATCGATGTTGCCGTCGAGGAAAGTCTGCTTCTGGACATAAGCAGCGAACAATTCTATGAACTGCACGTAAGCTTCCCCGCCGATTTTGGTCTGCTGATGATTAACCTGTCACGCGAACTTGCGCGTGAAATTGCAATGCTCGAGGATGTGATCGGCAAGGGCACCGGCTGGCTGGGAGAGGCGGCATCCTAGCGGCCGATACAATAGCCTAGCCTTTAAGGAAAACTTATGAATCGTTTCAGTTTGTTTCTATTAGCACTGCTGTACCTGCCCGTCTCGGCGGCACAACAGGTTGCGGAACCCTCACCCATAGGCTACGCGACAATCGAGGAAGCTTATAACGCGCTAAAAGCAGATTCTGCCGTGGGCATGCAGGAGTATGAAGGCTGGACAATATTCAATCAAAAAGGCGAGGGCAAATATATACTCTGGTCTTTTACGCCTGATGATCACCCGGCGCACCCAAGCGCAATACGCAGAGAGATCGTAAAAAAGAATGATGAAATTTTGATCAGGATGGATGCAATGTGTAACTCGAACCAGCTCGATTGCGACCTGTTGATCGAGCAGTTTAAACAGATAAACAAACGCATCAGTCAGAATTGGGCGAAGAGCTCCTAGCCCCCGGTCTTGCCGAGCACCCTAGCGTTGTTATGGAAGAAGTGCCAACTTGACTGAAATTCGTAAAGCCAACATTTCCGACTTGGCGGAGATAGAAACCTGTGCGGTTGCAGCATACACAATGTATGTCGAACGCATCGGCCGTGAGCCCGCACCCATGGTTGCAGACTTTGCCGCTTCGATCGGAAAAAGCCATCTGTATGTTGCGCAGGAAGATGACAAGATTGTCGGTTTCGTTGTTTTTTATGCCAGGCAGGACCACGCGCACTTGGAAAATGTCGCCGTGACTCCGGGATTTCAGAACCGTGGGATTGGCAGAAAGTTAATTGGGTTTGTCGAGCAACAGGCGCAGCAGGATGGTTATAACCGGATCGAGTTATATACCAATGCCAGCATGTCTGAGAACCTGGAGTTATACCCCAGGCTCGGTTATCAGCAGATTGACCGACGCGTGGAAGACGGTTTCGATCGTGTGTATTTCAGCAAGACGCTGGACTGAAACTGCCTCGCTATATTTCCTGGTCCTTGCGACGGAATGCACCTTGCACGATGCGGTCGATGACCATGGCGACAAACAGGATCGCGAATCCACCGAGCAGGCCCGGCCCCTTGGCCGCATACTGTAGTGCCTCGAGGATGACCTTACCGAGACCGCCACCACCGATCAGCGAGATGATAACCACCATCGACAGGCACATCAGGATAGTCTGGTTAACACCGGTCATGATCGAGGGCAGGGCGAGCGGCACTTCCACGTCTTTCAGTAACTGAAAACGCGAGGCGCCAAACGCGACCGCCGCTTCCTTGATCGTGTCGGGCACACCGCGCACGCCAAGCGAGGTCAGGCGAATGACCGGCGGCATGCCGAAGATGATAGTCGCCAGGATCCCGGGCGGGTTGCCGGTGCCAAAGAATGCGATGATCGGAATCAGGTAAACGAATGCGGGCAGGGTCTGCATTAAATCGAGTACCGGTTCCGCCGCGTTATAGGCGCGCCTCGATTTACCAAACCAGATGCCGAGTGGAATACCGATGATGACGCAGATGAACACCGCGGCGCCGACCAGGGCAACAGTTTCCATCGCGATTGCCCAGTAACCCAGTAGCGCGATGTAGGCTAACGAAGCGGCGGTGAAAATCGCCACTCGTGGTCCCGCGGCGCGCCAGGCGACCACGCATATGACCAGCATCACCACCGGCCAAGGCGTACCGATCAAGGCCAGGCCCAGTGCGTCGAGCACCGTTCTCACGCCCGCGGTGATGCCATCGAAGGCACCGGCGCCGGCTATCGCGGCATTGTCGATCTTCTGCTCCAGCCAGCCAGCGAGCTCAGTGAACAGCGTGGCCTTGTCCGAGTCGATAAAAATACTGGATACCTGTTTCTCTGGAAATTCATTAAGTACTTCGAGCGGGCTGTCGACAGTAAATTTGTAAATCGTCAACGGCCCGATCAAAATCACCAGCACGATGCCGAGTAAGATATTCTTCGACTTGACGCCGCTTTCGACCAATTTCTGATCGATGCGCCAGCGGCTGAACTGTTTTTCGTAAATCGAGTTGGCGTAAAAACCCTGCAGCGCCTTGAATAGCAGTAGCAGGCCGAGACCGGCGAGCAGGATGCCCAGCGCCTCGGAACTCGCGGCCTGCCCCAGGGCTTCGCTTTTTTCCGCAGCATTACCGATGTTTTCCGCGAGCTTTTCGAAGCGGGTAGGGTCCTCCCCGGCCGCGCGTGCGGCTTCAGCGCGCTCGAGAAAACCTTCGGCGCGTTCGCGCTGCCCCTCGGCACGCTCGAAGAAGTTGGCGCCGGGATCACCCCACCAGCCCCTGCCGATCTGTACCCAGGCGATCATTTCGAGGATCAGGAATCCCCAGAACATGCCCCAAACGCCGCGAGCGGCGGCCCATACCGGGCCCAGTATCGCGGCCATCAAGTTGAAAGTATTCGGCAACAGGCCGGTGGATGAATGAATGCGGTGAAACTGTTTGGCGTAATAGTCACCGTTCTGGCTGGCGAATTCGGCAATCGACGCGTCGAGGCTTGCGTGGTCGACCTCGATATCCGACGCGGCGATGACGCTTGCGTTGCTTTCGTTATCACTCATTGGTCTTTACCCCCCTGGATGCCGCGTAGCAATCGCGGCTTGGTCACAACGCCGATATCCTGGCCGTTCGACGTGATCACGACCGGCAGATCAGTGCCGACTGCGTGGTCGATCAACTGGTCCAGGTCGGCTTCTTCATCGGCCCGCGGTGCTCCGTCGAGACTGCCGTCAAAACTTTCCAGCGGCTCGAGAATCGAATGCGCTTTAACCAGTTTTAATTTTGAAATACCTTGCACGAATTCGCGTACGTAATCATCGGCCGGATTCATCACGATATCTTCCGGTGTACCGATTTGCACGATGATGCCGTCTTTCATGATCGCGATACGATGACCGATGCGAATTGCCTCATCGAGATCATGCGTAATAAATAACGTTGTTTTCTGGAGTTGTGCCACCAACGCCTTGAACTGGTCCTGCAGCTGCATGCGGATCAATGGGTCCAGTGCGGAGAAAGGTTCGTCCATCAGCAGCACTTCCGGGTCGGAGGCCAGCGCACGTGCAATGCCGACTCGCTGCTGCATGCCGCCGGATAACTCTTTCGGCAGCCTGTCCTCGTATCCGACCAGGTCCACCAGTTGCAACGCATGGTCAGATACTGCCCAACGCTTGGATTTGGCAACACCGCGGATTTCAAGTGGGTAAGCTACGTTGTCTCGCACCGAGCGATGCGGCAACAACGCCATGTGCTGGAACACCATGCCGATATGGTTGGCACGCAGTTCCCGCAACTGGCTCTCATTGAGATTCGATACGTTACGACCCAGGACCTCGATATTACCGGAGGACGGTTCGATTAAACGGTTGATGTGGCGAACCAGGGTCGACTTGCCCGAGCCGGACAAACCCATGATGCAGAATATTTCACCTCTGGGAACGTCGAAAGTCGCATCCTGAACACCGATTACACAGCCGTAGCGTTCAAGCACCTCTGCTTTTCCGATGCCTTCGTCCTTGATCGCTTTGATGGCAGCATCTGCCTGCTCACCAAAAACCTTCCAGACATTACTGATATTGACGACCGATTCAGTCGATTCAGTCATAGTTGCGCCCCCCCTTTATTAGCCCGCTGTTAGACCAGCTGACGACTAGCCCGCTACCGCCATGAGGGCGATAACGGGCAGTTATTTTTATATTGTCAGTTCGAGTATCAGTTGGTCAGCCAGTTGAGTACCTGATCCTCGTGTTTCTTGACCCAGGCAGTTGCGTATGCGGCAGGATCTTCCTTGTCAATCACCAGCGCATAAGTCATCTCCGAGACTTCATCGGTGCTGAGTTTCATGTTTCTGAACAGCTTCGCCACTTCGGGATGTTGCTTTTCCACTGACTTGGCAAAATGCAGGTGGAGGTATGCGGTATCCCAAGCGGTACCAGCCGTGGAGACTGCCAGCCAGTTTGGATCGTCGGTGGGTTGTACCACTTTCCACTGCGAGGCGTCATAAGCCGGTTCCTCGAGTACCTGCATGTCGTGCAAAACGAAAACGTAATGCGGCGTATAGCAGAAACCGACCCAGGGCTTGTTGCCCTTGATGGCGTTGTCGAGGTTCGCATAGGCGAGTGTCTCGTCGCTTTCGGTCAATTCGAAGGTCTGGTCGTAGCCATAAGACTTGGCGCGGATTTTTTCGACATTGGTAGAAGCCCAGCCGGGAGCACCGATCCAGACTTCACCCTTGCCGTCACCGTCGGTGTCAAACAGTGCCGCGATGTCCGGGTTGGTCAGGTCATCGATCGACTTGATGCCGTGTTTATCCGCCAGTGCCTTGGGTACACACATACCCTGGAAAGCGGCTACGCCGTTTTTATTCATTTCAACGGAGCCTTTTGTCTTGACGAAGGTATCGTGCAGGTTCTGCTGGTTTGGCATCCAGACCTCGGGATGAGCGTGCATGGCGCCTGAATCCATCGCTTCGAATACGATCGGATTAGTGCCGTTTTGCAGCTCAACGTCAAGGCCGAGATTCTCTTCGATCACGACTTTAAGGATATTGGCGGTTGCGGCCACGGAAGGCCAGTTGGGTACGCCGATGACAACATCAGCGGCACTGGCAATACTGGTCACGCCCATGCTGACGGCAACGATAGCGCCCGTCAGGGTTTTTTTGAGATACATTTATTTTTCCTCGGTTATTGATTTACATCTTAAAAAGTACGGCCGTCTTTATTGATAACGGCTTATATACACTTTACTGATTACGATTAAAAAATCTTCAGTCGGCCGATGGTAACTATTGAGCTGCGAGATGTAAAATTGTTATTTGCGGTATTATTTACAGTCAGTAGGGTCGACTATGATAGCAAAATCAATGAAATAAAGGGGTTCCCGGTAATTTTCGTCGCCTCGATTTTATGCCAGACTGGGCGTCCGAAACTGTCGGCAAGGGATAAAACTGTTGGCTAATCAACAACACTCTCCCGATTACTGGGGTATTGATAGCGACTACGGAGTTTTGCGGGATGTATTGCTGGGCAAGCCGGATTACTTCAAGTGGGTTGAGCCCGGCACGGTTTTGATCGGGTACAGGTTTATTTATGAGTGAAACAGCACAGCTGCGCGTTGACGGTCAGCGCCTTTGGGACAGTATCATGGCGATCGGGGAAATCGGCCCGGGTGAACAGGGCGGTTCCTGTCGCCTGGCTTTGACTGATGAAGATTGCGAAGGTCGGAATTTATTTATCCGCTGGTGCGAAGAGATTGGCTGCAGTATCAGGATTGATGATATGGGCAATATCTTTGCGCGACGCGCCGGGCGCAGTAATGACCTGGCGCCGGTGGTTGCCGGCAGTCATCTCGATACCCAGCCGCACGGCGGTAAGTTCGATGGTATCTACGGCGTGCTGGCGGCACTCGAAGCCCTGCGCACGCTGCACGATAACAATGTCACCACCGAGGCGCCGGTTGAAGCTGTGGTCTGGACCAACGAGGAAGGTTCGCGTTTTGCGCCCGCAATGATTGCCTCCGGCGTATACGCCGGGTTGTTTGAAAAAGACTATGCCTGGGCGATTACCGACAGCGATGGGAAAAGCCTCGGCGACGAATTGAAGCGCATTGGCTATATGGGCGATATGACCTGTGGTAGTAACCCCATCGGCGCGTTACTCGAAGCGCATATCGAGCAGGGACCGATCCTCGAGACCGAGAACCGGCAGATAGGAGTGGTGATCGGCGGGCAGGGACAGCGTTGGTTTGACCTTACCCTGAAGGGCCAGGATTCACATGCCGGGTCGACACCGATGCCGGGACGACGCGATGCGCTGGTTGCGGCGGCCGAGATTATCTCGATGGTGAAACTGTTGGCGCTCGAATATGCGCCCTATGGCGTCGGCACCGTCGGTCAAATGTCGGTTATGCCAAACTCGCGCAACACCATCCCGGGTGAAGTCTTCCTGACCGTCGATATCCGCAATCCGGACGATGCGGTGCTTGCTGAAATGACGCAAAAATTTAAGGTTTGCGTGACCGATTGCGTCAATGAACTCGGAGTGGAATGCGATATTGAGGAAATCTGGCATTGCCCGCCGGTTAAATTTGATACCACCTGTATCGCCGCGGTTGAGCACGCGGCGCAGACGCTGGGTTATAGTAATCAACGAATTGTGTCCGGAGCCGGGCACGATGCCTGCCAGGTTTGCCAGGTCGCGCCAACCTCGATGATCTTCGTCCCCTGCGCGGGTGGGCTCAGCCATAACGAACAGGAAAGCGCCGAACCCGAGGATCTCGAGGCAGGCTGCAACGTACTGCTGCATGCCATGTTGGCGCTCGCCAACAGTTAGCGTTGGCTCGAATGCTCGGCCAGCAGGCAAAGGATTTCGAACATGATCGTTACCGCGACCAGGGCGGTGTTGCCTGACATATCAAAGGGTGGGGAAACCTCGACCACGTCGCCACCGACGAGATTGAGTCCACGCAGGCCGCGAATCATCTGCAGGGCATCGTAGGTTGTGATGCCGCCAATCTCGGGAGTACCAGTGCCCGGCGCATAGACCGGGTCCAGTGCATCGACGTCGAAGCTGATATAAGTCTTGCCGTCACCGACCACTCGCCTGGCTTCCGCGATAACCGCTTCGAGGCCCATCTCGGTGTACTCCTCGATTTCGATGACGCGAATGCCCTGGTCAAGTCCCCACTGCTTGTCCTTATCGCTATAAAGCGCGCCGCGTATCCCGATTTGCACGGTGCGTTTCGGATCCAGCAGGCCTTCTTCGATCGCACGCCGAAACGGTGTGCCATGGGTATACTTCGATTCACCGAAGTAACGGTCCAGGGTATCGGTATGGGCATCGAAATGCACCATGCCGACAGGCTCATCACGGCAAAGCGCCCGCATCACTGGCAGCGTAATCAAATGATCGCCACCGGCGCTGAGCGGTATGATTCCCTGGTCGACCACCGTGGTATAAAACTTTTCGACGCGTGCCAGGGTGTCGTCGATATCGACCGGGTTGACCGGCGAATCGCCGAGATCGGCACAGTTGCACAGATGGAAAGGCTTGATGCCGGTCGCGTGGTGAACGTTGCGCGCCATCGTCGACAGGTCGCGAATCTGGCGTGGCCCGTGGCGAGCACCGGCGCGATTGGTGGTGCCGCCATCCCATGGGACACCGATCAGGCCAATATCGACCTCGTCGGCATCGCGTGGATCAACATAGGGCAGGCGCATGAAGGTTGCGATACCCGCGAAGCGCGGCAGGTCGTTGCCGGAAATCGGTTTATATGATTCGGGTTTGCTAGTCAT
This sequence comes from Gammaproteobacteria bacterium, assembly GCA_029862125.1. Classification (GTDB taxonomy): domain Bacteria; phylum Pseudomonadota; class Gammaproteobacteria. The sequence continues at coordinate 10,611 of JAOTXY010000042.1, read as the reverse complement.
TGATTCAGGTCAGAATGCTGTTTGCCAGGCGCCAGTATAAATTCAAAGTTGCCGAAGCAAAGCGTTTTTGTATTAATCTCGGTATGAAGGACCTGGTAAAGGTAACTCGACAGGAAAAGCGGAATTCAAGTGGAAGACCAAATCGTATATAAACCCCCGCGCCATCTGCGCAATGCGCATGTGCAGACGGTGCTCAACAGCCAGGGACCTCGCAAGCTGCGTGCGCGCGGGATACTGAAGCGCCTGGACTCGGATAATTTGATTCTGCAGTCAGAGGACGGCACTCGGCTGCTGGCCGAACTCGACCATGCCGTTAACGGGCGCTCCGCCCTGGTGATTCTCCTGCACGGCTGGGAAGGTTCGAGCAGTTCATCCTACATGCTTACCACGGCCGCGAGCCTGCTGGCGCAGGGGTTTGACGTGTTGCGCGTCAATCTGCGTGATCACGGGGACTCGCATCATTTAAACCGGGAATTGTTCAACTCGACACGTTCACCCGAAGTGGCCAGCGCGTTGCGGGAATTTAACGCCGCCCAGGCTTACGAACATGTTTTCCTGGCCGGGTTTTCCCTGGGCGGGAGTTTTGCGTTGCGAATTGCCGCCGATGCGGGGACTGAGATTGGCCTCGATGCGAGTATCGCGGTTTGTCCGCCAACTGATCCAGCCCGTGCGATGGATGCCCTCAATAACGGCTTTTTCGCCTACGAGCGTTATTTCTTCAAACGCTGGCATGGTTCGCTGCAGAGAAAGCTGCATTGCTTTCCCGAGTTTGACTACGCCGGGGAACTTGCAAGTGCAAGATCCCTCGATGACCTGAACCGAATTTTTATTCCCGCGCATACTATCTACAGTGATGTCGGTGACTATTTTGCGGCCTATGCCCTGGTTGGTGATCGCCTGGCTTCAATGGCTAAGCCGGCCTACCTGATCGCCGCCGAAGACGATCCGATCATTCCGGCCGATGACCTGAGCCGAATTGATCCGGTTGAGAATTTGCAGATCGAAACCCACCGTTACGGTGGTCACTGCGGATTTATCGAAAACCTGGCGGGGCGCAGCTGGGTTGAAGGCCGCATCCTTCGGATCTTGCAGGGGTATATGAAAAAGTTATGAATGACCGCGCTCGACCAACCTATTTCCCTGGAAATAGGTATTTCCCCCGGTCTTTTTCAGCTTCGCGGCGAAAACCCGCGTATCAAAATAGAACAAGCATCAAAATACCGAGTAAGAAGAATACGAGTAGACCTTCACCTATGCGCAACTCGAAGTGGCGTTCTGGTAGTGTTGATTTCGACTTGTAAACTTGTTGCATCTGCTTTCCTCCCGGTGAATAACTATATCGTTCAAGCCCGGCGGCCACATCACCCAAATGAGGTAAAGCAAAAAGATCAAGTAAATGGTGTTGTCTGGATTATCCCCGGCCTTTTCGAGACAGCAGGTAGATGGGTACTGCCAAAATGGTAATAAAAAGGGCATAAATAATTATCGGTACCGATATGCCCAATACGGTCATCGGTTGCCAGAACTGGGTCAGTAGCATTGCGGCACAAAACAATGCACCAAGAAACGGTAAAACTGGAAACCAGCCCAGGTTGAGTGCCAGCGACACAGAAGTATGTGTCAGATTTTTTGAACCGCGGTTTTTGTAGCGATACATCAGCAACATCAGGTTCACCATGAAAAAAACCAGGAAAACCCCCACATTGGTCAGGTTTGCAACCTCCCCGAGCGAGCCCCCGAGGGTAAATAAAACACAGAAAACGGTTGCCAGTAGCACTGCGCTTACCGGGGTTCTGGTTTTTCGATTTACCCTGGCGAGAAAACCGGGCAGGCAGTTATCCCTGGCAATGCCATATATCATTCGCGACGTCACAATGTGCAATACCAATACCGTGTTGGCAGTAGCGCACAGGGCAATGATCGTAAATAAATTCCCACCCATGGGTGATTGCAATGCGGTGCTGGCAACCAGTGCCAGTGGCCCCTCGCTTGGATTGTCGAGTTGCGAGGCGGCGTAGAGTGACTCGGCCGGGACCACGCTGACTGCGACTATCGCCACCAGGATATAAATTACTGTCGTAATCAATAGCGACAGTAGCAGTGCAAGCGGTACTGTTGTCTCGGCTGATTTCGTTTCCTCGGCAATATTCGCTATATCCTCGAACCCCTGGTAAGCAAAAAAGATTAGGGCGGCAGCGGCCATCATCGGTTTCCAGCCAGATTCGCCACTCACCGTAGATTCGGCATCGAACACCAGTAAATCGACATCGCCAATGTAGGAGGCTCCGATAAAAATAATAAATATCAACCCGGCAGCTTCCACAAAAGTCAGCAAGGTATTTACCCGGGCGCTTTGCTGGATGCCGCTAAAATTAAGTGTCGCTACTATCAGGATGAGAGAAATTGCAACCAGAACGGGATCGGTGTCGAGGTAAATTTTGAAATAGGTTGAAAATCCCAGCGCCACCGCTGCCACGGCGATGATACCGGTAACAACGGTCACGTATCCGACCACAAACCCTAACAATGGTGAGCCGGATATTTCTTTGACATAGACGAACTCTGCTGCACTTTTGGGATAAAGCGATGACAATTCCGCGTAGGAGATTGCCGAGCAAGCGGCTATCAACGCTGCGATGATAAAAGAAATCCAGATTGCATTGCCGGCGATACCCGCTGCTTCACCAATAAGCGCATAAATCCCGGCACCGAGAATGATGCCAACGCCATACACGGTCGCCTGGAACAGGCTAACGCTACGTTCCAGTCCGCCTTGATCTTGAGAGGTATTTGATTTTTCCACTGTAATTAGTTACGCCTGAAAACTGGCAGCTTATACATTATGACCTCGGCAGGTAAAGGGTGAGTCGCCTTATGGCAAAACAAAGCCTGCTTCTTGCATTTAAAAATTTCACATTTAAGATGAAACACATGAATAGCGATGCACTCCGTCCAATTACATCAGGGGAGATTAAGGCCTATCATCATGACGGTGTTGTTCTGCTGCCGGGGTTGTTTGACCAGGAATGGATTGATCTGCTGGATCAGGGTCTGATCGCTAATTGCGATGATCCGACAGACCGTGCTCGTGTGTGGGACCGTGATGCCGAGGGCCGCACCATGTTTTGGGATAGCCAGGCGTGGCAGGGTATCGACGAATACCGGCAGTTTATTTTTAATTCGCCCGCCGCCCAAATTGCCGGCCGGTTGATGAAGTCGACGCATATCAACTTCTACTTCGATGCAGTATTTGTGCGCTCCCCGGGTAGTCAGTTTGCTACGCCCTGGCACCAGGACGAGCCCTATTGGTCTGTGGAAGGGTATGACACTTGCACGCTTTGGATGCCGCTGGTTCCGGTCAAACGGGAAAACGCTTTGGCCTACGTGCCCGGCTCTCATCGACTCGACTCCGTGTTTTACCAGTACAACTTCGGTGATCTAAATCCGGATCGCAAAACAGCGGTCGACCAGGTCGATTTCTCGGGCGTCGCTGAAACTGCTCTCCCGGATATTGATGCCGATCCCGAAAGCTTCGGTGTCGTAAGCTGGGATATGCAACCGGGCGATTGTGTGGCTTTCAATAGCCGGATCATACATGGTGGGTCGGGCAGGCTTCATAAAGACACCGACTTGCGAGTGTTTACTACCAAGTGGCTGGGCGATGACGTGCGCATCAAGTTCAGGGACTGCGGGATGGATCCAGATCACAGCGCCATCATGATAGAACACGGACTCAAGCCGGGTGACCGGCCGGGAACAGATCTATACCCGCGGGTTTGGTCGCGAACCTGAAGTTGCGAATTTGTCAAAATAAAATGGCGGTATATACGTTACCGCTAAATTCGCGGCTTAAAAATAAGCCGCACCAGAAAAAAGAATTTGCCACATGAAAAATCTATGCAACTGGTCCAGGAGCATCAAATGAAAATTGCAATCACAGCAGCAAGTGGACAACTGGGAGCGGCAATTGTTAAGGCGACGGCAGCTTTGCTCGAAAAGGAAAATGTTATCGGGTTGGCCCGGACTCCGGAGAAGGCTGCCGACCTGGGCATCGAAATTCGTGCTGGCGATTACAATGATAAGTCCGTTTTAGAAAAATCATTAAAGTCGGTGGATACGCTATTGTTGGTCTCTGGTATGGATGCCCCTGAAAAACGCATAGGGCAGCATCGAAATGTGATTCAGGCTGCCCAAAACAGCGGTGTGAAGAAAATTGTTTACACCAGCGTTCAGGGCGCTGAGGAAAATACGTCCTTTTCTCCGATTGTTCAAAGTAACCGTCAGACCGAACAGGATATTATGAACAGCGAACTGGAATGGGTGATCGGACGTAACGGGATTTACATAGAACCCGATATTGAATATATCGAGTCTTACAAGGAAGCTGGTGGAATCTTTAATTGTGCCGGAGATGGTAAGTGCGGATATACCACACGGCCTGAATTGGCATACGCCTACGCGCGAATGCTAACTGAAGACCTGCATAATGCTCAGACTTACAATCTGCATGGTGAAGCGATTAGTCAATACCAACTTGCCGACTACCTTAGCTTCGCCTTTGGTACAGCTTTGACTTACACCCCGATGACGGTTGAAGAATATCGTGTGCTAAGAGTGGCTGAACTAGGTGAATTTATCGGCACCATAATCGCCGGTATTTATCAGGGTATTCGAGAAGGAAAAGTCGATAACCCGAGCCATTATTTTGAAGCTGCGGGTAGAGAACATGTAAGTTGGCAGACCTATTTTGACAATATCAGGTTAAATACCTGACGGGCGGCAATCTTCGGCCAGAAGCGGGCCCTCGGATTAATGCCTTATTTTTTGCTTCCGACTCATTCAATATAAAATGGTTTGCTAACTTCGTGTAGTGCCTCGTCAATACCTAATCCCATATCGCGAACCAGATGGGGACCGGTACTAAGTAGTCTTTCCAACTCCCTCCGATACAGGATTCTTCTTCTCCATTCAGATATACAAGGGATAACTCCCAGTAATGAACCGCTTAGATTGCGTGTAGTGGCGCCTCTAGATATCGAGTTCTGGATTGTTGGTGCATTAGTTGTCGCAATGCTCATCGCTTTCTTCCTATTCGTATTAAATAATTTAATTGGGTAGTGATATGTAAGCATTGATATAATGCCTTCTCAAACGATTTTATATATCTCTAGGCTTAGGTTTTCTCATAACATATGCAGACTCTGCCACCACTGAATGCAATCCGGGCATTTGAAGCCGCTGCGAGAAATCGCAGCTTCTCTCGGGCTGCTAACGAATTACACGTCACTCAGGGTGCAATTAGTCGTCATATTAAGACCCTTGAAGAAAGTCTGAATTGCCAGTTGTTCCTGCGCCTTCCGCAGGGAGTCGAATTGACCAATGCCGGGGAACAATTACTACCTGATCTAACCGCTTCATTTGAACGAATCACTCGAGCCATCAGGCTCGTGTCAGCCAGCGATAAAGAAATAAAGATAATATCGGCACCGACGCTGGCGATCAGGTGGTTGATACCTTATTTGCAACAGTATCAGGATGAAAATCCAGATATCAGGATCACCACAAGCTGGTTTAAATCGAGCTATGATGAGTTTTACGAGGGGGGTTACGATATTGGAATAGATAATGTGGCGTCTGCGGAAACTGGAAGACCGGCCGGGCTGGAGGCCCGGTATCTAAAAAGTGAATCACTGACACCGGTTTGCTCTCCTGGATATCTAAGTTCTAGGCCACCAATAACCCAACCGCGTGATTTGGTTAATTTTAACGTTATACATTCCTCACCAAATCGCTGGGACTGGCGTCTGTGGTTCGAAAACGCAGGCGTAGACATTTCCGAAGTGAAACAGGAACGGTTATTCGATACAGAAGAGATGGCGATCAGGGCTGCCACTACCGGAATGGGAATAGCTGTGGTTGACATCAACCTTGTTCAATCCGAACTCAACGATGGTCGTCTTGTCACACCTGTCGATTTAGTAGTTCGAGAAGGAACTGGATACTATTTATTTGCAAAACATGGGCGGTTTCAAGAACGAAAAATACAGGCTTTCGTAGATTGGATTGTGGAAAAGGCGAAATTGGAGGAAGAAGATAATAGCCTGCCTGGCCAATCGGTCTAAAGTTAGCCGTATTATTTTAGTTCCAATCGTCGGTTAGGGGTTGGTCATCACCGCTAACCTATCAGATTTGAGCGACAACTTTCTCGATAGCGGACCCTCACAAAGCCTTGGCATGGGGCAATCTCCGGCCAACAAGAGACACTCGTAAAAATACAAACCCCGCTCGATGGCGGGGCTTCATATTAATTCTGTTTATAAGTTAAGCTGCTTAACTGCGCTTATCGCGGTATGATTCAGAAATGGGCGACGTCATACCAGAGCGCGAAATGAAGCGCAGACGGTTAATCGTAAAGATCGACCGCTATATTTACAGCGCGGCAGCTGCCGGTTTGCTCACCGCTGGTGAAGTGCCGTACTTCAAAGAAAAAGTCCGGGCGAATAACAGATGGGAACGGCGAAAACAGCCCCGTTAAAAATCCAGCCATTCACCCATTACCCTCATTAACGGACGCTCAAAAAGCTAACGTGGGAGGCGATCTTCGACCACTTGCAGACCTTCACCTCCCAGCCTGGCGGCTAAAATACCAAATTCGATATGAGATAGTATTTGTTGTAGTTGATCGGAGCTATTGAGGAAAGATGATGACTGATCTAATTGAGAAATTAAAGGAAATTGCGGTACGGGCTAACGAATCAGATGCGCCATTTATCGAAAGGGCAATAGATCGCATCGAGGAACTGGAAGCTCAACTGACCGATCACCAGGAAGATATCACTAATTGGCAAGTCTCCGTTGAAAAACAAATGAGGCGAAGGAGAGATGACAAGTGAAAAAGATCAAGGGATCGATGACGTCAGTATCGATTGTAATCCATTTGACATCCTAGGGCAGTCTCCTAGGGGTCGCTTATCACCGCTGATGCTTTGACTTTGAGCGTCAGCTTTCCCGATAACGGAGGCTTATGAACACGCCCCAGGAGGCAATCTTCGGCCAGTTTCTGTCATTCCGGCGAAAGCCGGAATCCAGTTCAATATTTCTGGATCCCGCGGTCAAGCCGCGGGATGACAGATTCTGGAACTAATTATTATTTATCTTGAGGGGCTGTTGAGGGTTGTAATTCGCCGTTGATTTATCGAGATTGAGCGGTAGCTTTCTCCAAAGGAGACGCTCAATAAACTAAGGTGGGAGGCAAACTTCGGCCAATTACGGACATTCGTTGCGTCGAAAAACAGCCTCTTTTAAGTAGCTACCCCTTACTGCTGGAAGCAAGCTAATTTAATCGTTTTGTGGCAAAGAACACCACGATCATAGGTCCATGAGCTTGCATTTTTAACAGTATGCCCATTCACTCCATATTTTCCAGCCGGCGGGTCCACAGCCTACCCGCCACAGGTACCGTTATATGCGTCAAAGCCGACGGTTGTGCCATCAGGATTGGTACCTGTCCAGAAAGGTTGATATCCGACGGGTTTGCCGTCTGGGCCGAGGCTGATTGGGATCAGAAGGGACCCGTCCGTTAAATCGGTATAACCTTCGGCGATCTTCTTTCCATTGGGTAGTACGTAAGGGTGGGAAGACTTAGTGAAACGAGTATTGGGGCTATTTGTTCCGTCGGATAACCAAGCCAGGTAAGTTCCGGAAGGAACAATTGATGTAGGGCCGTCCGCCTCTGCTTGACATTTGGCATCGGCTCCCGTGAGACCGCCCAAGTTGCTATCAAAGGTCGCACTCGTGACGAAGACAGTTTTTTCATTTCGGTCAGCCGCCGAAACCGTTATGGTAATTAATAGTGCCACAGTGGAAGTTATGATTAACAGATTATTCACGTGAGCCTCCTTATATTGGTTCTTAATATAAAAGGAATAATCGTCAGTTTACTCGCATGTCAATCCCGCTTAATCGATTGTCTTTATGATTTTCAGACTGAAATAAAAATAATATATCGCATTTCGTTAGAATCGCAGGTCCGTTTCGGGTCGTTAACCTACGCTGAAAAATGGAATCTGAGCGTCTGTTTTCTCCAAAGAAGACGCTCAATAACCTGGAGTGGGAGGCAATCTTCGGCCATAAACGGACACTGGAGTTACTAGGAAATTAAACGGTTGAGTCTTCTTGTTTCCGGTTCAAGGCCCATACTTCATGGGATAGCCTTGTTGCTGCCACCATCTGACACCTTCGTCTAGTACGGCTGTATTATTAAATCCTGCACTTCTGAGTGCATCGGTCAATTGATCCGAATATTTATGCGGGCAAGCGCAATAGGAAATAATCCACGTATCGTCTTCCGGCAGCAGCACAATGATTGTATCCGGGTCGTAGGCAGGGGCCGGGACGGCACCCGGGATGTGTGCCAGATACCAGTCCGATGGCGGACGGGCGTCCAATATGATCAACCTGGACCCGGCGCGCATCGCTGTATCCAGTTGTTCTGCCGACACGTATCGACCTTTGCGTAACGAAAATTGCGGTGATGGACCATCAGGATTTAGCACCACCTCTGGAAAAGCCGTTAACTCCGGTTCCTCGACTCGACTCGGGGCATCTCGCTTCCAGCTTCGGATCAGGGCAACCAGGTCGTCGATCGTATCTTCCGAAAGCAGGCTATGATAAGCCATCATCGACGTGTCACGGCGGCCATTCAAAATGGCTATACGAATTTGCTCATCGGAGGCCAAAGCCAAGAATTCGGGATTGTTAAGACTAACCGCCGTCACGCCCTGGCCCTGATCGCCGTGGCAACCGGCACAGAATTGGTCGTATGCGATGCGACCCGACACGGGATCGCCAATAATTAGTTCGGCAGTGAAAGTTATGGACTCCTCGCGTTGCCAGCTGCGGATCAATGCAACAATTGAATCGATTTCTGGGTCTTCAAGTGGACCCCCATAACGGCTGGCATGTGCAGCCATCGCGGTTCCAGGACGACCGTTTGCGATGCTCGCCCATAGAAATTCATCGCTAACCGAAACCAGGAAGTCTTGATTTCCCAACGCATTGGCGTTATCAGCCGCATATCCCTCGCCATTGTCACCATGACAGAGCGCACAGTACTTGCCATATACCTGCATGCCTCGCACCAGTCGCACATCGTCCTCGGAATGAAGATTCTGCTCTACGGGCATGCCTCCGCCTGCTCGGGTAATCCCCATAATATATGCGGTCCCCAGGATGACTAACGTCGCCCATTTTGACCACTTGTGGATTTTCTCCATTTTTTTAGCCGGTCTTATTGTCGATCACAAACAGAACCAATCTCTTACTCGCTCATGTTGTCGTAAAGGCGTGGCAAGATATTGACTCGCATCAACAGGGTTTGATTTGTTCCTGCATCGGGAGTGCAACAATTTATTTAACAGCAGTCGTTCGTGCATTCGGCTTCAGCTATCGAGATCGGCCAATAGCAGCCACTTAGAATTTATTTCTTAGCTTCTGCTTACAGCATATTCTGTTGTAAAACTCCAAATTTTTTCATCGGATAAATTATTTTCTATGTAACGGCTTCTATTTTTTTCATACCGAGGGAGGAGACATATAACTAACGATCTCGACCGACGGGCCTACTGACCATAGTATCAACCTGACACTCTGCAAGCCCGACGAGATCGTTCAGGGCAACCTCGGACAGGTGGTCGATCCGTTGATGCACGAATACCAGGCCATACAACTCGCCAAGCTCAGCAAAAACGACCGCGGCTTGAGCTGAAGACCTGGGCAATAGTCCGATCGTGACTACTGTATCTTGAGGTACGCAAAGCCGCGCTTTTGCAACTCGGCTATCTGCACCACCCCCGAGGGTACCGCGACCACCTCCGGGTAAAGTTTTTCGGCAGGCAAGTCGATTCCCGTGCGGGTAATCTCGCAGAGTTCCAGCTTGACATCCTGTACCTCGTAGAGTGACAACATTCTGCCCTTGAGATTCTCCCGACGCTCGGCAAAGGCAGCATCTTCCACGAATGGTGTTCCGGTAAGCTTGTCATCCGTCAAGAAGCGAATACCCTGAGCGACGAAAACGATACGCACATCGTAATCGATTAGCTCGTTCTGGTAATGGGTTACCATGTTATTGATGCTGGTCAACATGGCGCTGAAGCGCCTGGGATCAGCGTAATCAGCATGATAGACAACTCTGGCCACCTCATCTTCTTCGGGTATTTCACCCGCCCAGGCTACAGGGATGAGAAATACCAAACTCAGGATCAGGGTAGATATTCGGGAAACGACTCGATGTGGTTTTTTCATGGCTCTTCTCCGCGCAAGCGATCTCAGGTAACAGTTAACTTAATTCCCTGTCGGCTTGCAACCATTCAGGAAGCAGCAGCAGATTAATTGTTGCTCTGATGGGGGCGTAACCGTGAGGGTAATAAAGGCGAGGCAACTTGTTAGCAGACGCCTAAACGTTTCATCCAGGCAGCTGCAATCGGCTGCCATCTCAACCGGTCGACGCAACACATGCATTAAATCGTTCAGCCGGTGTTTCAAAGTTTAACGTTTTTCTTGGTCGTTCGTTCAGACGTCTTGCCACGGCATTCAGTTTGGCTTGTGTTACCT
>JAOTXY010000129.1 GCA_029862125.1 Gammaproteobacteria bacterium | reverse complement strand
AAGGTCCGTCGAAGACTACGACGTTGATAGGCCAGGTGTGGAAGCACAGTAATGTGTGTAGCTAACTGGTACTAATTGACCGTGCGGCTTGACCATATAACACCCAAACAACTTTATGTTGTGTGTTATGTCGCGTCATACCGATGCAACATTAGCTTTATTACAGTATTCAAATTGGGACGATTGGGGACAGATTTAAATCTGTCCCCGGTTATCCAACCGAATTGCTTGGCAACCATAGCGTTCTGGACCCACCTGATCCCATCCCGAACTCAGAAGTGAAACGGAACAGCGCCGATGATAGTGTGGGGTCTCCCCATGTGAAAGTAGGTCATTGCCAAGCATTAACATCAAAACCCCAGCCGACTTCGTCGACTGGGGTTTTTTCTTGTTCATTTACTCGAAAGGAAGGTCACAGCCAGAACATTCGCTGCAGCCAAAGCATTCGCTTCGCTCATGGGCTGGACCCCGCTCATGGGCTGGGCCCTTGCCAGGCATTAACACCAAAACATGGATCGCTAATTCGATCGGGTTATTTTGCAACGCAAGAATCTATGATTCTCTCGCCGCAGTTATTGCAGCAGTTCATTCTCTGCGAGTTCGATCCCCAGTGCGCGCAACTGGCTCTCGATCACCGGGTCGCGGGTACTGAGCCAGCGCTGGTAAAGGGCCAGCACCTCCTCGGTGCTCAGGTGCTGGGTGCTGGAGCAGGCGTTAGCTACCATTTCCAGCATGCGGGTGAAGGTATTGGCCAATTCGGCGAAGATGTGCCGGTTGGCTTTGGCGTTGTCGGCCAGATAGTCGTAGGCGCTGCCTCCCATGCCGATGAAGTAGTCCTGTAGTATGCCATGTCGGGTGAAGCGTTGTGGAAACAGGGCGCCGAGAAAAAGTGCCATGTCGCCTAATTGCTGCAGCATCAGGCAGCGCTCGCGGGCGTTGTTAGCCTCAATTGCATCGCTGTAAAGCAATGCCAGGGGTCGCAGCATCATTTGCCCATCCTGATAGGCAAACAGTTGTTCACTGCGACCGAAGCGTTCCAGCAGGCTACCCAGGTACCAGCAGGTGTCCTCGTGGGGCTGTGGGCGAAAGCGCCTGGCGTAGCGGTTCAACCGCTTGCTGAAATAGCTGGAAAGGGATGTTTCCGTGATCGGCAGTTGCTGTGGATCTAAGCGCATGGATACCTCCGAACTCCATACCATTAATTTAACTATAGGCTAAAAATCGCATGTTTATCAATGGAGTCCGGATCATAACGCTCGCACCTAACGGTTTGTCAGGGGTGCCAGGGTCTCGCGGGCGGGTATTTGCGACCCCTGTCAGACAGGTAAATTACCGACGTGACTTGAATTGAAAGTAATTACGGTCCCACCGGGTTCGCGCATCTCGAAGCTGTAGTGAATCTCGCCTCGTTCAATGCCACCGGGATCCAAACCTAGCTCGGTGTAATACGCGTGGGTAGCGTCAAGATCCTCAACCATCAAATCAAAATCCCCCTTGATAAGAGTCGATTCCGAGTCGCTGGTCAGGACCAGGTGGGTACCGCCTCTCATTTCCAGCACCGCGAACTCGTCACCGCCAGCAACCAGGCGCATTCCCAATAGCTGCATGAACTCGCTGGAATCGGTGACTTGCGGGGTGTACATGGCTACGTGTCCGACCCAGACCGGGGGCCGCGTGTCATTAGTATTCATTGGCTGATTTATCCTGTTTTCTCGCTTGCGCCTGATACCGCTTTCTGAACCAGCGGCACCAATGCTTCAGGCAACTTAATCGCACCGGACAACGCAAACTGGTGCGCATTACTGGACATTTTGTTCCAGGTTTTCTGAATAATTTCTATCCACTTTTCCTCGCTATAGTCGGGATGTTTGCCGACAAACTCCAGCATGTAATGCTCCATGAAGACCAGGTCAGTGACATCTTCCAGTAACTGGGTATCAGGATTACCCTTGATATTTTTCTTGGCAACCGCGTTTCTGGCGCGCTCGATCTCTGCTTCGTCAAAGCCTGCCTGAAGCATCAGTTCTGCTGCCCGGTTGGCCTGGATCTTGTAAAGATCCTTACGCCATTTCAGGTAACCGATGCGATCCATCGGGTAAGCATTACGCGGTGATTTCCAGCGCTCGATATGCTGTGCCCGAATCGCGAGCTTCATCGCGTCATCGGCATCGGGTTTATAACGCTCAAGCATATCCGACATGCGCTCCGAATAAAGCAGTTCCTTGGGCCACTCCTTCCCCTCAGCGGTCACCTGGTTGGGGTCGACGCTGTTGGCGGCATCGATTAACGCCCGGGCCTCTTGGTAAATTGATGGTTTTCGAGACATAAGCAGTAATCCTGATATCCTTGTTAGTTCAACCGGAAGATTATACCCAAGCAGACAGGACTATTTAACCACGCTTGACCGTATTGGCATTGTTTTTTCAGAATCGGTAGATAAATTCGATTACACGGGTGTAGCGGTTGGTTAACAGTAGTTGGCAATATTTTGTCAGATCAATATACTGCGCAGCGTTTCTGTGGTTTTGATGATGTCCTGGTCCTCGACAATTCTGCAACTAACCCGGTCGTTGCGCCCGATAGAGCTTTCGCACTGCCTGGTGTTGAGGACTCTGTAATCCGAAACCCGGAACACCGTACCGCAGCAGGAAATAGTTAATGGCCGAAATTCATAAAGAAAGAGTAATCGACGTGCACCACTGGTCGGATACCCTGTTTACGATAAAAACCACGCGCGATCGTTCCTTGCGTTTTCGCAACGGTGAATTTGCGATGATGGGGATCGAAGTCGAGGGTAAGCCATTGATGCGTGCCTACAGTATGGCAAGTGCAAACTATGAAGACCATCTCGAGTTCTATAGCATCAAGGTTCAGCAGGGGGCGCTTACCTCCCGTTTGCAACATGTTATTGCCGGCGATGAAATACTGGTCAGCAAGAAACCCACGGGAACATTATTGTGGGATCGCCTGCGACCTGGAAAGCACCTTTATTTACTGAGTACCGGAACCGGACTGGCGCCGTTTCTTTCGATCATAAAAGACCCCGAAGTTTACGAAAATTTTGAAAAGGTCATTCTGGTTCATGGTTGCCGTTATATAAACGAACTGACCTATCAGCAATTGATTACCCATGAGTTGAAGCACAACGAGTATTTCGGTGACAGTGTTAAGGAAAAGTTGATTTATTACCCTGCGGTAACGCGCGAACCATATATTAACTATGGCCGTATCACCCACCTGTTGCAAACCGGCAAGCTGATTGACGACATCGGTACGCCGGCCCTGAACCCGGAAGACGACCGTTTCATGTTATGCGGAAGTCCGAGTATGTTGACCAGTTTGACTGAAATTCTCGACGATCTTGGATTTGTCGAAACCCGTAAAAACGATCTCGGAGAATACGTGATCGAACGCGCGTTTGTAGAAAAATAATTTTGAAGTGGTGCAGAACATCGTCGACCTTTTGATGTTGTTCGATTCAATCCCGACCCGGTTTCCTTCCGCGCAGATGGGTTGGACGTAATTGCCCCTGATCGATGGCAATTATCATCTTGTCCCAGACTTCGATTTCGTGCTCGAGAAACTCGGTACCGACTTTTGATGCCAGGCCATCGTAGAGGATGCCACCCATTTGCTCGCGTTCCAGGCGAGCCTGTTGCCGGTACCAGTCATTTCGATCGACAATTTCAATGTCGATAAAACCTGCACTCTGTAACGCCTGCAGGTAGGTTTTTGCCGATGCGAGCCCGAAATCGAGACCCTCGACCACAAGGTATTCCTTCATCTCTTGCGACGGTTCGTCTTCGTAGCCCGCGAGCCAGTCGCTGGCGACAAACCATCCGCCTGGCTCGAGTACCCGGTAAACGTCCTCAGCCAGCTCCTTTTTATCCGGGATATGTATGATCGAATCCTTGCTGGTAACAATGTCGAAACTTGCATCTCCAAAGGGTAGAGGACCCGGCTCAACGCAAATAAATTCTACCTGGGCCGTGACTTCGTACTTTTGTGCGAGTAAGTCGCAGCGATCAATTAACGCCTGGTCAACATCGATTCCGGTAACCATTGCTGCCCCATGTCGCTTAACCAGGTGAACGTCGATACCGCCGAGACCGCAACCGATGTCGAGTACGGAAAGTCCCGCAAGCTCAATCCCGTTCAAATAGCGGTCCACCTCGTCGATCCCGCCGGGTGACATGAAGCCTTCGCCCCAGACAGCTTCCAGTAAAGCCATTAAATTGTCGTCATATTCTTGCGTCGCCTGTTCAGTCATTGGTTACCAACCTCTCATTACGTACCTAACTATAAAATTTCGTTTCACAATATGAAAGCATGTTTTCCCTGAATTACAGATGGTTGGACTTAATGTGCTGTGTCGATGCCTACATCGCAAGCTCGGCAGGGTTTTCCTTGAACAGCCAGGTGAAGATATAATAAGTTAATCACGCCATCTACGGACTTTAAAACGCCCAGTCAGGGCGTTAACCTCGCAGTACACGACTAAGGGGCACGAATTTGAAACCGGTTCTGGTGATACAGGGAGCACAGCGAATTGACGAGGTGCCCCGACTTGAAGAGTTGAGCGAGCAGGCCGAGTTACGGTTTGCGACGACCACCGACGAGTTATGCGCAGCCCTCTCCGGGGCTGACGCCATGCTCGGCTGGAATTTTCGCGCTGACAGCCTGCGTGCGGCCTGGGACAGTGCGCGCGAATTGCGCTGGATCCACTGGGCCGGTGCCGGGGTGGACGCGGCGATGTTCCCCGAACTGGTTGCAAGTGAGGTGCAGCTTACCAATGCCCGGGGCATCTTTGATATTCCGATTGCCGAATGGGTGCTCGGGATGATCATTTGCTTTGCCAAGCAGATTCCGCAGACACTTGAGTACCAGTCAAAGTCCGAATGGAATCATCGACTAACAGAATCCGTCTCTGGCAAGCGCGCGTTGGTGGTCGGTGTCGGTTCGATCGGCCGTGCGATTGGGCGCCTGTTGCAAGCGGTCGGTATGGAAGTCGATGCGATCGGTCGCAGCGCGCGTGAAGGCGGTAAGGACTTTAGCCATATTTATGCCGTGGACGAGCTACATGCCCACTTGCCGGACGCCGATTACGTGGTACTGATTACGCCGTTAACCGAACAAACCCGAAACCTGTTTGGAGTGGCAGAATTTGCTGCGATGGCCGCGCAGGCACGCTTTATCAACGTTGGCAGGGGGGCGTTAGTGGTCGAGGATGCGTTACTTGCAGCTCTAAACGATGGCCAGATTGCGGGGGCCGCACTGGATGTGTTTGTCGAAGAACCACTGCCGCGGGAAAACCCGCTCTGGCGTGCACCGAATTGCCTGATTTCACCCCACATGTCGGGTGACACTATCGAGTTTGAAGCTGCAATGGCCGAACAGTTTATGGCTAACTGGGGACATTACCTGGCGGGCGAGCCGTTAAACAATATCGTCGATAAAAAGCTCGGATTTGTGCCATCTGCAGGGGTTTGAAAATCGGAAAATAAAAACAATTCTATGGATAGAGAAAGCCTTCTGTGTCTGAATGAATAAGGGGTAGCGACGCTACCCCTTTTTTTGTCTATTGAAACCAGACCGGATTAGTTTCGATAGCTATCCGGTAATGCGTAGCTGTCACCCATAAATTCGCCGAACACTTCCGGAACCTGGGGATGATTAACCGGCTCGCCGGTTTCATCGACCAATAGATTCTGTTCCGACACGTAGGCCTCGTAAGCCATGGTCTCGTTTTCCGCGAGCAAATGATAAAAGGGTTGGTCCTTGCGAGGGCGAAATTCCTCCGGGATTGACAACCACCATTCCTCGGTGTTGTCGAATTCGGGATCGACATCGATGATTACACCGCGAAAGTCGTAAAGACGATGTTTTACCACCTGCCCGATCGCAAATTGTGTATTCGTTATACTCATAACTATATATATATATGTAATAACGATTATATCAAGGGTGACGTGTTTCGCATTTCTCCCGATTTTTACTCGTTGCTAGCTCAGGCCTATCTTTGAACGCGCCTCGTCCGGGCCAAGTACGCGAGCACCCATACGCTCAATAATCTCAACTGCGCGCTCTACCAGCTTGCCGTTGCTGGCGAGTATGCCGCGATCGAGATAAATATTGTCCTCAAGACCGACACGGACGTTACCGCCTAGTAGCACCGCCTGTGCCACCATCGGCATCTGCATTTTGGAAATCCCAAAACCAGCCCAGATCGCATCTGCGGGTAGCGCCTGTTTCATCGCGGCCATGGTTTCGGTGTCGGCACCGGCGCCCCAGGGTATGCCGAGACAGATTTGAAACATCGGCGGTGCATCGATCAAGCCATCTTCGATCAGGCTGCGTGCGAGTCGGATTTGTCCCAGGTCGAAGACCTCCAGTTCCGGTTTAACGCCAAGCTCCTGTATTATCTTCGCCATGGTGCGCAGGTAGGGCGCGGTATTGATGTAGGTGTAGTTGCCGCCGAAATTCATCGTACCGCAATCGAGGCTGCAGATATCGGGTTTGCATTCAACCACGTGTGTCAGCCGCGCTTCGGGCCCGATCATATCGGTGCCCGGACCCGGTAGCGACGGATCACCTTCGCTCGGTACCCAGTCTCCACCCATACCGGCAGTCAGGTTGATGATCATATCGACGCCGCTGTCGCGGATCATGTCCACGGTCTCCTTGAACAGCGCGGGGTCGCGCGATCCCTGGCCGGATTCCGGATCACGTACATGCACGTGAACCACCGCGGCGCCCGCTTTGGCGGCTTCGACCGCGGAGTCAGCGATCTGACGTGGCGTTATCGGTACCAGGTCACTGCGGCTGGTGGTGTCGCCGGCACCGGTAACGGCGCAGCTGATGATGACATCGTTATTCATAAAGCAGGTTCTCCCGATTGGTTGTGCTACTACTGATCTTGTAAATTTCGCTTCAGTTTCGCGATTTTGACCAGCCCGTCATTCATTTTTTTGCTCAAGCTGGCGAAATCCTGTCCGGCAGTCATTTCGACGCAACCGTCGACCATCGCGTTTCTGAGTTCATCGGTCAGTTCCGGCGCTACCAGTCGTGTCCACGGCAGTTTCAGCGCCGGCCCGAATTGATCGAGGCAGTAGGCCATGCCGCCCTCGCCACCGCCGACGTGAAAGATTTCGCAGGGTCCCATCAGGGCCCAGCGTGGGCCTGGCCCATTGACCACCGCCTGGTCAATCTGCTCGACGGTAGCCTCACCGTTGGCGATCATGTGCAACGCTTCACGCCAGATGGCTTCCTGTAGGCGGGTGGCGATGAATCCCGGTATTTCCTTTTTCATCACCAGCGGTGCCTTACCGGCATGGCGGTAAAATTGTTCGCCCCATTCAAGCGTATGCGGGCTGGTTTTCTCGCCCCCGATCATTTCAACCAGTGGCAGCAGGTAGGGTGGATTGAATGGGTGCGCGACTACGGTGCGTTCGGGGGTTGCACATTCAGCCTGGATATCCGTCATCGACAGCCCCGACGTGCTTGATGCGATGACCACGTTGGCATCTACGATATCGCCCAGGATTCTGTAAAGTCCCTGTTTCAGCGTCAGTACCTCGGGTACGCTCTCCTGGATGAATTCGGCCTGCGCGATCGCCTCGGCGAGATCAGTAGTCCATCCGAAGTTATCCATCGAGGCCTC
>JAOTXY010000128.1 GCA_029862125.1 Gammaproteobacteria bacterium | reverse complement strand
TCAGAAAAGGCCGAGATGTGGGATCGCTGGCAGCAGGGTGAATCGCTTAATACGATTGCCCGTGCCTTTGAAACCAGTCATTCGGCGATTTCCAAGAACTTTGAGCGCTTCGGTGGCATCCGCCCACCGAACCCACATCGCTCCAGTCTGGCGCTGACTCTTTCGGAACGCGAAGAGATCTCAAGGGGGATAGTGGTTGGACTATCCTTGCGTGCTATTGCCCGTCAACTTGACCGAGCACCCTCGACCATTAGCCGGGAGATCAATCGAAATTACGGTTTGAAGCGTTATCGTGCCATTCAGGCGGATAAAGTGGCCTGGCATAGAGCACATCGCCCGAAACCCTGTAAACTGGCCAGGAACCTGCAGCTCAGTCGTATCATAGCCAGTAATCTTCAGTGCCATTGGTCGCCAGAGCAGATTGCTGGTTGGCTAAAGAAGGGTCATGCCGGTAACGAGAGGCTTCAGGTGTCGCACGAGACCATTTATCGCAGTTTGTTTATCCAGGCCCGGGGGGCGCTGAGAAAGGAATTGGTTCAGTATCTTCGGACCAAACGGATCATCCGTCGTCCGCAAAAAGCGCGTTTAAAAGGACAAGGGCTGGGACAAATAACTGAGGCTGTATCCATACGGGAAAGGCCGCCCTCGGTGGAAGATCGGGAAGTGCCTGGCCATTGGGAGGGTGATCTCATCTGTGGCTCGAACAATAGCTTTATGGCCACCCTGGTTGAACGCCATACCCGTTATGTGATGTTGGCAAAGGTCTCCGGTAAGGAAACCGAGGCGGTGATCAATGCACTAATCAAGCAGGCAAATAAACTGCCGAACGAGTTGTACAAGTCATTGACCTGGGATCGTGGCAGTGAGATGGCGGATCATCAGCGGTTTACATTAGACACCGATATCCAGGTCTATTTTTGTGACCCAAGCAGTCCATGGCAACGGGGTTCTAATGAGAATACCAATCGATTGTTGAGACAGTATTTTCCAAAAGGAACTGACTTATCGGTACACTCACAAGCAAAGCTCAATGCAGTGGCGCGTCAGTTAAATGAGCGTCCACGCAAGACATTAGGCTTTGATACACCAGCAGAACGATTTAATGCATGTGTTGCGTCGACCGGTTGAGCTGACAACCCAAAGGAGACACTCACTGTGGAAGTAAGTGAGTGGTCACTAAAATTTCCAAAGCTAGAAGACCGGCAAGGAATTTCACCTGATTGCTCCAACCGCACCGAGCTTCCGGAGTCGGCGCAGCAGTGAACGACCGGATCATCGAGAAGGCGAAGGTCGCGGCGATGGTGTGCCTGCCGAGAATAACAGGCTCGATTACCTAACGACGCACATCGGCTCAGGTGGCAAAAAATACGAACGATGGTTCAGTGGCCCCGGGACCTGGTTAATCTTTTTTATTATCCGCATCGGTTAATGAGAGCGATTCGCTCGTCGAGTCCGGTTCCGTATGAGAGTCGGTAGTATTTCCACCGGCGTGAAAGAAATTCCGGGCGTTGGAAGTATCGTGCAACGAAAGGGCCCGGGTGGCGGACAATTTGTCTGCTTCGTCCGTATCGCCGTTCCGCAAGAGATTTATCAACGCTTCGGAGGCCTGCTCGTTACCGATGCGGCCGAGCGCGTTTATTGCCTGTAACCGAACCGCGGGAAAATTATCGAAGAGTGCCGATTCAAGCGTCTTTACGGCGCGCTTATCCTGAAAATTTCCCAGCGCCATCGCTGCTCTGATGCGCACTTCCTCAACCTGTTCCGGTTGTAGCATTGCTACCAGTTGCGCCAGCTTGTATGCCCGGACATCCGCTTCACTGCCGGACGCGATCGACTGATTCTCGGCAAACGTCATATCGGTAGGCGTGGTACCTGCTTGCAGCAGTAATACCTGGGCGATGGCCTTGTTGCCCGTGTCAACCGTGGAAGGCGCAAAAACGATGATACGGTTCTCGGCCCTGACCAGGCGCTCGACCGCCTCGCGGACCGGCAGGTTTTCGAACGATACGCTCACCAGCAGCGGTTCGACAAAGCTACCGACCAGTACGGTCTGGAACCCGGCGATTTTACCGATCTCGTGCATGACTTGATGGAGCGGGGCATCACGAGCTTCGAGGTTTAGTTGACCGTTCTCTATCTCGACCCGGATTTCAGCCGGGACGACAGCAGCGTCATAGCTGGACGAGGCGTTACCCGATACTAACGCGATGCAGAGTAGTAAATTACGCAGTCGCGCGGTCATATCGGTTGCGATCCGATGGCCCCCGGGTGGCGATTACGCCACCCGGGTTCTGCTAATTGCTCAGGAACACAGATTCCATTAACCTCACGGCCCTTACGGTGTCGTTGTGGTTGGGTCGCAATACAGGATATCGGCTGGATCTTCACCTACATCAACCCGCGTCAGGCAGCTGAAGGTGAAAATGTACAGACCGTTGTTCCGGTCGGACGCCAGAATCACTTGCGCTGGCTCATCATCGACCTCCATCTGGTCGACATGCACGCCCCAGAAATTGGAACCACCATCCGGCTCTATCCAGCGACCTACCTCGTGAACGTTTTGCGAGTAACTGCCCTCGTCGTTGAGATTTGCGTGGAAGTGTCCAGGCCGATACTCGAGCGCGCGCATGCCGAGCGAATACCACGATACGAACATCCGTGGTCCCTCGTTGAAAGACGGCGTCAATCCTTGCGTCAACGGGTCTGCCTCGATGTTGTGCATCGTCAGGTCGCCGAAAGCGGTTCCGTAAGGATCACCGTTTTCGTCAAACTCCGCGACGGTCTGCGCCGGCGCATAGTAGCCGAGTTCACCCAACTGAGGCACGGTCATCGTTGCCGGATTAGCCATGCCCATCGAAGGGACCGTGATATCGCCACCAGTGTTGTTGATGATGTGCAGGTAACCCCAGCCGTCGAAGATCGAGCTTGTCGCGACCGCCAGGCCCGAAGCTGCTTTCATGGCTTCACCGGCGGAATATCCAACGAAGACACCGGGAATCTGGGGCTCCGGTAACGCACCGAGAGACATGTTGATGAGAGCGTCACCGCGGGCGGCGTCGTTGGCCACGACGAATCCCACATACCCCTGCTGCTCTGCGTTGTAACCCTTTAGAGAAAAGTCACAGGTTCCGCGCTGGATGAGTGCGACCGGATCAACCCCAGTGGCTGGAGGGATATCACCAACGGCACAGCCTTCACCATCAGTCCAGCTGAGATTTCCAGAGAGCGTATTGGGATCAGGGCCGAACAAGGCAATGCCAGCCGCGTAATCGACGCCGTCATAGTTGACGCCGAAGCTGGATGGCGAAAAGTCCTCGTCGCCGGCGAAGATGTAGTCGCCGTTGCCGCCGAACACCGCCGCGTGCGCGTTACCCTCATAGGGCTCGCCGACGATCGGTTCCGGATCGGGATAGGTCGAATCGCCGAGAAACAATGGGTTGACCGGATCGGTCACGTCGAGCGTGACGAAGCCGAGATCCCAGTAGGACACGACCGCGGTCGGAGTGCCATCGATGATTTCGACCCATACGTCGTGGTTGAAGATACCCGCCGACGAGCCGGTTTCGAGCTGATCCAGGTTCGCGCCTTGCGGAATCCAGTCGAGCGCGCCGGTGATGCCCAGCAGTTTAGGCGATTGCGGCTTGGTGATGTCGACGAAAAACGTATCGAAAAAGTCGAAGGTGTCGGCTGTACCGATCAAATAACTCTTGCCCTCCCAGGTCCACGCAAACGTGTTGTGCACGCCGCCGAACTCGAGGAAATTCTTCTTCAGCGCTTTCGGCTTGGTTGGATCGGTTACATCGTACAGGCTTATTCCGCCCTGGCCTACCTGGAACGGCGCATTGCCGCCCGACATCGCCGCGCCCGGAATATCCTTGCCGCAGGCTTCCTGGGTCGTGATCAGTACATCCTTATCGCCGACCCTGTGCACCTTGACGTCGTTAATGCGCGTATTCGGCGCCGAGCGAATGCTGGCGACCGTCGCACCCTCGGTATCCGGATACTGGGCGACGGCGGCTGCCATATCGACGATGAAGACGCCAGCGCTGCTACACGGGTCCTGGAAAGTACCGATATAGGCATAACCATTGTGTGACCAGATATCGGTGTAGTTACCGTCGACAACGCCGGCAAGCGTATCGCGACCGATAACATTGAAACCGTAGTTGGCATCTTTCGGGATATGACCCTCGTTTGGACTGTCGTGGGCCTGACCCGTAATCGGGAAAACGGACGACAACACGATCGCTAACCCTAACGCGTTGAATTTTATAGCATTTTTCATGATTATTGACTCCTCCTATTATTATTGAATCCCGCTTGGGGGCAGAAATTATTACACATTAGCAGTTGCAATGTAATTACACACAGAAGTGCCTCCGTGGCAATAGGCTGAATACCGCCGATCCGACGTATCGGGTCAAGCCGCGGGTAAATTCTGAGAACAGTATACTCGTTATAAATGCCATCGTTTTTAAGGCGGCCCTTTGATTTAGATATAGTGTCCCCGTATTTCCCCCGCATTTCATGTCACCGATTCGCTGATTAAGAAAGGCCTGCTGGTGCTAGTGCTGCCGCGAAGCTGGAAAACCGGTGTCCGAGAGCCAGGCGTCCGCTTATGGCCGAAGATTGACTCCCACCGGTGCTTTATGAGCGTCTCCTTTGGAGATAGCGGACGCTCAAATCAATTATTTCAGGGGCAGAGAACGACCCAAAGGAGACCCTCAGAATCGAAAAATCGAGGGCTGCTTCGTGCCCAATGCAGTCGTTTAATATCGTGTGTTGCAAAGAGCGCGCAGTCGCTCCGCCAACTAGCATAATTTCATGTCCGTTCCGTGTATTGGCAAAAGTTCTCGGCTTTTGGTTTCGAGCAATCATTTTAATCTGTATTCCAGCGAAAATAGTACCAGTTGGGTGACAAGGTACCAAAGCCAACAAACCCATCCGTTGATTTGTAATCATTATCCATATCTTCAAGGCTTGAATATATTCTATGCGGAGGATTTTCTAAGTACGCGACACCGGTTCCAAATGCTCCAACACCGAACCCTCGCCTATGTGTATAGTATTTAATCGATATTGAAGGCTTTAAAATGGCCTGAACGTAGAGATAACCAATTTCTTTGTTTCCTTTCGAATTGATAGGCTGCCCTGCCTTGAGATCCGTAATGATTTTTAAATTTTCTGTCTCGAATTCGTTTTGGCGATTAGAATAAAATTCTCGCATCTCTTCTGTATTTGGGAGTAGTGTTGAGAAATAAAGATAACCTACAAATCCTATTACGATAATTAGCAGTGATTTGAAAATAACAGCGACAATTTTCACCGCGCTACTGACCTCCAATTTTTACACATAAGGTTAATTATACAGACTCTCGGTTTCAATTTTTCAGTGGCGGCTAACGACCCATAAGCGACGCCTAGAACTGAATATTCAGGAGCTGCTTAGTGCGCAATAAAGACATTCGCCAAACCTTAAAAACAATGAGAATTAGGCCCATTACAGTACGCCCCTAGTATTCCTATAGACATACACTCGTCCAGGGTTATATTGCGTCTTACAGATTTGGCTATATTGAAACAGAAGCCTTATGTTGTGCTCGTTGTTTTCTGGTAGAGATGAACATCACGCTGTGGAAATGGTATAGAAACACCCTCAGCATCAAAGCGGCGTTTAACTTCCCGCGTAATATCCCAGTACACGTCCCAATAATCGTCAGGCTTGACCCAGGGACGACAAATGAAGTTAACCGATGAATCTGCAAGCTCATGAAGTTTCACAACAGCTTCTGGTTGTTTCAGAACAAGCTCATGTCTATTTACAATTTCTTCCAGTATCTTCTGCGCCTTATCAATATCATCGTTATAACCGATACCAAACACCAGGTCTATACGACGCTCTGTGATGCCAGTAATGTTGGTAATGACATCACCCCATACCGAATTATTGGGCACGATAATATGCTGGTTATCCGGTGTTCTCAGCTGTGTAGATAAAAGATTCATTGACTCGACTTTGCCAAGCACACCGGCCACGTTAATCCAATCGTCAATATCAAATGGTCGGTAAATCAGCATGAGGATGCCACTGGCAAAATTACTGAGCGAATTCTGTAAGGCAAATGCAATCACAAAACCGGCGGCACCGATGATAGCCAGCACCGGCCCTATATTAATTTCTAGCGCAGACAGTCCAACAAAGAAGCCAATAAAGAGAACAAGCCTACGTGCACTTAAAACCAGAAAATCACGTAATAGTGAAGAGAAATGCTTTGACTTCGAAAATGCCTTTTGAGCAGCTTTTCCTGCAACAATTGAAAGCAGATAAAACACAATCACAATCACAAGAAACTGGAGTATGTTGACGGCCCAGCGAAAACCACCTTCTGGCGACATTATCCAGCCGGTAATCGTTGTCCATGTTGCACTCGTGTCGGTCACATCAACCTTGATACCTGATACCGCCTTGATATAAGCATTAAATTCTTCAGTCTCGCCGCCCTTGGCTTTTAATTCTGCCAATACAACATTAAAACGATCGATTAGTGCCGTTCTTTCTGCCAATAAATCAGTGACATGTTTAACCAATGCTGTTTTAAGATCAGCCTTAGCTTCCGTTGTTTTGTCTGCTGCGGTGACAACCTCCCCTTCTTCTTCAACCTTGCGCTTCGCAGTCTCAATCGCTTCCTGTACGGCAGTATCCTGAGTTGCTTTCTTTTCAGCCTCTTTGGCTTCCTTCAAAGCTTCTTTTGCTTCCTGTGTTGCCTCCTTTGTCTCCTCTCGGTCTGCTTCTTCTTTTGCTTCCTGCATCTCTTCCAGTGCATTCTCGGCTTTCTTAGTCTTTTTAATTTCTTCCTTCTTGTAGAGGGCCGCAACTTCAGCATCGCTGATTTCTTTGGCTTTTTTCTGCAACAACAAAAGCCATGCCTGTGCTTCGACTTTCAGCTCACACCTGGTTAACGGTGTTACGTGATGAGCAAGTACTTCGACGGGCACTTCTGCATCCGAACTTGTAACGGCTTTGATATCAGCTGGACAATCTTCAGCAACGGCCAGTTTTGACATCAGCGTCAATAAGGTCACTGACCATAGTAGCCATTTCCAGGCGCAAAATTTCCTCTTCATTTAATTGTTCCCCGCAGAAGTTATTTCGTTAGTTGATCGTATCCCGTAATTAACACGACTTGAAAAACAGTACAATTTAGTAGCGTAACACTACTGCATTGTAAAACTTTGCCAAAGATCAAAGGAAAGAGAATTTCCTCGATTTAACAATGCATGAGAGCTGTAAGTCGAGAAGGTAAAAAGTCGCATGATGCATGTTTTGTGAATAGTGGATCATCGGGGATTTGAACTCCGAATCAAGAGATTAAGAATAATCAGCGAGAGCAGCCCCCTTAGATTTCTCCTGCTCAATTAATCCAGAGGGTGGTGGAACCATTCCTTCCAGCGCACCTTTTGTTAACCAGTCTGACGGTAGTCCTGTAGCAGGGTGATCTTGACGAAATCAAAGTTGCCAATGTCGATTGATTTCAGCTTTTAACTGAGTGTCTGAAACTGGCCGAAGATTGACTCCTGGCCCAGCCAATTGAGCGTCTCCTTACGAGAAAGCTGCCATTGAAATCATATACACCAGCAGCCGAGTTCGACCCAATATAGGCACCTAACACCACCT
>JAOTXY010000127.1 GCA_029862125.1 Gammaproteobacteria bacterium | reverse complement strand
AGCCCGGCCGCCTGTTGCTCGATATAGGATACCCTGTGAGGATTTATTTGGTGCAGGGGTTTGAATTCGCTTTCGGGGTCCCACCAACGGCTCGCAATCGACTGGAATTTATCGATCTCAAGCGGGTCCACATTTGTCTCGACTGACATCACTAGTTCCTGATTTTGCGGGCCCAGGATGACGCCCTGGCTATAATTTCATCGCCGTCCAGGTTGCACAGCTCAAAATCTCTGAGCTGGGCAACACCGTCGATCCAGACGTGTGAAACCTGGCGACTGGCTGCGGCATATACGATCTGGGCTACCGGTTCGTAGAGGGGCTGAGTATTCAGGCTGGCCAGGTTGATGGCAATCAAGTCTGCGCACTTACCCGCCTCGATACTACCGATTCGGTCTGCCATTCCTAAAGCCCTGGCGCCATTAATGGTTGCCATTTCGATAGCCTGTCGCGCATTACAGGCACTGGCATTGCCACTGCTGCCTTTGGCCAGCATCGCGGCGGTACGCATTTCACCCAGCAGATCGAGATCGTTGTTGCTGGCTGCACCATCGGTACCCAGACATACGTTGACGTCCTTTTCAAGTAAGCTTGCAAGCGGGCAGATTCCACTGCCCAGCTTGAGGTTTGATTCGGGACAGTGCGCAACATTTACCCCGGCTTCCGCGACGCGTTCGATCTCGAATTCATCCAGTTCCGTCATATGCACTGCAATCAGGTTTGAGTTCAAAAGATTGAGCTGATCCAGCCTTTCCAGGGGGCGCTGACCATTATTCTGTTGTGCTTCTGCCACTTCTGCAGCTGTTTCGTGCAGGTGCATATGAACCGGAACATCGAGTTCGTTGCTATACATCGCAATTTGGCGCAACGATTCGTCCGATACGGTATAGGGTGCGTGCGGCGCCAGTGCACTGCTAACCAGCGAAAATTCCCGAATTTCATCGTGTACCGCGAGTGCTTTGTGCAGATATTCATCGGCGGTCTTTGCCCATGGACTAGGGAAGTCGAGTACGATCAAACCAACCACGCTACGCATTCCAATTTTCTGGGCACAGCGAGCAATTTCATCGGGAAAATAAAACATGTCGCTCAGGCAGGTAGTGCCGGAACGAATCATTTCGGCTGCCGCCAGTTTGAATCCATCGGCAGCGAACTCGGAATCTACCCAGCGCGCCTCGGCTGGCCAGATATGTTCGCTTAGCCATTCCATCAGGGGTAAGTCGTCGGCGATACCGCGAAACAGGCTCATCGACGCATGGGTGTGGCTATTCACCAGGCCGGGCAGCAGTGCGCAGTCCGGTAAGCTGATCAGTTCGGCTTGCTCATATAAGGGAAGATCGCCAATCTCGTCAACGCTGGTCAGACTCAGGATGCGATTGTCTTCGATAACGACGGCGTAATCCTGCAGTACCTCGAAGCTCGAGTTCACCGTGACTATCCATTCAGGCTGGAGGATTTGATAGCGCTGCTGCATAGCCGAACCTTACAAGATTAATTAACCTCTGAAAACGAATATTGACGATCCTGTCACCAGATGTCGGGGATTCAGCTATCTGAAGGTGGAAAACGCTCAAATCCGCGTATTTCAGCGCTGACGAGGCGATCTTATCAGTAGTGTTAACCCTTGGGTTTGTGATAAAATCGCGCAGATTCGAAATAAATCATTCCTGCGACATTCTTAAGCACTGAGTAACAATTTTTATGGCTGATATTGCCAAGGAAATTTTCCCCGTCAATCTGGAAGACGAGATGCGTCAATCGTATCTCGAATACGCGATGAGCGTCATCGTCGGGCGTGCCTTGCCCGATGTTCGCGATGGTCTCAAGCCGGTTCATCGACGCGTCCTGTACGCGATGAGTGTGCTCGGCAACGATTATAACAAAGCCTATAAGAAATCTGCCAGGGTCGTGGGTGACGTCATTGGTAAGTACCATCCGCATGGTGATACCGCGGTCTATGACACCATAGTGCGAATGGCGCAACCCTTCGCCATGCGCCACATGCTGGTCGATGGACAGGGTAACTTCGGCTCCGTCGACGGAGATTCACCGGCAGCAATGCGCTATACCGAAGTGCGGATGTCGAAAATCGCGCACCAGTTGTTGGCTGATCTCGACAAGGAAACAGTCGATTACTTGCCCAACTACGATGAGTCGGAACACGAACCCATGGTGTTGCCGACCCGGGTTCCGAACCTGTTGATCAATGGATCGTCCGGAATTGCCGTTGGCATGGCAACGAATATCCCACCGCACAACCTGGCCGAAGTCGTCAACGCCTGTATCTTTCTGATCGACGAACCGGAAGCCGATATCGAGCGTTTGATGGAATCCATACCGGGTCCCGATTTCCCAACCGCGGGACACATCAACGGCGCCAGGGGAATTCGTGAAGCTTATCGCAGCGGCAAAGGCAAGATTTACCTGCGTGCCAAGACCCACTACGAAGAGGACAAGTCGGGGCGGCAAAGCATTATCGTTACTGAATTACCCTACCAGGTCAACAAGGCGCGCCTGCTGGAAAAAATTGCCGAACTGGTCAAGGAAAAACGGCTCGAGGGTATTACCGGCCTGCGTGACGAATCCGACAAGGATGGCATGCGCATGGTCATCGAGCTGCGTCGCGGGGAGCTTGCCGACGTGGTATTGAACAACCTGTACAAGCAAACCCAGATGCAAAATGTTTTCGGCATCAACATGGTTGCACTGGTCAATGGACAACCGCGGCTGCTGAATTTAAAACAAATTCTCGAAGCCTTCCTGGTACATCGACGCGAAGTCGTTACCCGACGCACGGTATTCGACCTGGGCAAGGCACGTGACCGTGCCCATATTCTTGAAGGTTTAGCGGTAGCACTGTCCAACATCGATGAAATCATCGAGATGATCAAGGGCTCTTCGAGTCCGGCGGTTGCCAAGGCCGGGCTACTCGATAAACCCTGGGCACCGGGCGTGGTGACGGAAATGCTGAAGCGCGCCGGTGCAGATTCCTCGAGGCCGGAATCGGTTGGTGACAACTACGGCTTGATAGGTGATAAATATCATCTCACCGAGAAGCAGGCGCAGGCGATTCTGGATTTGCGTTTGCACAAATTGACCGGACTGGAACAGGACAAGATTATTGCCGAGTATCGGGAAATCCTCGAAAAAATTGAAGATTTACTGGATATATTAAATCGGGATGAGCGACTCAAGCAGGAAATCAGGCGCGAACTTGAAGAGATCAGGGAAGAATTTTCAGATCCCCGGCGTACCGACATCATTATCGATCATTCCGACCTGACGGTTGAAGATTTGATCAGCGAGGAAGATGTGGTAGTAACGATTTCGCATCTCGGTTATG
The DNA here is from genome assembly GCA_029862125.1 of Gammaproteobacteria bacterium. GTDB lineage: Bacteria > Pseudomonadota > Gammaproteobacteria. Next base: position 4,394 of record JAOTXY010000127.1, on the reverse strand, counting down.
CCAAGGCGCAACCGTTGGAATCTTACTCGGCGCAGCGTCGCGGTGGCAGGGGCAAGGCCGCTACCAAGGTGAAAGACGAAGACTTTGTCGAGCAGATGTTCTCGGCCTCGACCCACGACACGTTATTGTGTTTTTCCACGCGCGGCAAAGTTTACTGGCAAAAAGTCTACCAGCTACCGATCGGTAGCCGCACCGCACGTGGACGACCTATGGTGAATTTACTGCCACTGGAAGAGAACGAACGTATTACTGCAATCCTGCCGGTACGGGAATATCCTGAAGACCGGTTTATCTTCTTCGCTACCGCGAGCGGCAAAGTCAAACGAACTTCGCTATCCAACTTTTCGCGCCCGCGGGCCAACGGCATTATCGCCCTTGATCTGCGCGATGAAGACAGCTTGATAGGCGTCCAGTTAACTGCTGGTAAGTCAGACCTGATGTTATTTACCAGTGCTGGTAAAGGCATACGTATCGACGAGAACAACGTACGCGCAATGGGTAGAACCGCGGCCGGTGTGCGGGGTATCAAGATTAAACCCGGGGATGAAGTGATTTCGCTGATTGCGGTCGATAACGGCGACGGACAAATCTTGTTTGCGACTGAAAATGGCTATGGTAAGCGCACTCGAATCGAGGACTTTTCGGTTCAGGGCAGGGGTGGACAGGGCGTTATATCGATCCAGACGACTCCCCGTAACGGACGTGTTGTTGGTGCAATCAAAACAACCGGCGATGAGGAAGTCATGCTGATCAGTAACAGCGGCACCCTGGTGCGCACCCCGATAGAGGATATATCGGTAATGGGTCGTAACACCCAGGGAGTTACCTTGATTCGCCTGGGCAAGGAAGAGCAATTGGTACAAATCGAACCCGTTGCGGCCAGCGTCGATGACAGCCCAGACAGTGAGGGTTAAAATGCATCCATGAATGATGATGCATTGGAAAAACTTCGCAAACGCATCGACACGATCGATGAGCAACTACTCGAACTATTCAATCAACGCGCCAGTTGTGCGGTTGATGTCGCCGCTGTCAAACGGGAGCTGAGCGAGGCGCTGGACGAGGGCGTTGATTTTTTCCGACCCGACCGTGAAGCCCAGGTCATTAGCCGACTCAAATCGTTAAACCAGGGACCACTCAGCGACGAAGAAGTCGGCCGCCTGATCCGGGAAGTCATGTCGGCCTGCCTGGCCCTGGAACAGCCCTTGAAAATTGCCTACCTGGGACCCGAGGGCACTTTTACCCAGAGTGCCGCACTCAAGCACTTCGGCCATTCGGTTTCGACGGTACCCATGAGCAGCATTCCGGATGTATTTAATTCGATCGAATCCGGGCATGCCAACTATGGATTGGTTCCGGTTGAAAATTCGACCGAGGGCGTGATCAGCCACACGCTTGATATGTTCATGGATTCCAAGCTCAAGATTTGTGGTGAAGTCGAGATCCGAGTCCATCATCATCTCGCCTCCAAATCGCAGGATGTATCGCAGATCAAGCACATTTACTCGCACCAGCAGTCTTTTGCCCAGTGTCGTCGCTGGCTTGACCAGAATTTCCCGGGGATTGAACGGACTCCAGTCAGCAGTAACGCGGAAGCGGCACGACTGGCAAGCGTCGAGAGCGATGCAGCCGCTATCTGCGGCTTGCCTGCAGTGGAAATATTCGGGTTAAAGATTTGCTTCGAAAATATCGAAGACCTGTCTGACAATACCACGCGCTTCGTGATTATCGGTGGCCAGGATGTCGGCGCCAGCGGTAACGACAAGACTTCACTGTTGATTTCAACCAAGAACGTGCCAGGCGCGCTGCTGGGATTATTGCAACCGCTCGCGGATCACGGCATCAGCATGAACAAGATCGAGTCCAGGCCGGCGCAGGGACACAAGTGGGCTTACGTATTTTTTATCGATATCGATGGTCACCAGGATGATAAAAACGTTACCGCAGCGTTAAATGAGCTGCAACAGCAGGCCGCGTTGTTTAAAATACTAGGTTCATACCCAAAAGCTTCACTCTAATGTCTGTTATTGATTCCGCGCTGGTGCAAATCAAGCGATTGCACCCTTATTCACCGGGTAAGCCTGTCGAAGAGCTGGAACGCGAACTTGGTATTAGCGATGCAATAAAGCTTGCCTCGAACGAAAACCCGCTGGGATGCTCACCCATGGTGCAAGAGGTACTGGCCCGGGCGAGCGAGCATGTAGAACTGTATCCAGATGCAAACGCTTTTTACCTGAAACAAAGGCTTGCACAAAAACTGGGAATTGCGGAAAACCAGATCACCATTGGTAATGGTTCCAACGATGTCCTGGACCTGGTAGCGCGGAGTTTCCTCGACGGCACCGCGGAAGCCATCTATTCACAATACGCTTTCATGGTTTACGCGATGGTTACCCAGGCTTGCGGCGCGCAGGCAAAAGTGGCCGACGCCTTCAGCCCGGATGCAGCGCAGCCTTATGGCCACGACCTGGATGCAATGCTGGCTTTAATCGGGAATAGAACACGCCTGATTTTCATCGCTAATCCGAACAATCCGACCGGGACCTGGCTGGAGAGCAATGCTCTCAAGTCGTTTATCGAACAAGTGCCCGATCACATCGCGATTGTCATCGATGAAGCCTATTTCGAGTATGTTGATATGGTGCAGTATCCGGATTCGATGCAGTGGCTGGATCGACATCCCAATTTAATTGTGACAAGGACCTTTTCCAAGATTTATGGTATTGCAGGCTTGCGTATCGGTTACTCGGTATCCAGTCCCGAACTTTGCGATCTATTCAATCGCGTCAGGCAACCGTTCAACGGTAATAGCCTGGCATTGGCCGCTGCCCGGTGCGCACTCGATGATGAAGCATTTGTCGATCAAAGCCGACGCTCGAATCAGCAGGGATTACAATTAATGCAGAACTGGTTTGGTGAACGAGGAATCGACTATATCCCGTCGTCAGGGAATTTCTTGACGGTGCGATTTGGTGATAACAGCGCGCAGATTTACCAGGCATTACTGGAACGTGGCGTTATCGTGAGACCGGTTGCGAATTACAATATGCCGGACTTTCTGCGCATAAGTGTCGGTAGTAAACCCCAACTTGAAAAGATGTTCGCAATACTGGAAGACATATTATGATCGATAAACTCGCGATAATTGGCGTGGGGCTCATTGGCAGTTCGCTAGCGCTAGCGCTGAAGCAGGCGGGCGCTGTCGGGCAGGTAATCGGATATGGCCGCAACCGGGAAAACCTGGAGAAGGGCGTTGAACTCGGAGTTATCGATGGCTTCGAATCTTCAATACAAGACTGCGTGCAAGGTGCCGATGTTATCGTCGTTGCGGTGCCGTTGGGCGCGATGCGACCGGTATTTGCAGAACTGAAACCTACGATTAGCAAGGCTGCGGTAATCACCGACGTCGGCAGTGCCAAGGGTTCGGTCGTGGCCGCGGCAACTGCCGAACTAGGAGAACTGGTTTCGCGTTTTGTGCCCGGTCATCCAATTGCCGGTACCGAGCAGAGCGGTGTCGAAGCGGGTTTTGCAAGCCTGTATCAAAACCGCCGCGTTATTCTGACACCGCTAAATCAGACCGACCAGGATGCAACCTCGATAATAGAAGCCATGTGGCATGAATGCGGTGCAATTATCGAGTACCTGAGCGTGGAACATCATGACAAGGTACTCGCGGCCACTTCGCATTTGCCGCATATGCTCGCCTATGCCCTGGTGCATTACCTGTCAGGTTTAAACGACCACGACGAGATTTTTCGTTTTGCTGCCGGGGGATTCCGGGATTTTACTCGTATCGCATCCAGCGACCCGGTGATGTGGCGCGATGTCTGTATTGCGAATGGCGACGCCCTGGTGGGCTTGATTGAGCAATACCAGCAGGAACTCGACCGCGTTGCAGCGGCGATTAGTGCCGGTGATGCTGATGAATTGTTAAAATTATTCGGCAAAGCCAAGTCGGAACGCGATTCATTGATCGGCAACTGTTAATGACGCAATTTATTTGCAGGCCCGGAAACAGTGTAAAGGGCGTTATTCGCGTACCCGGTGATAAATCGATATCTCACCGTTCGATCATCCTGTCGTCCATAGCCGAAGGTACCAGCCAGGTATCCGGTTTTCTACAAGGTGAAGATAGTCTTAATACGATTAAGGCATTCCAACAAATGGGAGTTTCAATCGAGCGTAGCCAGGACCAGGTCAGGATAATCGGCGCTGGTTTGCATGGCCTCAATGAACCTGACAACGACCTTGACATGGGGAATTCAGGTACCGCGATGAGACTGTTGCTTGGCCTGCTTGCCGGGCAGAACTTCGACTCGCGACTGATCGGTGACAGCTCGCTTTCATCCCGGCCGATGCAACGGGTAATACAACCACTGCAGATGATGGGTGCC
>JAOTXY010000126.1 GCA_029862125.1 Gammaproteobacteria bacterium | reverse complement strand
CTTCACTCGCCTTGAGCGAGACAAACTTGTTATCGTATTTGATATAGGGACCGAAGCGACCGATGTTGGCACTAATTTTTTCACCTTCCGGCGATTCGCCTAGCTCACGCGGCAGTTTGAACAACTCCAGCGCTTCCTCGAGCGTGATCGAATCCATCTTCTGGCCTGGTCTGAGACCGGCAAAGCGGGGTTTCTCTTCATCCTCACGGGTACCGATTTGTACAAAAGGTCCGTAGCGCCCCATGCGTACTGAAATCGGCTTGCCTGATTTTTCATCTACCCCGAGTTGGCGTGCCTGGATAGCCTCGTCGCGGCTGACATTTTCCATCTTGTCATCGACCTGCTGCTTGAATTGCGTCCAAAATTCTTCCATCAGCGGCAACCATTCCGCTTCACCACGCGAGATTTCATCGAGTGTATCTTCAAGCTGCGCGGTAAAATCGTAATCGACGTAGCGCGTGAAATGCTGGGTCAGGAATCGCGCCACTACACGACCGACGTCGGTCGGATGAAAACGCTTGCTTTCCAGTTCGACATATTCCCGATCGAGCAGGGTGGTGATAATCGACGCATAGGTCGACGGCCGACCGATGCCATATTCTTCCAGTGTTTTAACCAACGAGGCTTCGCTGAAACGGGGTGGCGGCTCGGTGAAATGCTGTTCCAGCCTGATTTCATGCAAATCAACCAGGTCACCCTCTGCAAGTGGTGGTAACAAGTTCTCCTTGTTGTCGTCCTTCTTGGGCTCGTCCTTGTCCTCTATATAAACGCGCATGAAACCCGGATCGCGAATCGTTGAACCATTCGCCCTGAAAGTGTTGTCGCTGCCACAGGCGAGATCGACCGATACGGTGTCCAGCGTTGCGTGAATCATCTGGCAAGCCATGGTGCGTTTCCAGATCAGGCTATAAAGACGGAATTCATCGTCGCCGAGATGCTCCTTGATCTTGAAAGGTTCATTGCGTGCGCTGGTGGGGCGAATCGCTTCATGTGCTTCCTGGGCATTCTTGGACTTGGTTTTATACTCACGCGGTGTTTCCGGCAGGTTGTTCTCGCCAAATTTATCAGCGATAAACTCGCGGATTTCAAGCAGTGCGTCTTGCGAAAGCGTTACCGAATCGGTACGCATGTAGGAAATAAGACCAACCTGGCCGGCGCCAATATCGATGCCTTCGTAAAGTTTCTGTGCGGTACGCATGGTACGTTGTGCGCCAAACCCCAGTTTGCGTGCTGCTTCCTGTTGTAGCGTGGAAGTCGTAAAGGGCGCTGCCGGGTTGCGCTTACGCTGTTTCTTTTCAACCTTATCAACGCGCAACTTGCCCTGTGCGGCGTCGTTGAGCTTGCGGTATGCGTCGTTTGCCTGGTCAGCATTAGTGATGGTGAACTGTTTGACCTTTTCGCCGCCCAACAGGTTAAGCTTGGCGCTGAAACCCTCACCTTCAAAACTGTTGTCCGATTCGATGCTCCAGTATTCCTGGGGGTTGAATGCTTCGATTTCGAGCTCACGCTCTACGATCATGCGCAGGGCCGGGCTTTGTACTCGTCCTGCCGACAATCCACGTCGAATTTTACGCCACAGCAGCGGCGACAGGTTGAATCCCACCAGGTAATCGAGTGCACGTCGTGCCTGCTGCGCGTTTACCAGGTCCATGGTAATTTCACGCGGATGCGCAATCGCTTCGGAAACCGCCTGCTTGGTAATCTCGTAGAAAGCGACCCGGTAGGCGCGCTTGTTCTTCATCAGGTTCTTTTCGTTGAGCAATTCGTACAAATGCCACGAGATAGCCTCACCTTCGCGATCCGGGTCAGTTGCCAGGTAAAGTGAATCCGCTTTTTTCAGTTCTTTCTTTATGTTGGCAATGTGCTTCTGATTGCGCTCGACCGGCGAGTAATTCATTTTGAAGCCATTGTCGGTTTCGACAGCGCCTTCCTTGGGGACTAAATCCCGCACATGTCCATACGAAGCCAGAACCTTGAAGTCTTTACCGAGGTATTTTTCAATGGTTCTTGCTTTAGCTGGAGATTCTACGATGACTAGGTGGCTGGCCATTTAGTGATACTGGTCCGCTAAGTGCTCTTTCAACATTATAATTACGGATTCAGCGTCCCTGTGCTGTTTCGCAACAAGGCGCAGTGCGAAGCGCAAGGGCCAAAGCTGGCCCCATGAGCGAAGCGAATGCTTTGGGTCTTCCCTTGTCGAGCACTGCAACGCGGTTGCGAAACAGCACAGGGACGCCCCTCGGGTAAGCTTGTCAACGCCCACGGACTGCGTTGCGCCTCTTGACAAGGGTGTGGCCATTGCCTGCGAGGCGCGCCTTACCGTGAACGTTGACAAGCTTACTGAACTCGCAATTATAATGTTGAAAGAGCACTAGTATTGACACAATCCGTACTCAGTGAAATACGGCGGGTTGATCCGCAAATACGATATCTTCATAGTGCATCAAAGCGTTTTCATCCTGCTCTTCTGAACTATTGAATAACACCATCATTACTATCCACTTCAATTCCTCGATATCTACTTCAGAATCAGACTCGAGTGCCATGACGCGATTGATGACCATTTCACGTAGTCGTGGAGTAAGCACACCCGATTGCTCGAGAAACAGTAAAAATCCCTGGGCGTTGTAGGCGAGGCGCGCACATTCTTCCTGGGCCAGTACCCGGGTGGCAATTTCGGATTGGTCCATGGCAGTGTCGTCCTCGACCTGTGCCAGGCCATCCAGCCATTCGAAAGCCTTTTCGATTTCCAGTGGCTCGAAGCCGGCGGCACGTAAATCAGCATCAATGCCATCACGATCTTCAGGCAGGTTTTCATCCTGGTCCGCATAGCTTGAGAATATGTACATCAGCACGTCTATAACGCCTTCTTTCATGAGTACCTCAGTTTAGATCCTGACAAAGCAGCCGCCAGGTGCCGATTGAATGAAATCATTAATTTCGAGTACCAGTAGCATGGATGAAAGCTTGTCGATGGTCAAGCCACTGCGTTGCACAAGTATGTCACAGTTCACAGGGTCGTATCCGATCAATTCAAGCAGGTTTCCATGCTCGAGATCGAGCCGGGTGTCGTGATCAACCGATCTCATAGTTTGTTGATCAATAATAAAGCCGGCTAGCCCGGTAAGCTCTGCAGTAACGTCTCCCGGGGTTTCAACAATTGCGGCACCATCGCGAATCAGTTGGTGACAGCCGCCGCTTTGCGGATTGTGGATCGATCCGGGAACCGCCAGCACTTCGCGTCCCTGTTCGGCCGCAAGACGTGCCGTGATTAGCGAGCCGCTGCGCCGGGCTGCTTCAACGACCAGTGTTGCCAGGGCAAGACCGCTGATAATGCGATTGCGTTGCGGAAAATTTGCGGGTCGTGCATGGGTACCCAGGGTAAATTCTGACACGATCAAACCCTGCCCGAGAATATCCCGGGCAAGTTCCTGGTTTTGCCTGGGATAAGTCAGGTCAATCCCGGTCCCGGTTACGGCGATGGTTTTGCCAGCACAATCCAGGGAGCCACGATGGGCTGCTGAATCAATGCCAAGCGCCATACCGCTGGTGATGGTGAAGCCGGCCGCGGCAAGCTGCGCAGAGAAATCATAGGCGTTTTGAGCACCACCCGGCGTGCAGTGACGACTGCCAACGATCGCGATCTGTGGTTCATGCAGCAGGCTTATATCGCCACTGGCGTAAAGTAGCGCCGGAGGATCATTGATTTGACGCAGTAACTCGGGGTAGGCGCCGTCGTCGAAACAGACCAGGTGATTGTGGTGAGATTCGGCCCAGTCCAGATCCCGCGCGACCTGGGGATGCTGCCCCGCTCTGACTTTACGGATTGTGTCGTGGTTTAAACCTGCCGCCATGAGTGAGCTGATGCTGCTGCGGCGAATCCGTGCAGGGTTTCCTGCGAATTGTGCAAGCAAAGCCAACAGGCATTTGCGTCGGGGTCCGAAGCTATGGTAGAGGTGCAGATAATCGGCCAGCAAATCCTTTTGCATTTGGGTCTCCATTTTCCTTTTGCAGACCCGAACACTATAGCACCAGGCGTATGCCTGATGCCAGCAAGTGTGGACAGGATTACCCGGCTATGGAGATTCGACGTAATCCCTGATGTTGATCGGGATGTCGGCTTCCATAATCAGCGCATAGCTGATTTTCTCGAACGAGCGAATAACCATCGCCATGCCGACCGATTCATCGGGCAGTTTGACACGAAATCTGGGATCTTCCTCGTTGAGGTCACGGACGATCTCACCGGCCCTGCGTATGCGCAGGATATTTCCACTTTCGAGGCCATCTCGTTGCCCGAGGTTGATCGCAATCGTCTGGTAGACGCCGGTTTGCGATATCGCATCCAGCAGTGAAACGATCTTACCACTCACTTCGGTGCTGGGTGGCCTGGGGTAGAAATCACGCTCAAAACTGGTGTTATCCGTTGGCATAATGCGGTCGTCGCGAAGAATTTCGCGGTCCGAACTGGTGACGCGTACCGTGGCCGGGTCGCCACGCAGTAACAGCTTGGATTCGCCGACATATAGGGCCTCGTAACCCAGCAGCTCGTCGGTAATCGGGTCAAACAGCGGGCGGTTGGGTCGATAAATCTGATAACGGCCGATGCCGTTTGAAGTATCGAGATTACGCACGTAGAGTTTATCGTTGATACTGTTGATCAGGTGGTCATCAAAACTGGTTAAAACGTACGCGGATTTATTCAGCGTGTCTGCGTCGACAACTAGCGGGCGCTCGATCAGGTGGCGAATTGAATCAACCGAAATCGAGGGAATCGTGGCATCGATAGATTGTGAGCGAACCCTGGGATTGATTTTGACAATCTTGAGCCCGTCGGAGGTTTGCGACAGCACCGATCCATCTTCACCACGAGAAAGGATTTGAACTTTACGCTGGCCGCCAACGTAGATAATTGCCAGGGTGTCGCCGGGGTAAATCAGATGCGGGTTTTCCACCTGTGGATTTTTAAACCAGATTTCCGGCCAGAACCAGGGATCGCGCAGGAATACCGTTGAGATGTCCCATAGCGTATCGCCTTCCTGTACAATGTAGGTTTCTGGAAATTCCGCTTCATATACGACTGTTTCTGCCGGTTCTGCTACCGGCTCGGCGATGGGCTCCGGAATATCAGCTTTGACCGTGATAACTTCGGGTGCTTTTTCTTCCTTGTAAACAACCGCGTAGGGCTCGGGCGGTTTCACGCAGGCGGCTATTAGCAACATACCCGAGAGCAGAATTATTCCCTTTACAAGCTGTCTATTGTTGATAATAGGCATAGAAACCCCTGAAAATGCGGTATTGATTGATGGATTGTAGACTAAAAAAAACCGACTACAAGCTTTTTAGATGGGAAGAAACTAATATAATCATTAACTTGGAACAACTAGCTATAACTTTTCTTGAAGTATTTCACTATGGCCTTATTAAATATTTTACATTTCCCCGATCCTCGCCTCAGAACGGTTGCCAAAGCAGTTACCGAGTTCGATGATGAACTCAGGCTTTTAGTCAGCAATATGTTCGAAACCATGTATGAAGCACCGGGTATCGGGCTCGCTGCAACCCAGGTCGATCGGCACATCCGCCTGCTGGTTATGGATGTCTCTGAAGGGCGTAACCAGCCCAGGTGCCTGATCAATCCGGAAATACTGGAGGCGGATGGTGAAGAGGAAACCGATGAAGGCTGCCTGTCGGTGCCCGGGTTCTATGAAAAGGTCCGGCGCGCCGAACATATTAAAGTGCGGTCATATAATGAAAATGGCGAGGTTGCGGAATTTGATGCTGACGGAATCGAGGCGGTTTGCATTCAGCACGAGATGGACCATCTCGAAGGCAAGCTCTTTGTCGACTACCTTTCCAACCTCAAACGTAACCGCATTCGCAGCAAGCTGGTTAAATCCCTGAAGCAGCAGGCAAACTAGCTTCCCTCGTTTAATGCTCAGGATAATCTACGCGGGTACTCCGGAATTTGCAGTTCCGGCACTTGAATCACTGCTGCGCAGTGAGCATCGGATTGTTGCGGTCTACAGCCAGCCGGATCGTCCCGCAGGACGCGGCCGAAAAATGCAGCAAAGCCCGGTCAAGAAATTCGCGCTTGAGCATGACCTGCCTGTTTTTCAACCGACCAGTTTCAGCGAGGGCAGCGCGCTCGACGATTTGCGCGCACTAAACGCCGACTTGATGGTAGTCGCAGCCTACGGTCTTCTATTGCCGCCGGTCGTGCTTGAGACTCCACGCCTGGGTTGTATCAATATACACGCTTCACTGTTACCCCGTTGGCGTGGTGCGTCGCCGATACAGCAGGCTATTTTAGCCGGCGATGAAAGCAGTGGGGTGACCCTGATGAAGATGGACCAGGGACTGGATACCGGTGCAATGATTGCGAGTCGCTCAGTCGCAATCGATCCCTCCTGGAATGCGTCCGACCTGCATGATTCACTGGCAACCCTGGGCGCCGAGCTGTTGCTGGAGTCACTCGACAACACCGAGCAGGCATTACAGCAGGCACAGGATCAGGACGATTCGCTAGCCACCTATGCCCCCCGGCTGACAAAACAGCAGGCCGAGGTTGACTGGAACAAGCCTGCGCAGGAGTTGCTGAGGGAGATTCGCGCCTTCAATCCGTGGCCGGTCAGTTATACCTTTCTCGATAATGAAAATCTGCGGCTCTGGTCTGCCGGGATAAATGCGGATTTCGAGCCGGGAACACCGGGTTATGTCGTAGCACATGATGCAGATGGTATTTACATCAGTTGTGGTCAGGGAGTGCTGCAGCTGACCGAGCTGCAGTTTTCAGGGCGCAATAAATGCAGCGCAGCGCAGGCATTAAATGCCAGGAATCTGAGCGGGTGTTCGTTGGGTAAGCCGTGAAAAATTCCGCCAATCCACGCTGGATCGCTGTCCAGGCTATCCTGCAGGTTCTTGATCAGGGTCGTTCCCTTGACGAAGTATTCAACAGTGATTGGTACCAGTCGCTGGCGCTTGAAAAGCGAGACCTCGCGCTAAGCCGCGAACTCGTGTTTGGTTTTTGTCGTTGGTATTTCGCGCTGTCAACGCTTCTTGCTAGCCGGCTGCAAAAACCGCTTCGGGCGCGTGATCGCGATATCGAAGTTATCCTGATACTGGGTCTTTACCAACTGTTAGTCATGAGTACCGAGCCTCACGCGGCGGTAAATGAAACCGTCAAGCTCGCATTGGCGCAAAAAAAATCCTGGGCACGAGGCCTGGTTAACGCGCTACTGCGGGGTGTGATTCGTGACAGGATTGAATTGGACAGTAGCTCGCCGACGCAAGCTTACCCGGACTGGATCATGTCCCGAATTCGGCGCGACTGGGGGGAGCAGGCTGAACGGGTGTTAATCGAGGGCAACAATCGCTCACCGATGACGCTGCGTGTCGATACCCGGCAGACATCGATCGATAATGTCATAACCACGTTAGGCTCTGCAGGAATAGAGGCCAGCCAGCACAGTACCGTTGCCACTGCGATCGAGCTATCGTCCCCCTGCGAGGTCAGCCAGCTACCAGGATTTGAGCAGGGTCTTCTGAGCGTCCAGGATGCCGCGGCACAAATTGCCGCATTGTTGCTGGACTGCAAATCGGGAGCACGTGTGCTCGATGCCTGTGCGGCGCCTGGCGGAAAGACGGCACACCTGCTTCAGCAATACGAGAAAATTGAACTCGACGCGCTCGATAGCAGTGAAGTCCGGCTTGAAAGATTGCGCCAGAACTTACAGCGTATTAACAAGTCTG
>JAOTXY010000041.1 GCA_029862125.1 Gammaproteobacteria bacterium | reverse complement strand
AGTATCAGCCATAAAGAGAAATCCAGAAACGGCGACCATTCCGATCATGATGTACACCTCCAAGAAAGGTGAAGTATACGTCGGCCAGGCTCGTGCCCTGGGCGCTGTCGGCGTGTTGCCGAAAGAGGTCGCGCCTGTCGAAGTTTCCAAAGTGTTGAAGTCATTACATATCATTGGTGATGAAAAGCTGGAACAGTCAGGCGAACAAGCGCCGGCGACCAACGAAACCAGCGGCGAGTTTGCTGCACTCGAGACAGCGGATCAGAATCTCAGAATTCTCATTCAGGACTTGTTTGAGCAGCAACGGGCAATCATTCACCGCGACATTCTCGATAGCTACGAAGCCATCTCCACACGGATTGCCGATGAAATCCGACCGTCGCCAGCGGAAGAAACCGACGAATTGCCGATACCGGACGAGAAAGCATCACCGGGATTCATGCGTGTCGCCGCGGTGGTGCTGACTGTTACCACAATCATCTTTGCATGGCTTTACTGGCAAACGGAACAAAGCTTGCAAGAAATTCAGTCGCAAAACAACGAGTTGCAGGGGGCCCTTGAATCCCAGCGCATTTCCAACGCGGAAGAGTTGCGGCGAGCCCTCGAATCTCAACGCATTTCCGACGCAGAGGATTCGCTGCAGGTTCTGGAGCAGATTGGTGACTTTCAACAGTCACTGGACACCATGTACGCTGTGACTATCAGCAGTCTCGAATGGGGTGCCAACCAGGCAGTGGAGTATCATTTTGGCGATCAGCCCCTCGGCGACGACAGGTTAAAAGTTGTCGAACAATTGACTGATCAGTTACTGGCGATCGACTTCTCGGGGGTGGTGCGCATCGAAACACATGTCGCGAACTACTGTCTGAAGGTCACCGGATCGGATGGTTACGTACCCGCCGAAGACCTGATGGCAGCAGACTGCGACAGGATTGGCGTTACGCCGGAGGAGGCTTATGGAATAGGTCTTGGTCAATCCGTCGCGTTCGCCAACTTCATTCGACTTGCCAATCGGCGATCCGGCAGGGAGATTCGCTACGAAATCGTTTCGCTCGGAAATACCGATCCGCTGCTGGACTATCCGGCGACAACCGATGGCGTTTCCGCCAATGCCTGGAATCGAATCGCTGCCGTGAACAATCGCGTGACGATTTCCGTTATCCCTGACAACTAATTGCGGATGTCGAGTTCTCTATTAGGCATCGTTTTCGTGGTGATGCATTTCGATGATTTCCTGCGGTGCTCACTGACCGGTCGTCTTTGTGACTCCCTCGACGACGGCGCCTTCTTTGAACACAATTCTTCTCCGGTGACAGAGCCGGTGGTCTTTAGCCGTGCCATTAAAACTAAGTTAACCGACGCCGTAATTAGCAGGCGCGCATAAAAAAGGGCCGGTGACAAATTGATCACCGGCCCCTTGTTTTAAAAAGCGCGAAACCAGGCGCTAGTTAGGTCCGCTAAAACGCGAAGTATCTTTATCTCCGGGCGCGTAAGATCCCGGTAATTTATCCTCTTGTCTGCGGTCCTGCCTGATACTCGAAAGCTCCTGTTCATGATTGAACAGTAATTCCAACGCAACTTTATAAGTTTTGAACGCCCGCTCGTATCGTTCCTGATCCGGGTACAGGGTGTTGATATATTCCATCAACAGCGCGGTCGGCAGTCCCACCAGCGAGCTGATGATCGCCACGGAAGCACCGGCCTTGATATCTCCACCCTGGCTCAGCGCCAGGTAGAATCCGGCGAAGGTTCCGATAATACCGATCAAAATGATCATAAAGGGTGACCGGCCCATGAGGCCACCAATCGCCTCCGAGTCGAAAATCCTGAAGGTCGTGCCAAAATGCGGATTCCGGTCGAGTGCGATCCGGCTGATCATTTCATAATCCGGCGCATGACCATAGCCCTGGTCTTTCACCTCGTTGGTCGTCAATTCGATAATCGCTTCAGTACCTTCCACCATATCGAACCAGCGATCGAGGAGCTTCGGTTTCTCACCGGTGGCCAGGTTTTTTTCCACCAGGTCATCCTGGGTTTTATCCAGCAGAATGGTCGCCTTGGTATCGAGTTGATGTGACTGGAGCTTGAGTTTTTCCGCTTCCTTGATCTTGGCCCGCAGTTCCTCCAGGTAGGGATCTTTGCCCGAATACAGCGAAACGGGAATGGCAAGCTGAGCAGTCGACAACGTCGGGTCGAAGTTGGCGGCCAGGGCCACCTCGGCCTGTCCCCGCACACTGTCTACGTAGGACAGATCAGAAGGCGTCGTCTGCACTTTCTTGTATTCGAAAACCGCGTAATAGAACGCCGTCGCGAACCGGTTGAGCGACGCGATCTTGTAATGCAAGCCCATTTTGAAAATACAGAATACGATGAAGCAACCGAAGATGCCGCCGATAAACATTCTTCCGATCATCTGATTGGTAAGCTGCGCATCGAAAACGAACACGAAATATCCTGTCGTCACCATAATTGCTAAAAATATATACTTAAACATTGTTATTCCCCAATCCGTAACGCGGATCAAAATAGAGTTTTACTCTTCCGAATATAGTCGAAATTCCAAAATAGACGCCTGTTCTTTCTTACAGTCGTACTCGAGACATTTTGCCTTTTGTCCGACCAGGTCAGCCGGCACCGGTGTTGCAGTTCGGTATCCCAGCGAGGCAATACCCAGGTCCGCCTTCAACTGGGCTCGATACTCGTAGTCGCCCATTTCTTTGGTATCGAAAATAAAGTTATACATGGCGAGCGCACGATCGTTGCTCAGTTTCATATTGTATGCATATGCCTCTTCCCCTTCGGCAGTGGTATCGTTGAGGTCGAAATAGCGGCCTCGAAAGATAGGTGATGTCATGCCGTTGATTTTGAGCGACTCGACCTGTTTGGCTGCACCCTCATGTTCGTAAATGCTTTTCGCATACTTGGGAATCATGACCCGGAGTAAATCTTTCATGCTGTCCGAAAGCTCGTAGGATCCCCGCACGAAATAGGATTCCTGAAAGTTGATCCTGACCTTGCCGGTCTTTTGGTCGATGGCCACGGTTCCGCCTTCATCGTCCTTGAAGTTTTCGAGGAGATTGTCGACGATCTGTTCCCTGGCTTTCTCTGCCAGTTCCTTGGCTTTCTTTGCCTCGAGAAACGGCGCCATCTCCGCATCTTTCTCTGCCTCAAGCATGGCTAGCTGATCAGCCAACTCTTTCGCATGTTCCTGCTCAACTTCTGCTTTTGCCTGGTCTTTAGCTGTCGCGGCCGCTGCTGCAGCAGCTTTCTCGGCTTCTGCCTCAGCCTCTTTCCTGGCCTGATCCGCGGCTGCTTGGGCCGCTGCTTCTGCCCGCTGTTGTTGCTTCTCAGCCTCTGCTTGCGCTGCCGCCTCGGCTTCTGCCTCCGCCTGCTGTCTGGCTGCCTGCGCTGCTGCTTCGGCCTCCGCCTCTGCCGCTGCTTGTGCAGCTGCCAGTTCACGTGCCTTTTGGGCTTCAAGCTTGGCTTGCTGGGCCGCTAGCTCGTCCGCGAGCGCCTGTTCAGCTTCTGCTTGTGCCTGCTGCCTGGCTGACTCTGCGGCTGCTTCCGCTGCTGCTTTTGCCTCTGCCTCTCCAGCTGCTTGCGCTGCTGCCAGTTCCTGCTCACGCTGTGCATCGTGCTTGGCTTGCTGAGCAGCCAGCTCGCTCGCGAGTGCCTGTTCAGCTTCTGCCTGTGCCTGTTGCCTGGCTGACTCTGCGGCTGCTGCCGCCGCGGCCTCTGCCGCCGCCACTTTCTGTGCTTCCAGTTCAGCTTTTTGCTGTGCGAGGGCGTCGCTTCGTTCCTGTTCCGCTTTTGCCAATGCCTGTTGTTTATCCTTCTTTATCTGTTCAGCTTCCGCGGCTGCTTTTGCCAATGCCTGTTGTTTTTCCTGTTTTATCCGTTCGGCTTCAGCCGCTGCTTGCGCCAATGCCTCTTGTTTTTCCTTTTCAATCTGCCTGGCTTCCCTCGCTGCCTGTGCTTCCTGCTCGACCTGTTGCTGTTTTAACTGTGCTACTTGCTGTTGTTTCTGTTGTTCGAGTTCTGCCTGCTGCCTGGTCAATTCCTGGACTCGCTGCAACTCGGCTTGAATAAGCGCCTGCTTGGTAGTTTCAAGTTGCGCTTCCTGGGCGGTAACGGTTTGCTCGAATTCCTGTTTAGCTGACGATAGTTCTGATTCCTTTTGCTGCCGCAGTTCAGCAGTCTTCCGCTCCAGCTCCTGTTGCTTTTCTCTTTCCAGCTCGGCTTTTTGCCTTTCCGCCTCTTGCTCCTGCTCAAGTTCGAGTTTGGCTAAGAGGCGTTCATAATCCTCTGCAGCCTGGCTTTGTTGCGCGGCTAACATTTCGGTAAATTGTGTGACTAACTGTTGCGCTTTCTGCTCTCGCTCTGCCTCGATTTCCTCTAATGACTTGGCGGCATTTTTTGCCAGCATCTCTCGACGTTCCTGTCTCGCTTTATCGGCTCCCTCCATCTGATCCTGCAGTTCCTCGAAATCTTCAACAATTTGATCTATCGTCTCCTGGCTTTTTTCCTGTGAGGCGATGATTTCATCGCTCGAGTAAATCATGAAAACGATCGCCAGCACGGCGAACAGATCGATCATAGGAATCAACGCGTCGATAGTTTTCGATCGATTCGAATCAGTTTTAGTGAAGAACATGAGCTAAATTCCGGTGTTTTCGTGGAGCGTGAAAAATTTTCGTAAATCCTGATTAATAATAGGACAGATTTACAAAAAACCACGGATAATTTCGGGTTCATGTCATAGTTGCTGAATAGGGCGGATCACACCGGGGGACCTCGCTCTCCGCTCAGCTTGATCTTAAGGCCGAATTCAATGACAAGTGATAAATCAATTCTGAAAACTTAATGAGGCAACGATGGCTGAAACACTAGTAGAACAATTGCACTTTTCAAAAGACGAGCTTATGGCACGCCTGGCTCAAACCAGGAAAACCCTTGTTGCACGGGGCCTTGATGGGATTTTGTTGTTTCGCCAGGAAAGTATGTATTACCTCAGCGGTTACGACACTGACGGTTTTGTTCTGTTCCAAACCCTGTTTCTGGGGGTCGACGGCCAGTTGACATTGGTCACACGCTCGGCTGATCGCGTCCAGGCAGCCTATACCTCAATAATCCAGGATGTTCGCATCTGGGTAGATTCCGGGTCACAAAACCCGGCCACGGACGTGAAAAATATGCTCGATAGTCATGGTATACGCGGCAAGAAACTGGGAGTCGAGTACGATGCCTACGGCCTGTCGGCGAAACGTGGAAAAATGCTGGATCAGGAACTTGCCGACTTCTGCCAACTCTCTGATGCTTCAGACCTGGTTAGATTACAGAGAATTCGTAAGTCGCCCGCCGAGCTGGAATATATGCGGGAAGCCGGGCGCATCTGCGACGCAATGCGTGACGAGGCCATACGACTTTCGGTGCCCGGTGCGTTCGAGGGTGATATCCGGGGTGCGATGCACGCCATCAACTGGTCGAGAGACGGGGACCCACCCGCTCATGTCTGGCCGATGGGTAGCGGACCATCTGCCTTGTTAGTGCGTTACAAGGCGGGCGGTCGGCATATCAGTAACAGCGACCAGATGTTTCATGAATTCGGTGCATCTTATCGTCACTACCACGCTGCAATGACACTCACCGTGATAACGGGTAAACCAGATTCATTACATACAGAAATGTTTTCGGTATGCCGTGCAGCGCTCGAGGCCTGCGAAGAAAAACTGAGGGCGGGTAATACCGTTGGCCAGATATTTGAGGCACACCGCCAGGCTTTTATCACGGGTGGCTTCGCCGACAGCTATCTTAATGTTTGCGGATATACGATGGGGGCTATGTATCCGCCAACATGGATGGAAGATCCCCTGATTCGCGAGGCCGACCCCATGGTACTTGAGCCAAATATGGTCTTTTTCATGCACATGTTGATGGTTAATCGGGAACGCGGACTGATGATGTCCCTGGGTGAACAGGCGATCGTCACTAATGAGGCCTGCGAAATTACCACCCATGCTCCCAGGACTCTGCCGGTAAACAATTTATAGAGTTGTTACCAGGCCAACTGGAGTCAGATCCCGTTAATTCAGATCCCGCACCAGCTCCAGAAAATTCTCGACCAGCCGGTCGCCCTTGTCGTGGGCATGGTAATTCTGCATCAGTTCGGGTGCCTTGTAGCGCCAGATCGTGCCGAGGGTTTCTTCAGTGGCCTCGGGGTGAAACTGGGTGGTATAACAATGATCGCCGTAATCAAGCACCGCAACCGGCACCTTGCTGCTGCGAGCGAGTAGCGTGCTACCGGTAGGAATATCGACGACATGTTCGCTGTTGGCGTAGTGGAAACAGTCCTGGTCGGCGATATCCTGCATCAGTGGCGAAGTCTTGCCGGCCTCGGTCAGCGACACCGGGAAGGTACCCGCAAATGGCCCGTCCTCGTAACGGGTAACGGCGGCGCCCTCGAGATGGGCAATCAACTGGTGCGATCCACAAATGCCGAGGATCGGAAGGCGGTGCGCACGCATCACGGGCAGCCAGGCGCGCACTACCTGTTGCCAGGCAGTATCATCATGAACAGAATTGTAACTGCCAGCCAGCACCAGGCCATCGGCCTCATCGGGGCCGGGTAGCCGCGCTCCGAGGCAAGCGTTACAGGCTTCTAGCGTTATGCCCGGCACATGCGCATAACGTTTTACGAACCACAATCCTTCCTGGTCCCTGTCGTCGAAATGATCGTAAACCGAGGCATCGTAGCTGCCGGGCACGCCCATCATCTCGATAAAGAAGATTCGCGCGCCGGTTTTCGCGCTGGTATCACTCTAGCCCGTACTCGCGTTTACGCCGCGACGCCCAGGCGTTGATCATGCGGTCCGACATGATCGCGATGAAGGCGACGCAGACGCCGGCGATGATACCTCGCCCGGTGTCCGCCTTGGTCAGCGCGATATATACCTCCTGGCCGAGTTCCCGGGTACCGACCAGCGCGGTAATCACCAGCATCGACAACGCCATCATGATGGTCTGGTTGACGCCCAGCATGATGTGCGGCAACGCCATCGGAATCTGCACCTTGCGCAACAACTGGCCGCGGGTCATGCCGACCTGCCGCGCGGCTTCGATCAGGTCGCCGGCGATATTGCGGATACCGTGATCGGTATAGCGGATGATCGGCGTGATCGCGTAGGCGACCACCGCCAGCATCGCGGCAAAGTCGCCCACCCGAAACAACATCACCACCGGCATCAGGTAGACGAAACTGGGCAACGTCTGCAAGGTATCGATGATAACGCTGACCAAGCGGTGCACGCGCTCGTTACGCGCCGCCAGGATGCCGATCGGGATGCCGATCAGGCAGGCGATGATGACCGACAGGCCGCACAGGTAAAGCGTGACCATCGCCTTGGCCCACAATCCGACCACGGCAATGAAAGTGGTCATGCTCGCCGTCAACAGGCCGAGACGCCAGCCACCGAGCTGCCAGCCGCCGAGACCCACCATCGCCACCACCGCAATCCACGGCAGCGACAGCAGGAAGCGCTTGAAAGGCACCATGATATTGAGCAGCAGGAAGTTCTTGAAACTCTCCAGCGCGTCGAAGTAATTGACGTTGATATAACGTACCAGGTCGCCCCAGAATGATCCGGTCGTAATCTGCCAGCTTTCGGGGTAGGTGCTAAGCGCAGGCAGGTAAATACCGAGCAGCCAGGTTACGCTGACGACGATGACGAACAGGATCGCGTGTGGGTGACGCTGCCACAGGCTTCGCTGCATTCTGCTGTGCATTGGCGGCGGGCGATTGGCATAAGCCTGGCTCAGGCGATCGAGCGCGATCGCTAGCAGGGTAATCGCCACGCCGGCCTCGACGCCCTCGCCGATTCTGAGGCGCCTGAGTGCGGTCAGCACGTCGTAGCCGAGCCCGCCGGCGCCGATCATTGAGGCGATGATAACCATATTTAACGACAGCATGACCACCTGGTTGACGCCGACCATCAACGAGTGTTTGGCGGACGGCAACAACACCTTCCACAACAACTGGCGTTTCGAGCAGCCAGCCATCGAACCGGCTTCGACGATTTCGGTGGTAATATGTTCCAACGCCAGTAGCGTCACCCGCACCATCGGCGGCATCGCGTAGATGATGGTCGCGATCATCGCCGATACCGGGCTGAAACCGAACAACAGCAGCACCGGCACCAGGTAGGCAAAAACCGGCACGGTCTGCATCAGGTCGAGAATCGGCACCAGTACCATGCGAAAACGGTGCGACCGGTGACCGAAAATACCGAGCAGCACGCCACCGACGACACCAACCGGCACCGCGATGATGATCGAGCTGAGCGTCACCATCGCGCTGTCCCATTGCCCGAACACCACCAGGTAACCGAAACAGCCACCGACCAGCAACGCCAGTTTCCAGTCGCGCACGTAGTGCCCGAACAGCATGACACCGGCGACCAGCGCCACCCACGAAATCCGCGGGAAAACCTGCACCGCGTCGCTGCCGACTCCACTTAGAAAGCCAGTCGATAACAGGCTTTTGACCAGTGTGTAAGGCTGTTCGACCAGCAACGCAATCCAGCGGGTGAATTCCTTGAAGGTAAACAGGCCCAGATCGAAGCTGTTGATCAACCATTTCATGAAACCCGTAATCCAGCCGGCCAGTGGAATTTGCCACGCGCGCGGGTACTTGAATGCCCACGGCAACGACTCCTTCGACAGCATCAGCAGGATGGTCACCCCGATCATCAGACCCCAGAACACAACCCAGCGGTTCAACGTCAACGACGCCGGCGGGGCCACTTGGATCGACGCGTGACTCATTCCTTTTGTGGCGGCGACGATAACAACTCGACGACGGCATCGCGCGGCAAGGCACCGACGGTGTTGCCGGCGTCGTCATGTACCGCAAAAACTGCGCCGCGGTCTGCGTTCAGAATCGCATCGAGCTGGGTTTCGATCGAGACATTCGCCAACACCGTGCCGGCAAAACTGTCGCCATCTACGTCGCGCATGATCGCGCCCGCGCTCAACACCTTGGCGCGCGGAATCCCCCGGGTAAATTCTTCGACGTAGTCGGTGGCGGGATTGAGCACCAGCTGCTCTGGCGTACCGATCTGGATGATGGCGCCGTCTTTCATGATCGCGATGCGGTCGGCGAGCCGGATTGCCTCGTCGAAATCGTGCGTGATGAAGACGATAGTTTTATGCAGCACGTTTTGCAGGCGCATGAACTCGTCCTGCATTTCGCGGCGAATCAACGGATCGAGCGCGGAGAAAGGTTCATCGAGGAACCAGATGTCAGGCTCGGCCGCGAGCGAACGCGCGATGCCGACACGCTGTTGTTGCCCGCCCGATAACTCCCGCGGGTAATACTGTTCGCGCCCTTCCAGTCCCACCAACTTGACGATTTCGAGCGCGCGTTGTTCGCGCTCCACCCTGGCCATACCCTGAACTTCGAGCGGCAACGCAACGTTACCGAGTACGGTGCGGTTGGGCAGCAATGCGAAGTGCTGAAACACCATGCCCATCTTATGCCGGCGCATATCGATCAATTCCGCCTCGCCGACTTTCATCAGGTCCTCGGATTCGAAGTAGATTTCCCCGGTGCTGGGCTCGATCAATCGCGTCATGCAACGCAGCAGCGTCGATTTGCCCGAACCGGACAAGCCCATGATGACGAAGGTTTCACCCTCGAATACGTCGAAACTGGCATCGCGTACCGCGCCGATATAGCCGCCATCGTCGAACGCAGCCTCGTCGACGCTGCCATCGGTGGCAATTAACGACGCAACGTCGGTGCCAAAAACCTTCCACACATGTTTGCAGCTTATCTTGACCGAGGGTTCGGTCGCATGCGGGCGATCGCCTGCTGGCAGGTCGGACATTAACACCTCACCCGGAACAACCGGGAATCGTCATCATAACAAAGCCAGGGCGGGCCGCGGTAATGCCCGCGGCCCACCTTTGACTGATTGCCGATTTATTTAATCCAGGCCTTCCAGGTGGATTCGTTGTCGCGCATCCACTTGGCAACGGTATCGTCAACCGACTTGCCTTCGAGGTCCACCTCGACGATCATCTGGCTCATCTGGGCATTGTCGATCTTGAAATTACGCACCGCCTTGTAAGCGCCCGGCCATTTCTTCTCGCCGTCTTTCCAGCCGACCTTCTTGATCCAGCCAAAAGGCTTGCCACAATCGTAGGCCATGCTCTTGTTCATGCCCCAGCTCACATCCTCGTAGCAGGCATCGGTGTACTCGGGAAACTCGACCCATTCACCCTGGTACTTGGCCACCGCCCAGTGTGGTGCATAAACCCACAGCAATATTGGCGCCTTGCGTTGAATCGCCGATTCGAGCTCGGAGAACAACGCCGCATCGGTGCCAGCATGTACGACTTCGTAGTCGAGATCGAGGGCTTCGACGCGCTCGTCATCGAACCCGGCCCAGGTGACCGGCCCGCCGAGATAACGTCCCTTCGGGGAGGTTTCAGCAGTCGAGAAAGCTTCCGCGCATTTGTTTAGCGCCTTCCAGTCGGGTAGCCCGGGGCAGCGGTCTTTCATGTACATCGGGTACCACCACTCCTCCTTGGCATCCATTCCGGTTTCGCCGAGATCGACGGTCTTGCCGGTTGCGAGCGATGCATCCATCGCCTGCTTGCCGGTGGTCTCCCACATTTCCATCGCGACGTGTAAATCGCCGGACTCGAGACCGGCGAACTGCGCGATGTAATCGGCCTGGACATACTCGATGTTATAACCGGCCTTTTTCAACACCTCGCCCATCAGTGTCGTGGTCAGGTACTGCCCGGTCCAGTCGTGCAGGGTCAGTTTGATCGGATCTTTCGACTCAACGGCGCCGGCCGGCAGGGCCAGGGCCGCGAAAACAGCAAACAGCAGGACTTTCAGTGGTACGTAGCTGGATTTCTTGTTCATAGTTATATCCTCTTTGGTTGGTCGCATTTCGAAGCTGCGATTGGTGTGCTACTCAATCTTTTTCGCAAATTTCCCCGGACATGTCAATTCGGCGCCCGGAATGCCGAGTGCGCTCTCAGGCCTGCATGCCGACTGCCCCAACGTGCCGGGCGAACCCGGGGTCCGACATCAACGCCTTGCAGCGCTCGAAGCGCCCGGTCGAATAAGCCCAGAAATCCTCGGCCGGGTTGCCATCGCTATGCTGGATCAATCCCCACAGCGTCCACAACAGATCGCACATGGCCTTGTAGATGATCATGCGGCCAAAATCGGCCTCGCTCGGCTCGCCAGCGTAATAGGCCTGGATCAATTCGATATCCTGTTGCGGCGTAAAAGCCGCTTCCACCGACAGGTCGCCGAGGTCCCACAGCGGATCGTTCATGCCGGAATACTCCCAGTCGACAATCCACATGCGTTCGCCCGAATCGAGCAGGTTTTCGCAAAGCGGATCGCAGTGACAGGGCGCCAGCGCCACGGGATTGCGGTTCAACGCCTCACGCACCGGTTGCGCCGCGTCGACAACGTCGGCATAACCCGCGGGCAGTTCCGCCTTGCGCTGATCGAGGATCTTGAGGTAATCGTCGATCATCGCAAACAACTCGAAGCGAAACTCGAAGGCTTCGGGCCAGTCGTGCATCTTTTTGAACGCCCGGCCCGCGCGTGCAGCCGCACCGTCGCGCCTGGCGAACTCTTGTGGCGTCATCGTGACGATGCCGTCAATGTGCCGGCTCAACATGATCCCGCTGTCGCTATCGGCGTGAATGACTTCGGCCGAAACACCTGCACGCGCGGCGACCTGGGCGTTGTGAGCTTCCACTACGCGGTCGATATATTCCTCGGTGCCTTTACCCGGAATCCGCAATACGTAGCGATCCGCACCGGTATCGATGCGATACACCAGGTTGGTTAATCCACCCAGCCTTTCCGTGCTATAAGCGTCTGCCGCCAGATCCTCGAAACCCGGGATGCCGGTTAATACGCTGTGCACCTGGCCAGAATTGTCGTTCATGCTCGTGCCTCCTGATTTTTATTGTTGAACTGTCTACTTCACTGCGGTAAAAAAGCCCCAGCGTTGATCGCCCGTCTTTGAGCGTTTGATTTTTTGCTGCCAGCTATCTAGCAACTTCTCGCGTACCGACGCCTCCATCCCGGCTTCGGCGATGCGCGCCGTCTCGGCCTGCAATAATTCGGTGAAACGCGCGCTGATATCCTCACCGGTCACACTTGTGAAACCAGCGTTTTCGATTAGCCCTGCATAGGCTTCCGGGGTGTGTAAGTCGTACTCGCGCTCGCGTACATAATCGGTGAATTCATCCGACCACGGTTTGGGGCCGCAACAATAATCGGTGAACAGCAACCGCCCGCCGGTGCGTAACGCGGCATGTAAAACCGAAAACAGACGGGATTTATCGTGGATGTGCAAAAACACGTCGCGACTGTAAATCGCGTCGTAAAAGCCGTCACAATCGAGTTGCAGGCAATCCTTCCATTCGAGATTAACCTGCCCGGCCAATCCGTAGGCGGTCAGTTTGCGGTTGGCCATTTCCAGCATGTTTTTCGACAGGTCGATACCATCGACCTTCAGGTCGAACTCGCGCGCCATGACGAACGCGCTGCCACCGAGCCCGCAACCGACATCGAGCACCCGTGATCCCGGCGCAAGCGCCAGGCGCGCTATCATTTCCTGGGCCAGGGCTTTGCCGCCCGGGCTGACGAAATCCTCGCCGTAGACAAGCTCGTACTGCAATATCGATTCGGGTTGATATTGCACCGAGTCGAGAAAGTCCTGGGTTACCTCGTTTGAGTTCGCCATCCCGTACCTTATATTGATATTGAATTTAAGGTCTTTTGTTTTCTAAACCGAAATCGATGGTTATTTACATACAGTATATCTGTTTCCGAATCGCCAGTTACAGGCCAGCCTGTAACTGACGTGCCGGGTCCAGCGCCCGACCATACCTGCGGATCTCGAAATGCACGTGATAGCCGCTCGCGTTGCCGGAATTGCCGACCGTTGCGATCGTCATTCCCTGTTGAACACGCTGGCCTTTTTGCACCATATTTCGTTGATTGTGCGCGTACGCGGTTTCAATGCCGGCGCCATGATCGATGACAATCATGTGGCCATAGCCGCGATTATACCCCGAGAATTTTACCCTGCCCGCGGCAGCCGCACGAATCGGTGTTCCGCGTGGCGCACGCAGGTCAATACCGGCATGCAAACGTCCCCGGCGGCGACCAAATGGCGACGAAACATCTAGCCGTGCCAGCGGCCAGATTAAATCGGAGCGTCCCAACCGGTTGCCAGCCTTCGATTGATCCACCTCCGGCCTCTCGAGTTGGGCGTAATCGCTGTGCGGAGAACTGTCAGGTATTACAAGTCGCTTGCCAGGCTCTATATATAACGGATTAATCCACGGATTGGCGTGGCGCAACTGCCCAGGGGTGACTTCGAGCGCGAAGGCGATGGAATAGATGTTGTCATCCGGCTTTACGATATAGTAATTTCGCGGCGACTGGTCGGTATATGGCTGAAACGGGGCGCAGCCGAAAACCATGATAATAGTTAATAATAAAAACGGAAATTTCAGCATAACTTACAGATCGACCATGATGCAGGAACGAGGGTAATCCGATCGTCCCGATTATAGTTGAACATTCACTTAATCCGTTGAAATCGAGGGGCAGTGTACTTAATTTTTGGAGAAACTGGGACAGATCTATTTATGAATCTATTTACAGGGTCGGAACCATGGAATGACGGGGAACATTAAGCAGTCATTGATTGGCTTCACGCAGGGCGGTGATTCTTTCTTCCAGTGGCGGATGGCTCATGAACAATTTCTTGACGCCAGTTCCCAGGCCACCAGAAATACCAAAGGCCGCAAATTCACCCGGCAGGTCTTTTGGCTCTTTACCGCGCTGCAACGCCTGCAGCGCCGCAATCATTTTTGTACGCCCCGCCAGGGATGCGCCACCGGCATCGGCGCGAAATTCACGCCGGCGTGAAAACCACATCACGATCACCGAGGCAATGATCGACAGAAAGATCTGCGCGACGATGGAGGTAATGAAATAGGCAGGCCCATAGCCCCGCGCGGTCTTGAACACCACGCGATCAACCACGTGACCGATCACTCTGGAGAGGAAGATAACAAAAGTATTGATGACGCCCTGGATCAATCCCATCGTAACCATGTCACCGTTACTGACATGGGTAATTTCATGACCGAGTACCGCCTCTACTTCGTCATCATCCATGTTTTGCAGTAAACCCGAACTGACTGCCACCAGTGCATTGTTGCGGCTCATGCCGGTCGCGAAAGCATTGGGTTGCGGAGAATTAAAGATGCCGACTTCCGGCATGCCTATCCCCGCCTGCTTCGCCTGGTGTTTAACCGTGCTGACCAACCACTGCTCGGCCTGGTTGGCCGGTTGCTCAATAATCCTTACACCCATGGATCGTTTCGCCAGGAACTTGGACATCGCCAGTGAAATAAAAGAACCGCCAAAACCGATCACTGCAGACATCACCAGCAAAGCCTGCAGATTCAGGTCGACGCCATTCTCTGCGAGGATGCCTTCGAATCCAAATACCTTGAATACGATGCTGATCAGCACCAGTATGGCGGCGTTGGTGGCCAAAAAGAGCGCAATTCGAGTCATAACAGGATGCCTTTCAGGGTTTGCTTAACGGATTGTGAGCTTGTCATGATACATCAATTATATTTGATGTTGATATTGGAACAGTCGCTCTACTCGGTGAGAATCTGGGACAGATCTATTTATGAATCTATTTATGATACGGCAGCATTGATTTAAACTTGATTAAGCCAAAATTAACTGCAACAGGAGTTTGCAATGCCAAGGATTGGCAGGGTGGTGGCACCCAATATGCCACATCACGTAGTTCAGCGCGGTCACAATAGAAATGCCGTTTTCGTCGATGACGGCAATTACTCCTACTCAAATAAATCTGTCCCAGTTTTTGCAGTTTTTCCGGTGATTTTGACAAAAATTCGGATAATTTTATACCGAGGGGTTTACAATTCGATCCTGATACACTATATTTGCAACCGTTCGGTTTTAAATTAACTCAAAAATTGAAAGATTAATGGTAAAAACACTCACAGGCAGGCCGGTCGGCAGACCACGCGAATTCGACGAGGAACAAGTCCTCGCCGCCGCGATGGATGCATTCTGGCGCAAAGGTTACGAGGCCACGTCGCTGGTCGATCTGACCGAGGCTACCGGCTTGAACAAGGCCAGCCTGTACCGCGTGTTCGGCGACAAGCATCAACTGTTCAAGACCACGCTCAAGCATTACGCGGAAATGGAGTTTCGTGAAGTCACTTCGGTAATCCGCGAGGATGCCTCGCCGCTCGAAAATATTCGCGCGATCGTGAGAAAGATTACCACCGACTTTGCGCACGAGAAGGGCTGCATGATCACCAACTCGATGGTCGAGCTCGCACCGCACGATGCCGAGATCGGCCAGATGCTGCAGGAATTCGGCGAAAAGCGGGTGCAGGCACTGACTGGTGTCATCACCATGGCGCAACAGGCCGGAGAAATCAGGCCGGAGCTGGTGCCGCTGGAACTTGCCGCTTCGCTGATGATTACCCTTGCGGGATCCGCGGCGATGGTGAAGGGGTTCATGGAAGAGCCACAAATCATCAAGAATCTCGAAAATTTGATCGATTCCTGGACCTGAGTTTTTTTGCCTAATTTTAAACCGATTGGTTACATATTAAACAACTGGAGATAAGAAAATGAGTAATTATTTCAAGGCGATAGACCACTTCGCTGCCACCCTGGCCCGCCGGGTCATCGCACGCCGCTGGCTGGTGTTGTTGCTGTCGCTCGTGCTCGCACTGGGCGCCGGCTTCGGTGCCAGCAAGCTCGAGTTCTCGACCAACTACCGCGTATTCTTCTCGGACTCCAACCCCGAGCTGCAGGCGTTTGAAAACCTGCAGGACACCTACACCAAGAACGACAACTTCCTGTTCGTATTCGAACCGGCCGATGAGCAAGCTTTCTCGAAGCAGACGCTTGAAGCAGTTGAGCTTCTGACCGCGGAAGCCTGGAAGATCCCGTTCGCGATCCGCGTCGACTCAATCAGTAACTTCCAGCACACCTACGCGACCGAGGATGACCTCATCGTCGAAGACCTGGTCAAAAACGCACAATCCCGCGAGGCTAACTTTCTCGCCGAGCGTGAAGCCGTCGCCCTCGCCGAACCGCTGCTGCGCGACCAACTCTTAACCCCGAATGCCGCCGTCACCGCGATCAACGTCGTGCTGCAATACCCGGAAAAGGACTTGATGGAAGTGCCGCAGGCGGTCAACTTCGCTCGCGACCTGGCAAACCAGATCGAAGCCGAATACCCGGCCATCGAGGTGCACCTGACCGGTGTTTCGATGCTCAACAACGCGTTCGCCGAAACCGGCATGAGTGATGGTGCAACCCTGATGCCGCTGATGTTCCTCGTTATCTTCGTACTCACCTGGCTCATCATCCGCTCGTTTTCAGCCACTTTCGCCACGCTCGTCATCATCGGGCTGTCGTCGATGATCGGCATGGGCATCGCCGGTTACTTCGGCGTGAAACTCACCCCGATCTCAATGTCAGCACCGATCGTCATCCTGACGCTCGCGGTTGCCGATTCGATCCACATCCTGTTGTCATTACGCAACCTGATGCGCGAAGGCATGGAAAAGCGTGAAGCCATCGTCGAAGCGGTGCGGGTCAACTTTCTGCCGGTCAGCATTACCTCGGTCACTACGATCGTCGGCTTCCTCGCGCTCAACTTCTCGGATTCCCCGCCTTACTGGCACCTCGGTAACATCACCGCGGTCGGCATCGCGGCAGCGTGGCTCTACTCGATTACGCTGTTGCCGGCGCTGCTCTCGATCCTGCCATACCGCGTCAAGCAAACCGAAGGCGCCGCGTGGTCGCAGCGCGCGATGGACAAATTCGCCGATGTCGTTATCGGTAACTACAAGCGCCTGCTGCTCGGCGTAGGCATCGGCACGCTCGCGTTAATCTCGTTTATACCGACGCTCGTGTTCGACGACCAGTGGGTCCAGTATTTCGACGAAAGCATCGAGTTCCGCCGCGATTCCGACAAGGCGCTGGATCATTTCGGGCTTTACCCGATCGAATACTCGGTGCCGTCGACCGGCCCTGGCGGCGTCAGCGAACCGGAATATCTCGAAAACCTCGAGCAATTCACCGAATACCTGAAACAGCAGCCGCACGTCACCCACGTCTATTCACTGTCCGACATCATGAAGCGGCTCAACCGCAACATGCACGGCGACGAGCCGGCCTGGCACCGCACTCCGGACGATCGTGAACTCTCGGCGCAATACCTGTTGTTGTACGAGCTGTCGCTGCCTTACGGATTAGATCTCAACGACCGCATCAACATCGACAAGTCCGCGACGCGCGTTACCGCAACCCTGGAGCAATCCACGACCGCGCAAACCAAGGCGTTCTTCAACGATGTCGCCGCATGGCAGCAGGCGAACTGGCCCGCGTACATGCACGCCGAGCCGACCAGCGCCGCGGTCATGTTCACCTACATCAGCGAGCGCAACATGGAAAACATGGTCACCGGCACGATCGTCGCGATTCTCGCCATCGCCCTGATCATGATGTTCGCATTGCAAAGCGTGAAACTGGGCCTGTTGAGCCTGGTGCCAAACGGCCTGCCGATCCTGACCACCTTCGGCGCCTGGGCACTCCTGGTCGGCACCGTCGGCTTCTCGGTCGCGACCGTGGCATCGATCTCGCTCGGCATCATCGTCGATGACACCGTGCACTTCCTGTCGAAGTACGTGCGCGCCAGGAACGAACGTGGGCTGAGTATCGAGGATTCGATCCGCTACGCGTTTCACAACGTCGGCATCGCGATCGTGGTCAACACCATCATCTTAAGCGCCGGCTTCTTCGTCATGACCACCTCGGCCTTCAAGATGAACGTCGATCTCGGCCTGATGACCATGCTTTCCATCGGCTTTGCGCTGATCCTCGACTTCCTGCTGCTGCCCGCCCTGCTGTTGCTCGGCAAGCGCAAGCCGGAAACATCGAATGCACCCGAAGCCATACTGCCAGCACCATCGGCAGCTGCTTCTAACTAAATCGAAACCCGCTACCTGAAAACGGAGACAACATTATGAAACACAAGATCATGAAAACTTATCGTAACGTCATCGGCGCCCTGTTGGTGCCAGCATTGCGACTCTACGGATGCGACACACACGACCTTTCAATAACCACCTGGGAAAAGCCACCGGCCGGTTCGGTAGCACCCCTTTATTAACCTCAATTTAGGAGAACAAAACATGAACCCAAAGATCAACACATCGTTCGCCATCGCCCTGGCCTTCGGCATCGTGTTTGCCGCACCCGTCGCGGCTAACACGCCCGCAGAGAAAGGCTTCGAAGTCGCGGCCCGTTCGGACCGCACCGACTTAGGCTTCGGCGACAGCCGGGTCGAGTTGCAGATGATCCTGCAAAACGCGGCCGGCCAGCAATCCACGCGCTCGCTTAAGATCGCGACGCTGGAAAAACCCGACGAGAGCGTCGGCGACAAGAGCCTGGTGCTGTTCGACACCCCGCGTGACATCGAAGGCACCGCGCTGTTGTCGCACGCCAAGATCCTCGACCCCGACGATCAATGGCTTTACCTGCCGGCGCTGAAACGCGTCAAGCGCATCGCCTCGAGCAACAAGTCAGGCCCGTTCGTCGGCTCCGAGTTCGCGTTCGAGGACTTCACCTCAATCGAGCTCAACAAGTTCGATTACAAGTACCTCGGTACCGAAACCTATGGCGAGTTCCAGACCGACGTGCTCGAGCGCCAGCCGCGCTATGAGAATTCCGGTTACAGCAAGCAGATCTCGTGGGTAGACCAGGACGTGTTCCAACTTCGCAAGGTCGAGTTCTACGACCGCCGCGGCGACCTGCTGAAAGTACTCAAGCTCGAAGACTACCGCCAGTACGACAACGGTGTGTGGCGCGCACACAAGCTCATCATGGAAAACGTGCAGACCAACAAAAAGACCGACCTGGTCTACCAGGACTACGCGTTCAACGTCGGCATCTCGGACAAGGACTTCGTCAAGGGCCGCCTAAGCCGTTTACGTTAAACCTCTAACCGTCATCCCCGCGAAAGCGGGGATCTCCAAAAGGCTGACAAAACCACAACCAAACCCAATGAACACAAACTTCCTCAAGTCCCTCGCGACTATTCCCCTCCTGCTCTCGGCGCTAGTCGCCGAGACAGGGCGGGCTTCCTGGGATGTTTCATCCAACATCGACCTGACCACGCGTATCTTCACCGAAGACACCCGCTGGCAAGGCCAGGACGACACGACAACGCAACTGTCAATCGCCGGCACCGTTGAAGCACGATACCGCGGCGAAGCATCACGCGCCTCGATCATCCCCTACCTGCGTTACGACGAAACCGACGACGAACGCTCTCTTGCCGACCTGAAAGAAGCCTACTGGGCCAAAGAGGGAGAAGCTTTCGAACTGCTGATCGGCTTCAACACCGTGTTCTGGGGCGTCACCGAA
Source organism: Gammaproteobacteria bacterium (assembly GCA_029862125.1). GTDB lineage: Bacteria > Pseudomonadota > Gammaproteobacteria. The sequence goes on along the minus strand of JAOTXY010000041.1, from coordinate 8,210 downwards.
TCCGTACACCTGGTCGACATCATCAACCAGACCGACGCCGTCGCTGACATCGACGGTGAAGACAAGCTCGGCCAGCCAATGATCAACCTTGAACTACAACGCGACTGGGGCCTGGTCAGCGCCTACGTAATGCCATACTTCCGCGAAAGAACATTCGCCGGAAAAGACGGCCGCCTACGCATACCGTTACCAGTCGACACAGACAACCCGCAATACGAATCGTCCGACGAAGAAAACCACGTCGACCTCGCGCTGCGCTACAGTCACTACTTCGGCAGTATAGACATCGGCCTGAGCGCCTTCAGCGGGACTAGTCGTGAAGCAAGACTGTTGCCGAACGCTGACGGCAGCGAACTCATCCCGTTCTACGACCAGATCGACCAACTCGGCCTCGACCTGCAATACACCGGCGACGCCTGGCTGTGGAAGCTGGAGGCCATCGCCCGCGAAACCCAAAACGATTCATTCAATGCCGTGGTGGGTGGCTTCGAATATACCTTTTACCAGGTGGCCGATTCGGCCGCTGACGTCGGCGTCCTGCTCGAATTCCAATACGACGGCCGCGACGACGAAGAGCCCGTAACGCTCGCCGACAACGACCTGTTCGCCGGCATTCGCCTGGCATTCAACGACACCCAGGACACCGCAGTGCTCGCCGGAGTGGGGTATGACCTTGACACCTCAGAGACCTACATCAACATCGAGGCCGACCGTCGCCTAGGCGACGATTATGTGTTGGAACTGCGGGCGCGCTTATTTACCAATGCTGAACCTGCCGATACAAGCTACGCGATCGAAAATGACGATTATCTACAGTTGCAGTTGAGTCGGTATTTTTAGTTTGAGTAAAACTTGAACAATGGTGCCCAGGGGCGGAAGCGAACCACCGACACCATGATTTTCAAAACAAGCAGTAACTTATATTTCTTTATTCTTCAAAAACTTAATAGGGCGTCCGTTATTGTGGAAGCAGACTTTAATATGTGCCTAATTATTAACTTTCATTTTTCTGAAAACTCAATTCCAATTCGCAATTCCCCCTCAAACCAGCTGTCAATATCCAAAATCCCTGATTTTTCCGTTACATAAAATCCATCCTGTGCTTTGGGCTCCACGCGCTTAAGCTGCATTTCAGCATTCGAATAATGCACCGTCAGGCTTACGTGGTAAGGATAATAGCCATCTAAGAATTTGCGATGGTAGGGCCCGTTTTGCATGCCATAGGTCTTATCCGATAAACGCTGCAATATTCTCACCTCCGCCTGCACGCACAATTCCGCACCTTTTTCTACGTCTTCCAGCTCAACCCAGTGCGGTTTAACACGGATTTGTGCAATTTGTTCTGCCCTGGTTACTTCAAGATTTTTCATTTCACGATAGGCATACATCACATCAGTTCTGCCCACTACATCCAGGTGCCGGTAACATTGCTGCAATTTTACCCAGCCGGTTTGCATGCTTTCTGCTGTTATCCATAGATGCGTATCGGAATGTAATATCGATGGGTCATGGATGGGGGCGATAAAATTCAACTGGCCTTCATTCAATTGCAAGGCTTTCGATTCACTGTCGTCATCCAGCCAGCTTTCGTCCAGGGGAGTTTCTGCTGCTACAAGCATTACTGGAAGCAGCAGACCACATATGGTTACAGCTATAGCGCGAAAATGGGTAGTGAGCTTCATACTTGATCCCGATAAACCAGTGTTTGCCGACACCGTCAATATTCTACTTCCCGTCCTCAAAATAAGGTACCAGGACCCGGAACCCGAATAGCAGGCCGGGAATAATGAAAAGTCTGCGCTTGGCTTATTTAATAGCCAAATTTTGGTGCCTGTGCGCATTAATCCGGGGGCGCAATACTAATTAGCGGACCGGAGAAGTGATTAGTAAGTATTCGACACCACAATATCCCGGTTTATCCGCGGCCGAATTGCGCCCGATCAATTCGAGGATGCTGCTTCGGTGGCAACATAAAAACTGGCATAGATTTAAAATGCTCTATTCTGCGTCTTTTCTGTTGAAACAGAGACGCTGTTGCAATGCAGCGAGTGGGTACCTGAAAGCATGGAATTTAAAGAACTAATTTCGATAGCGGGTTACGGAATAGAGACCATCGGCGTTCTGGTGATCATCGTGGGCTCTGTGGTGTCATCGTTTCGCTTCTTGTCGAATTTTCGCAAAGAGCCCGAAGGCTTTGCCTATGGCGTTTTTCGGCGCCAGCTCGGGCGCTCGATTATCCTCGGCCTGGAATTTCTCATTGCCGGGGACATCATTCGCACGGTGATCGTCGCCGACACCTTGACCAACGTAATGATACTGGGGCTAATCATCCTGATCAGAACTTTCCTCAGCTTTACCCTGCATTTCGAAGTGGAGGGACGATGGCCATGGGAGACGGCCAAACAAACCGAAAAAGGTTAGGAAAAATCTAAATCGCGTGGAGTGAAATTAAAAAATTATGGGCAGACCAATTGGCTGTCGCCCTGGTAAATGCTAGCATTCGCTCTCCGTTTTAGCCGGCTATTTCAGACCTTCATTCGACAAAACATGCGAGCCGTGATTTACACCCGTTATGGCGGGCCCGAGGTGCTCAACCTCGGCGAGGTAGCACAGCCCGAGCCGGGCGATAACGAAGTGCTGATCGAAACGTGCGCCGCCGAAGTCACCAAGGCGGACACCGAGCTGCGTCGTTTCAAGTTCCCGGTCAAGTGGTTCTGGCTGCCATTAAGGCTCGCCATGGGAATGCGTAAACCCAGGCGACCCATCCTGGGCGGATATTTCTCGGGCGTGGTTACAGCCGTCGGCAAAGACGTCCACCGGTTCAAACCGGGCGACGCGATTTTCGGCACCACCAATCTCCGCTTCGGCGCCTACGGCGAATACCTGTGCTTGCCCGAAGACTTCACCCTCGAGGAAAAACCGCACAATATCAGTTTCGAGCAAGCCGCGGCGGTGCCACTCGGCGCCTTGAACGCCATTCATTTCATGCGCAAGGCCCGGCTGCAACCGGGCGAAAGCATCCTGATCAACGGTGCCGGCGGCAGCATCGGCACATTTGCGGTGCAGATCGCAAAACACATGGGCGCCGAGGTTACCGTCGTCGACCATGCCATCAAGGCCGACATGTTGAGCAGGATCGGTGCCGATCATTTCATCGACTATACGCGTGAGGATTTCACCCGCACAGACCAGACCTACGACGTTATTTTCGACATGGTGGCCAAAAGCTCCTATTCAGGTTGCGTCAGCCGCCTGAAGCCAAAAGGCCGCTATTTGCTCGGCAATCCGAGGGTATCGGACATGTTGCGCTCGCTATGGACGCCGCGATTCTCGGACAAGCAGGTTTACTTCGAATTCGCCGGTGAAAAACAGCAGGAGCTGCACGAGCTCGGGCAAATGTTGAAAGCCGGCGACATCACCCCGGTGATCGACCGGGTTTATCCCCTGGAACAGATTGCCGAAGCGCACCGGCGCGTCGAAACCGAGGAAAGACTGGGAATTGTCGTCGTTAGCCTGGCCAGGCAGCCGTCACCCGTTACCTGACCTGGTCTGTTTGAATTAAGAATTAAGTTAACTGTCACCTTAATTCATGAAAGCTTTGTGCAATTTGCGCTTATCGCTCACATTTTTAACAGCTCGATGGCCGGGCCGTGTAGCGCCGAGTCGCCGACGAACAGGGTACGGCCCTGGTGTTCGAGGGTGAGCGGCTGGCCGCTCCAGTCGGTAGCCGTGCCGCCCGCGGCTTCGATGATCGCGACCGGCGCCGCGAAATCGAACGGGTCCAGCCCGGTATCGATGACGATATCCAGCTTACCCGATGCGACCATGGCAAACCCGTAGCTGCCGGCGCCGCAGATACTGAATGGCCCGGTGCCGGCGAGCGCCGATGAAACTTTATATTCCTCGGCGCTGCAGCGTTCCGGCTCATTGCGCCCGACCATCGCGTCGCCGAGCCTGGCGCATTGCGAAACCGTCACCGCGCGGTCATTCCATCTCGTCGGGTAACCCCTCCCCCCTGTCCAGCGGTCCCGGGTGGCGGGAAAATCCATCACCCCGAGCACGAACTGACCGGCTTCGGCCAGGCCGATCAGGGTGCTGTAAAGCGGAATGCCGGTGGCGTACTGTCGGGTGCCATCGATCGGATCGATCACCCAGACGCGTTGGGAATCGACGTTGTGATTCGGGAATTCCTCGCCGAAAACGCCATGCTGCGGATAGCGAGCCTCGATATGCTCCCGCAGCCGCTGTTCCACCTGCCGGTCCACCGGTGTCACCGGTGAGCCATCCTCTTTGATCACGTGATTCACGTCGAGGATCGAGTGCGAGAGTATGATCTCGCGACTCAGCTCGGCCAGTTCGTTGGCAAATTTCACCATCTCGTCATTATCTTTCATGCTTATCTACCTGAAAACAAACCGGGCGCTGCCGGTTAGTGGCTCAAAATTTGCTGCAGAAACAATCGGGTTCGATCACTCTTCGGGCTATCGAAGAAGGTCGCGGGCGGCCCGGTTTCGACGATTTCACCCTGGTCCATAAACACCACCTTATCGGCAACGGAACGCGCAAACCCCATTTCATGAGTCACACAGATCATGGTCATACCTTCTTTGGCCAGATCGATCATGACGTCCAGAACTTCGGAAATCATTTCAGGATCAAGCGCCGAGGTCGGCTCGTCGAACAATATGACCTCCGGATTCATGCACAGCGCACGAGCGATCGCAACCCGCTGCTGTTGCCCGCCGGAAAGCGCGCTCGGCCATTTTTCGGCCTGGTCCTGGATTTTCACGCGCGCCAGCATTTCCATTGCCAGCTCCCGGTTCTCGGTCTTCGAGGTCTTGCGCACCAGTTTCGGCGCCAGCATCAGGTTTTCGATGACGGTCAGGTGCGGAAACAGGTTGAAACTCTGGAATACCATTCCCACCTCGCGGCGAACCGCGTCGATATCTTTGACGTCGTCGGTCAATTCGTGGCCATTGATCAGAATTCTGCCACTACTGTGCGCTTCCAGACGGTTGATGCAGCGGATCAGGGTCGACTTGCCCGACCCGGAGGGTCCGCAGACCACAACTCGCTCACCCCTGGCCACCGTCAGGTTGACGGCTTTCAGCGCCTGGAAATCACCAAAGAACTTATCGACATTTTCCACCTGGACAATGACGTCTTGCTGGTTATCGCTCATTTCAGATCTCGCTTCTCACGTGTCGGCTCATGCGTTTTTCTATCCAGCCAAAGCTGCGCTGGATCATCCACGTCAGCACCAGGTAGATGACCATCAGCGACAGGAACACCTCATAGGGTGCGTAGGTCTCGGCGACGATGGTTCTGGCGATGCCCGTCATATCGAGCAGCGTAATGGTGCTTGCGAGCGCGGTGCTCTTCATCAGGCTGACGACGTCGTTGCTGTAGGCCGGCAGGCTCAAACGTATCGCGATCGGCGCGGTGATGTAGATAAATCGCTGCCGCGCGGAAAGCCCCAGCGCCGAAGCCGCCTCTTTCAGGCCACGGTCTACGCCGAGCACGCCGCCGCGAAAGATTTCTGAAACATAGGCGCCGGTGTTGAGCGACAGGGCCACGATCGCGCAACCAAAGGGCTCCCTCAGAATCGGCCATAAAATACTCTCGCGGACCAGCTCGAGTTGCGGCAGGCCGTAGTAGATGATGAATATCTGCACCAGGATGGGAGTGCCGCGAAAAATATAGATGTAAGCCATCGCGGGTGCGGCCAGAACCCAGCGGCCGCTGATTCGCATCAGAAGCAGGATAATGGCAAGCGCCGTGCCGAGGGCAAGCGACAGGAACAGCAACTGCAACGTCAGGCCGAGCCCCATCAACATCTGCGGAATGCTGTCGAGTATCAGTTCGAGATCAAAGATCATTTGGCGATCTCCAGGTGCCGGTTGGCATATTTCTCGCACAACATGACCGTCAGCGTGATGATCGTTGAAAAACCGAGGTAGATTGCGCCGACCACGAGATACAGGGTAAACGGTTTGGCGGTGTAGCCAATCGCCTGCTCGGCGACAAACAGGGTTTCTTCCAGGCCGATGATGGCGACCAGCGCGGTATCCTTGATCAGCGACAGCATGTGATTGCCGAAAGGCGGCAACGCCAACCGCCACATCGCCGGTATGCGCACGTAAATGAAAGTTTGCAGGTTCGACAGGCCGAGCGCGCGGGCTGCCTCGATCTGCCCCGAATCGACACCCAGGAAGGCACCACGAAAAGTTTCGGTCGCATAGGAACCGATGATCAGCGCGATGGCGAGTGAACCGGCCCAGAAGGGCGGGAAATCGACAAACTTGACGTCGGGATCGAAGACCTGGGCAAGCGCCGTCAGGGCGATCGCCGAACCGAAGTAAAACAGCAGTAAGACGAGTATCTCGGGTGTCCCGCGAAAGACAATCGTGTAGCCATTGGCAATCGCGTTAGCGACGCGGTTCTTCGAAAGCTTGGCGGCCGAACCGATCAAACCGAACAGGACCGTCAGGATCAGCGCGACAAAGAACAGTTTTACGACGACCAGCGAGCCCCAGAAAAAGTCGTCCCACCAACCGGTCAGAACCTCCACGGCATTTCACTCCACAGACTTCGCCAGACGTGACCACGGGTCACCCCGGGAGGATAAGTGAAACGGCAAGCGCCGCGGCGGGGCCGGGTGAGGCGCCCCGCCGCGGAAAGTAACGCAGGCGGAAACCTGCCTGCTCCAGCCATCCGCATTGATTAATGGATGGCGAAGGGGAAATACTTCAGCGCATAAGATTCCAGGTAGCCATTGTCGGTAAGCGTTTTTATGGCTTTATTCAAGCGCGCCTTCAACTCGTCATTACCCTTGCGCAGTCCAATTCCAACGCCAATACCGAAGTATTTTCTCTCGTCGATTTGCGGGCTAACAAATTCGAAACCGGCGCCGTCTTCTTTACTGAGAAAACGCAGGTGCGCTTTCATGGGATTGGTCATGATCATATCGGTGCGGCCGTTGACCAGGTCGAGATACAGCGATTCATTGGTGTCGTACAACACCACGTTAGCCTTGGGCAGTTCGTTCTTGAACCAGTCGGCATAAGTCGAAGCGCGCTCGACACCAACCTTGAGATCGGCAAAGTTTGCCGGGATTGGTTTGTCAGTGGAATCGAATAATTTAAGGCCGGCACTTTTCTTTCCGACCAGGCGGCCGACCGAAATGCGGTAGGTGTCGGAAAAATCCATTTTCTCCAGGCGTTTATCGGTAATCGACATGGACGCCACCACCAGATCGAACTTGTTCGCCAGCAGGGCCGGGATCATGCCGTCCCACTTCTGGCAGACAAATTCCAGGTCGGCGCCAATCAGTCCGGCGACACCGCGGGCGACGTCGACGTCATAGCCCATCAGATCGCCATTTTCATTCTTGAAATTAAACGGGGCATAGGTGCACTCCATGCCGACGCGCAGCTTCTCCGCCGATGCAGTGCCGATACCGATAAAGGTCATCAGGCAGACTACCGCGAACAGTGATTGTGTGATTTTCTTGATCATTGCTGTCCCTCCTCAGGATTTGCATTTTATAGATATATCGATCGTCCACGATGGCGCGACCAGGAAACCCCGCTAGTGACAGGCGATGCCGTGAACCAGCTTTCTCAGTAGTTTCAAAGTAGATCGGAGCAGTATATGCCCTTTGCCGGGGGTTGGCGAACCGCGGCTAGCCGGGCCATGCACGATTGAAACCTGGCAACGGAGATGCTGCACCGCCATCGCCAGGCCTCTCGCGGGCGTCTGACGAAAACCTGGCTCCAATCCGTTTGCGCGGTAAATCGCATCAATATCGCAAGCGTGGCGATTGAAGCGATGGTTACAATACCAGGGGACAGACCACAATTCTTTCGCACGAATAAAGGTTTCCGTCCCCTCTATCACTCGTTAAAAAAACCGGGAGAAAGTGCCTCTTTCCAACCACCGCATCAGTAGACCGTCGACCGAATCCTGCACCGCAATACCCATTCGCTCCGGCAGCGTTTTTTTCTCCACGTACTTGACCTCGAACACGTCCGCTGTCTCACAGGCATTGGCGATATATTCATCGCTGGTGATCAATGCATCGACCAGACCGCGGTCCAGCGCGCGCTGTCCGAACCAGTGTTCCCCGGTCGCGACTTTTTCAATATCGAGTTCGGGCCGGTGCTGTGCGACGAATTCCTTGAACAGCAAGTGAGTGTCCTCGATTTCCT
>JAOTXY010000187.1 GCA_029862125.1 Gammaproteobacteria bacterium | reverse complement strand
GGACCTGAAACTGCGCCTGGCCGAGTCCCTCGAGACGGCACTGCACCTGTCCGATGGCATCGTCAAGGTCGCCAACCTCGACCCGGACTCCGATTTCGAGGAAATGCGGTTTTCGGCTAATTTTGCCTGTCCCGAGTGCGGTTACTCGATCAGCGAGCTCGAACCGCGCCTGTTTTCGTTCAACAGCCCGGTCGGCGCCTGCCCCGAATGCGACGGTATCGGTACGATGCAGTTTTTCGATCCCAAGTTGGTCGTCAAATCCCCCGAATTGAGTCTCGCCGGCGGTGCGATTCGCGGCTGGGACCGTCGTAATGGCTATTACTTCCAGATGCTGCAATCGCTGGCGGCACATTTTGATTTCGACGTCGAATTACCGTTTGGACAGTTAGAACAACGCATTCAGGATGTCATTCTCAACGGCTCGCCGGAAGCGGTTAAATTCAGCTATCGCAACGAGCGCGGTGACCAGCGCGTGCAAAAACACCCGTTCGAGGGCATTTTGCCAAACCTCAAGCGTCGCTACCGCGATACCGAGTCGAGCGTGGTACGCGAAGAACTGGCCAAGTTCATGTCCAACCAGTCGTGCCAGACCTGCAATGGCGAACGGCTCAACGAAGCCGCACGCCACGTGTTTGTCACCAAGCGCAACCTTGCCAGCATTACCCAACTGCCGATCGACGAGGCGCTCAAGTTTTTCAACACACTCGAGTTGAGCGGTAAAAAAGGCGAGATTGCGGCAAAGATCACCAAGGAAATTCGAGAACGCCTGAACTTCCTGGTCAACGTCGGGCTTGAATACCTTTCCTTAAGTCGCAGCGCGGAAACGCTCTCCGGTGGCGAAGCGCAACGCATTCGGCTGGCCAGCCAGATTGGTGCCGGCCTGGTCGGTGTCATGTATATCCTCGACGAGCCCTCGATCGGTCTGCATCAACGCGACAATGAACGCCTGCTGAAAACACTGAACTTTTTGCGTGATCTCGGCAACACGGTGATCGTGGTCGAACACGATGAAGATGCGATACAGGCGGCAGATTTCATCGTTGATATTGGTCCCGGCGCCGGCGTGCACGGCGGCGAGATTGTCGCTACCGGTAGCGCAGCTGAAATTGCCAGCCAGGACCATTCGGTTACCGGCCAGTACCTGTCCGGTGCCCGTCGCATCGAAATCCCGCACAAACGAAGCACCGCCAACAACAAGAAATTGATCCGCATTAACGGGGCAACCAGTAATAATCTGAAATCGGTGGCGTTGGAACTGCCGGTCGGCCTGTTTACCTGCATTACCGGGGTCTCGGGTTCCGGTAAATCGACCCTGATCAATGAAACCCTGTACAAACTTGCCGCGATCGAGATTTACGGCAGTAATCTCAGTGCCGGCAACTACGAGAGCTTCAGCGGTTTCGATCAATTCGACAAGGTCATCGATATCAATCAAAGCCCGATCGGGCGCACTCCGCGCTCCAACCCCGCGACCTATACCGGTCTGTTTACCCCGATTCGCGAACTCTTCGCCGGTACCCAGGAGGCGCGCTCGCGCGGCTACAAGCCGGGTCGATTCAGTTTCAACGTCAAGGGTGGACGCTGCGAAGCCTGTCAGGGCGACGGTGTGACCAAGGTGGAGATGCATTTCCTGCCCGACGTTTACGTCACCTGCGACATCTGCAAGGGTAAGCGCTATAACCGGGAAACACTGGATATCACCTATAAGGGCAAGTCGATTCACCAGGTTCTGGCGATGACGGTTGAAGAAGCAACCACGTTTTTTAGCGCCATCCCGGTCATCAAGCGCAAGCTCGATACGCTCATGGACGTGGGCCTGAGCTATATCACCCTGGGCCAGAACGCGACCACGCTCTCTGGCGGCGAGGCGCAACGCATCAAGCTGTCGCGCGAACTCTCCAAGCGCGATACCGGGCGCACGCTTTACATCCTGGACGAACCCACTACCGGACTGCACTTCCACGATGTCGAACAGCTGCTAGGCGTCTTGCATCGACTGCGCGACCACGGCAATACGATCGTCGTGATCGAGCATAACCTGCATGTCATCAAGACCGCGGACTGGATTATCGATCTCGGCCCCGAAGGCGGTGGCAAGGGTGGAGAAATC
>JAOTXY010000125.1 GCA_029862125.1 Gammaproteobacteria bacterium | reverse complement strand
CGAATGGGACGGTGCGCGAGGCACGAGGATTTACCTCGAGGACGTAAACTTCATCGCCCTTAATCGCAAACTGCGTATTCATCAACCCGACCACATTGAGTGCCCTGGCCATGGCACCTACCTGTTCACACAAGCGTTGCTGAATTTCATTAGACAGTGTGTAGGGGGGTAATGAGCATGCCGAATCACCCGAGTGCACGCCGGCCTGCTCGATATGTTCCATCAAGCCACCGATTAATACATTCTCGCCATCGCAGATCGCATCGACATCGACTTCAACCGCTTCATCGAGAAAACGATCCAGCAGCACCGGTGAGTCGCGGCTGACCTTGACTGCCGCTTTCATGTATCGAGCCAGGTCCTCCTGGTCGTAGACGATTTCCATCGCCCTGCCACCCAGGACATAAGATGGGCGCACTACTAACGGAAAGCCTACCTTGTCTGCCAGGCGTGTAGAAGACTCAACATCAAATGCAATCCGGTTCGGCGGTTGCAATAATCCAAGGTCCTGGATCAATTTCTGGAATCGTTCGCGATCCTCCGCGAGATCGATCGAATCAGGGGTGGTACCTATGATCGGCACGCCGGCCGCCTCCAGCGCGCGCGCCAGGTTTAGCGGTGTCTGGCCGCCAAACTGAACGATAACGCCCTTCGGTTTCTCCAGATCAATAATCTCAAGCACGTCCTCGTAAGTCAGCGGCTCAAAGTAGAGCCGGTCCGAGGTATCATAATCGGTCGATACGGTCTCCGGATTACAGTTGATCATGATGGTTTCATAGCCATCCTCACGCATCGCCATTGCCGCGTGCACGCAACAATAATCAAACTCGATTCCCTGTCCGATCCGGTTCGGGCCGCCTCCGAGCACGATAATCTTTTCTCGATCGCTGGGATCGGCCTCGCATTCTTCGTCATAACTCGAATAGAGGTAGGCCGTGCTCGATTCAAATTCCGCGGCACAGGTATCGACTCGCTTGTAGACAGGCCGAATATTCTGGGTACGGCGCAGCGCGGCGAAACTCAATTCATCGGTATCGAGTAATGTTGCCAGGCGTTGATCAGAAAAACCCTTGCGCTTGAGCTCACGGATTTCCTCGGAACCCAGGTCATTCAGGCTGCGTCCAATGAGGCTCTTCTCAATTTGCACCAGCTCTTCGATTTGCACCAGGAACCAGGGATCAATCGCGGTTTGTTCAAACATCTGCTCGAGGCTGTAGCCCGATCGAAACGCATCGGCCACGTACCAGATTCGCTTCGCCCCGGGCAGGCGCAGCTCGGTGCGGTACAAATCCTCGAGGTCAGACGGATCCAGTTTCTGGTCGACAATTTCATCGAGACCATGAACCCCCGTTTCCAGCCCGCGTAGTGCTTTGTGGAATGATTCCTGGAAGTTGCGACCAATTGCCATGACTTCGCCCACCGATTTCATCTGTGTAGAAAGCCGGTCGTCGGCCTGGGGAAATTTTTCGAAGGTAAAGCGCGGAATCTTGGTAACCACGTAATCAATGCTGGGTTCAAACGAAGCCGGGGTTACCCCGCCGGTAATATCATTTTTTAACTCATCCAGCGTATAGCCAACCGCGAGCTTGGCGGCAATCTTGGCGATCGGGAAACCAGTGGCCTTGGAGGCCAGCGCCGATGAACGGGATACGCGGGGATTCATCTCGATGATGATCATTTCGCCGTTTTCAGGGTTGATCGCAAACTGCACATTGGAGCCCCCGGTCTCAACCCCGATCTTGCGCAAAACCGCAAGTGACGCGTTGCGCATGATCTGGTATTCCTTGTCGGTCAGGGTTTGCGCCGGGGCAACCGTTATCGAATCACCGGTATGCACACCCATCGGATCAAGATTCTCGATCGAGCAGATAATGATGCAGTTATCGTTTTTATCACGCACCACCTCCATCTCGTATTCTTTCCAGCCGAGTACCGAGACTTCGATCAAAACTTCACTGGTCGGGGAAAGATCCAGTCCGCGTCGAATAATATCTTCGAATTCCTCGCGGTTATAGGCGATCCCGCCACCGCTGCCACCCATGGTGAAAGACGGCCGGATGATGACCGGAAAACCGATCTGGGATTGACCCTGCCAGGCCTCTTCAAGGCTATGCGCGATAAAAGCCCTGGGGGTGTTCAAGCCGATCTCGGTCATTGCCTGGCGAAACTGCTCGCGATCTTCAGCCATGTCGATCGCTTCACGCGTGGCGCCGATCATTTGTACATCGTATTTTTGCAACACGCCCTCGCGCACCAGGTCGAGGGCACAATTGAGCGCGGTTTGACCGCCCATGGTCGGCAGCAAAGCATGCGGACGTTCCTTGGCAATAATTTTCTCTACCGCACGCCAGTTAATGGGTTCAATGTAGACCGCATCTGCACTATCTGGATCGGTCATGATAGTTGCAGGATTCGAATTAATCAGGATGACGCGAAAGCCCTCCTCCTTGAGTGCCTTGCAGGCCTGGGTCCCGGAATAATCGAACTCGCAGGCCTGGCCAATGACAATTGGACCGGCACCGATGATCAGTACGGACTCTATATCCTGTCGTCTTGGCATCAGTCCGCCCCTGCGTCTGATTTGTGCGCGGCAATCAATTCGAAGAAACGATCGAACATCGGAGCGACATCATGCGGTCCGGGACTGGCTTCGGGGTGGCCCTGGAAGCTGAAGGCTGCCTTGTCGGTACGTTCGACGGCTTGCAGGCTGCCATCAAACAGCGATCGATGCGTTGCCTTGAGAAACCCCGGTAGACTGGACTCATCGACCGCAAAACCGTGATTCTGACTGGTAATCATTACCACCCCGGTCGACAGATCCTGTACCGGATGATTCGCCCCGTGATGCCCGAACTTCATCTTGATTGTTTTCGCGCCGCTTGCCAGCGCGAGCAGCTGATGCCCCAGGCAAATGCCGAACACGGGTATTTCGGTTTGCAGTATTTCGCTTATTGCCTCGATAGCGTAGTCGCAGGGTTCAGGATCACCCGGCCCATTGGACAGGAAAACACCATCCGGCTTCATCGCCAAGACCTCACCGGCCGGCGTTTTGGCCGAGACAACGCTGACGCGCGCACCCCGGTCGACCAGCATGCACAGGATATTCTTTTTGATCCCGTAGTCGTAAGCGACCACGTGATAGCGTGTGTCGGAATTTTCACCATAGCCCGACCCGAGCGACCAGGTTGATTGTGTCCAGGAGTAGGTTTCGCTCGTCGTAACCACCTGGGCGAGATCACAACCTTCAAGGCCGCCAAATTCCTGCGCCGCTTCGACTGCGACATCATCTGCAATCTGATCGCCCGCCATTATGGCACCTGATTGCGCACCCTTGTCCCGCAGCAGCCTTGTCAGTTTGCGGGTATCGATATCAGATATTGCGACCACTCCGCGGGACTCAAGATAATTCTGCAGGCCGCCCTGGCTGCGCCAGTTACTTGCCAGTAAAGGAAGGTCGCGAATTATGAGTCCGCTCGAATGGATCCTGGTCGCTTCTTCGTCTTCGTCGTTAACGCCGGTATTACCGATATGGGGATAAGTCAGGGTGACGAGTTGTTGGCAATAGGATGGATCGGTCAATATCTCCTGGTACCCGGTCATCGCGGTATTAAATACCACTTCGCCGGCCGATGTTCCCTCGGCACCAATCGATCTGCCCCTGAAAATGGTTCCATCTTGCAGGGCTAGTATTGCGGGTTTATGCACTAAATCTCCAGTCTCAAAAAAATGCGCGCGCGCGGAAACAGGAGGAACCCTGGGTTCGTCCCGTCGAATAATTCACTATGCGATAACACCGCGGGAGCAGCATCTTGTTGAACGCAAATTGTATGATGAATGCCGATATGAGTCTACGGCTGGAGCAATTTTTTGTTAAATTAGTTGACCTCGAAGCACTCCTTTTCAATAAATCGAGAATTGCCTGATGCTCCCAAGTTCAAACCACTTCGGGCGAGCCGTCGTTTACATCTTGCTTGCCATCCTGCTATTTGACCTGCAGGGGGTCATTATCAAGTTCCTCGGCGAGCGCTATCCGGTGCAGCAGCTGGCGGCCTTTCGCAACGTATTCGGACTGATTCCGAGCATTCTGGTGCTGCTGCTGTCAAGCGAGTGGCACGCCAGGGGCAGGCAACTGAAAATCAGTCAGTGGCGGCTTGGCCTGGTACGCGGACTTTGTATTGCAGGCGCACAATTCTGTTTTTACCTGTCGATAACCAAGATGGAACTGGCGACGGCATCGACCCTGACTTACATCAGCCCGGTATTGATAACAATGTTGTCGATACCGATTTTGAAGCACCAGGTTGGACTGTGGCGATGGATAGCAGTTTTCATCGGCTTTGTCGGCGTATTGATGATCATGGCTCCCGGTTCAGAAGTCTTCACCCCGTATAGCCTGTTGCCGATTGGCGCCGCGCTTGGATATTCCCTGTCCACGGTTTGCGTCAGACTATTTGATGAACAAATCCCAACTGCACTGATTAACATGTACGCATCCGTCGGCGCTTTGCTCGGCACGCTGGCAATCGTGGTCGCCACCACCGGTTATCTACAAGTTGAATCCGCGCAGGACTGGTTATTGCTGATAGCGATGGGGTTTGTCGGCGGATTCGCGGTACTCGCGTTAATTAATGCCTACCGTCTCACACGGCCGGCAAACCTTTCCCCTTACGAATACTTCGGTATTCCGTTCGCGTTTGTACTGGGGTGGATATTTTTTGACGAGGCACCCTTCGAAAAACTCATTCCGGGTGTTTTCCTGATTGTCATGGGTGGCATGTTGATCGCGTGGCGAGAACGCAGGAAACGAATTGAAACGGCCCCGGTCATTACAGAATAATGGGCAATCAGACCTGCTTTTGCATCCGCTCGCGTAGCTGACTTTCGCAGTATTCGACCGAAATAAGCATTTGTTGTGCGTCGGCGAAGCGCATGTACGGCTTTTTCTGTAACGCCTTAATTAACACCTCAACGATACCCACTGGCAGGGTCAGGTGATTAAGATCGGGCTCGTCGGCAAGAATGTTGCGCTTCAGTTCCGGTAACGAGTTACCAGAAAAAGGCTGGTACCCTGTGAGCAAATGGTAAAGCGTGACCGCCAACGAAAAAAGATCTGAGCGCCCGTCCAGTTTCTTACCCGCAAGCTGCTCGGGTGACATATAAGCCGGGGTACCGACAATGGTATTTTCAGTCTGCCGTTCCATGTGCTTGCTGTAAGCCGCGCCGAAATCGGTCAGGATATAGATCTCGTTAACAACGTCGTACATGATGTTTGCAGGCTTAATATCACCATGTATCACCCCGTGACCATGCGCCACCGACAGCGCTCGCAACATGGCTTTCGAGATACGGATACATTCCCCCACCGTCAGATATTCCTGTTTGCGTAAGCGCAATGACATCGGGTAACCCGATATATAGTCCATCGCGATGTACGCACCATCGTCCAGCATTTCAGCATCGTGAATCTTGACGATATTGTCGTGATCGAGCTGCGACACGATCACCGCCTCGTGCAGCCAGTGTTCGACACGATCCCGCTCGATTTTCTCCTCCTTGCGAATCCGCATAACCTTGAGCGCAACACGATTTTGACTGCGCATATCAGTCGCTTCATATATGAGTGCCGTAGCACCCGTGGCGATCTTCTGCAACAGTTGATAGTTACCGATTGACTGCAGCCCGGGTTTCACTGTTCGCACCGCCATTCTCCACTCGGGAAGCCCGGCAGGCAGTTTACTAGTTCATTCGATACGCATCGCAACGTTATCGAGTAGTGCGACCATTCATCGGCATAAGGACAGCGCATAAGCATGATCAAGGCGGTTTTAGGCAGGCTGTTATCAATGCACGCACGAACGTACTTCAGGACAATGAATTTCTGCTGAGCCAGCAAACTTAAGCTTAAACCAGGTTGCCAGGTTCTGGATCTAAAACTAAACACGGCGTTTCGGCGGCGATGATTCGAGACTGCGATCATGCGATAGATCTTGAATCGGCGCAAACATTACCTGTATGCGACAAATGAACAAAATCGACTGGACATGCCCGACAATTAACATAATGATTACAATTCGTTTTCAGGTGCGTGGAAACACGAGAATCGGGAAACTCGTGAAAATCGAGTACTGCCCCCGCAACGGTGAAGAAGCCTGACCTGCTTCCAAGTCCGGAGACCGGCCTGAAAGTGACTTTAACAAGACCAGAATTACGGGTGGTAATTCTCACAGCTTGTCGCGTTGCTTCAACTTCCCGTCGACTGTGTGTGTCTCTAGATAAATGAGAACCACATGAAATCCTTAGCTTTAATTATGACTGGTGCCTGCGTGCTTGCTCTGCCGCTTAGCAGTTTTGCCGACCTCGGTCCTATCGTGATTACGCCAACCCGAACCGAGCAGGCCCAGAATAGTTCCAGCGCTACCGTCTACGTGCTCGATGCAGAGGATATCAAAACCAGCGGTGCTGCTACCACCAGCGAGCTGCTGCGCGGAATTCCTGGGGTGCAAATCGACGATTTATATGGCAATGGCACCGAAGTCAGCATCAGCGTACGGGGATTTTCGTCTACCGCGAATGCAAACACCCTGGTTCTGGTGAATGGCCGTCGACTCAATTACAGCGACACCGCGGGACCCGATATCCATCATGTCTTCCCAAAAGATATCGAACGAATCGAAGTGCTGGTCGGCAGCGCGGGTAGCCTGTACGGCGATCAGGCAGTAGGCGGAGTCATCAACATCATCACCAAAAAGCCGGTTAACAACTTTCACCAGATCAGCACTCGCGTTGGTAGCTTCGACTACCGCGGGATCGATTTCAGTTCATCGCGGCGCCTGGCTCCATCGCTGGCCTATCGTCTGTCTGCAGGCACCTTTAAAGCCGATCATTATCGCGATCACAACCAGGAGGAGAACACTAATTTTAGTGGTGTGCTGGAGTACTCCGAAGGCGCGAACAGTTTATTTTTCGAGCTCCAGGAAATCGACAACGACCTGGAATTGCCAGGAGCGCTCATTGAATCAGAACTGGAAGACGATCGCACCCAGATCAATTCCGGGTTTATCAACGATTTCCGCAATGAAGATATCAGCGTGTACCGTCTGGGATACGAGCGCGACCTCGGCGAGCATCGCTTTAGTATCGATGCCACGCACCGTAACACCGACGCCGATATTCTGCAGAGTTTGCGCAATTCCCCGAGCCCGGAAGCCGGTTTCGACGATCGCGAAAACAGCAGCATCAATCCAAAACTGTCGGGTAACTTGCTGGCCGGTATCGGTATTCCGTACGTGGTCGGCATCGATGTCGAGGAAGTAGACTACGAACTTGAAATACCCTACGATTTTTTTGGGCCTGGCGTGACTAAATCGAGCAATGAGCAGGATGTTAAGAGTCTGTATTTCCAGGTTAATCCCCAGCTTACCGAGATGTTGCAATTGACTTTTGGCACGCGTTACTCCGAGGTTGAAAATAATTTTACTGACGAGGGTTCATTCGGCGCTTTTCCAAATGGTATCGACGTCGACGATGATGTCACCGTGCATGAACTGGGACTGGCGTATCGCCTGGATGAGCAAACCCGATTGATTGCGCGCATCGATGAAAACTTCCGCTTTGCCAAGGTTAACGAACTCGCAGGTGCTGGCGGGAGGTTACTCGATACCCAGACTGGTGAATCTTTCGAGCTCGGTATCGACATGGCGCGTGGCGATCACCAGTTTATCGCCTCAATTTACCGCCTCGACCTCGAGAATGAAATTGAATACGATCCCACCGTGCTCCCTTTTGGTGAAAATGTTAATCTAGATAAAACCCGGCGCGACGGCATAACGCTAGCATTGTTCAGTCAACTCAGCACTGACTTCACATTAAAAACTGAAGTTGGCGTGGTTGACGCAAAGTTTGAATCCGGCTTCTTCGAAGGTAATGAT
>JAOTXY010000040.1 GCA_029862125.1 Gammaproteobacteria bacterium | reverse complement strand
GTCACGTTATGCGCTCGAGGGGTATCGTGAAAAGTGTGAGACCAGCGTAACCCTTGGCACCCGATTCGCGAAGAAGCCGATCGAGCTTAAAATCCCGATCACCATTGCTGGCATGAGCTTCGGCGCGCTGTCGGCGCAGGCGAAGGAATCGCTGGGCCGTGGTGCGACCATCATGGGCACCAGTACCACCACTGGCGATGGCGGCATGACCCCAGAAGAACGGGGTCATTCGGAAAAGCTGGTGTACCAGTATCTGCCTTCCCGCTATGGCATGAACCCCGACGACCTGCGCAAGGCCGACGCGATCGAAGTCGTCGTCGGGCAGGGCGCCAAGCCAGGGGGCGGTGGCATGTTGCTAGGCCAGAAAATAAGCGACCGTGTTGCGGAAATGCGTAACTTGCCAAAAGGCATCGATCAGCGCAGCGCCTGTCGCCACCCCGACTGGACCGGCCCTGACGATCTCGAAATCAAAATTGCCGAGCTGCGTGAAATTACCGACTGGCAGGTGCCGATTTATGTCAAAGTCGGCGCGACCCGTACCTATTACGATACGACGCTGGCGGTCAAGGCGGGTGCCGATGTGGTCGTGGTCGATGGGATGCAGGGCGGCACCGCGGCTACCCAGGATGTTTTTATCGAGCACGTCGGTATTCCGACCCTGCCGGCGGTACGTCTGGCGGTCGAAGCACTGCAGGAACTCGATATGCATCGCAAGGTCCAGCTCATTGTCTCCGGTGGAATACGCACTGGCGCCGATGTAGCCAAGGCCCTCGCCATGGGTGCCGACGCGGCATCGATCGGTACCGCGGCGATGATCGCGCTGGGCGACAATAGCCCCAGGTTCGAAAAAGAGTACAACAAACTCGGTACCTCGGCGGGTTACTACGACGATTACCAGGATGGTCGTGATCCATCCGGTATTTCGACCCAGGATCCCGAGCTGTCAAGCACTCTGGATCCAGAACTTGGTGGCCGCCGGCTCGCTAATTATTTAAACTGTATGACGCTGGAGCTTCAGACACTGGCACGTGCCTGTGGCAAGAGTCACGTGCATAACCTCGAGCCGGAAGACATGGTCGCTTTGACGATAGAAGCGGCTGCAATGGCCAAGATTCCGTTGGCTGGAACCAGCTGGATACCGGGACAAAATTTCTAAACAGACATAAAACGTATTCCTATTGGAGGGAAATAACATGGCAAAAGATCTCGAAGCGATCGCGAAAACCAAGAAGATTAAGTATTTCCTGGTGAGCTGGGTCGACCTTTTCGGCGTGTTACGCGCCAAACTAGTGCCGGCACGTGCCATCAAAGGCATGCAAAAGGACGGTGCCGGTTTTGCCGGTTTTGCGGCATGGCTCGATATGACACCCGCACACCCCGACCTGTTTGCTATTCCCGATCCCGATAGCCTGATCCAGTTACCGTGGAAACCGGAGATCGGTTGGGTTGCCGCAGATTTGTGGATGGATGGTAAAGAAGTGGAAGCGTCACCGCGCGTGGCCTTGAAACGGCAACTCGCCAAGGCCAGCAGAAAAGGTTATCGCATGAAGACCGGTGTCGAATGTGAATATCATTTGATCACCCCTGATGGTACTGAATTGGCCGATGGCGCTGATACCCAGGCCAAGCCCTGTTACGACCAGTTGGCATTGATGCGCCAGTACCCGGTCGTGGGACAGATTTGCGATGCAATGCTCAAGCTGGGCTGGAATCCTTACCAGAACGACCATGAGGATGCCAACGGCCAGTTTGAAATGAACTGGGATTACGATGATGCGCTGAAGACTGCTGATAAACATGTGTTCTTCAAGTACATGGTAAAAACCATTGCTGAAGAAAACGGGATGCGCGCCACCTTCATGCCCAAACCGTTTTCACATCTAACCGGTAACGGTTGTCACGCGCATGTCTCTTTGTGGGACCGCGCCGGCAAGAAAAACTTGTTCGAGACCAGTCGCAGGGATCCGCGTGGGTTAGGGTTGTCGCCGTTGGCATACAAGGCGCTGGGCGGGATCATGCATAGCGCCAGCGACCTCGCTGCAATTTTTAATCCGACAGTAAATAGCTACAAGCGCATCAACGCACCACGCACGATGTCGGGCGCAACCTGGTCTCCGAACGCGGTGACTTACGCCGGAAATAATCGCACCCATATGATTCGGGTCCCCGAAGACGGACGTTTCGAATTACGACTGATGGACGGTGCGGCTAACCCATACCTGATGCAGGCCGGAGTACTTGCTGCTGTGCTTGATGGTATTACCAACAAACGCGATCCGGGTGAGCCGACCCATCTTAATATGTACGAGGAAGGGCACCGTGCTAAGAGTCCACGCATGCTACCGCTGAATCTGCTCGATGCGATCAGACAACTCGATAAAAACAAGGTCATACGCGAAGGTCTTGGCGATGAGCTGGTCGATGCCTATGTCAAGCTCAAGATGCAGGCCTGGGACAGCTATGCAACGCATCTGAGCAGTTGGGAACGAGAGAATACCCTGGACTGCTAGTACGCGCTTTTTGCGCGAGTTTTTGACAACTAATGTTCACCAGTCTGAGCCTTAAAGCGCGGGCCAGCCTGGCTTGTGCTTATAGCGGCGTTGCCTGGGGGTTGTTCTGGATTCCGCTGCGCGGCATGGACAATGCCGGTGTTACCGATGCATGGGCCACGGTCCTGTTCTATGCCATTCCACTATTACTGTTCTCTCCGTGGATTTTCGTCAACTGGCGTCGCATTGCCCATTGCGGTTGGTCGCTACATTTTATCGGTATTGCGACCGGGGTCTCGCTCGCGTTTTATTCCAATGCGCTGCTCTATACCGAGGTCATTCGGGGGTTGGTGTTGTATTACACGACACCGGTATGGTCATTGTTACTGGCCAGAATCGTACTGGGTGAAAAGATAACCACCCCAAGAGTTCTGGCGATTTTATTCGGCCTTGCCGGCATGCTGGTCATGTTCGGGGTCGATGTCGGTTTTCCCTGGCCGAGGAACATTGGTGACTGGATGGCACTGATCGGCGCCATGGGCTGGGCGGTAGCGGCGGTGCTACTGCGCAAGGACGATGGTAGCCGCAGCATGGAAATTTGTTCGGTCTATTTTTTCTACGGCGTTATTGCCGCTATCCTGCTGGCGATATCACCGATGGCGGGAGAAATCGAAATGCCAGACTGGTCTGATATAGTCGATGTTCTGCCCTGGACCATACCGGTTGCAATTATCGTGATTCCCGGCGCTTACGCGGCCTTCTGGGGCGCGCCGCATTTGAATCCCGGCGTTGTCGGCTTACTGTTCATGACCGAGCTCAGTGTCGGTGGCATTACCGCCGCGATCTGGGCCAACGAGCCACTTGGTGCACGTGAGCTAACCGGCATCGCTTTGATAACGTCTGCTGGCTTGATCGAGTTTATTTATGCACCGATGCGCCGCGCTCTGTGGCGTGACGACTAGTGTGCGAATACGTGGCTAAGCTAAATTATGTGTCGCTTTCGCGATACTTTGCTATGCTGCCAGCCCCTATGATACGGCGTCTTTATTATCCCGTGGGTTTTAAGGCCCCGACATTGAGATACATCGGTGCGAAGTGGTGTACTGATCCGTTGATTTCCACAATTTGGAGACAAAAATGGCAAAAAGCGATATCGAAATTGCTCGCGAAGCAACCTTAAAACCAATCACAGAAATTGCGCAAAAGCTCGATATTCCGCCGGCAGCATTCAAACCTTACGGTCACGACAAGGCAAAACTGACCAGCGAATTTATCAATTCGCTGCAGGATAAAAAGGACGGCAAGTTAATCCTGGTTACCGCGATCTCGCCGACCCCGGCGGGCGAAGGCAAGACTACGACTACGGTCGGACTGGGCGACGGCCTCAATAGCATTGGCAAGAAGGCCGTCATGTGCCTGCGCGAGCCGAGCCTGGGTCCCTGTTTCGGTATGAAGGGGGGTGCTGCGGGTGGTGGTTATGCCCAGGTGGTGCCGATGGAAGATATCAATCTTCATTTTACCGGTGACTTCCATGCCATCGGGGCGGCACATAATCTCTTGTCCGCGTTGATCGACAACCATATCCATTGGGAAAACAAGTCAGGTCTCGACCCGCGTCGAGTCACCTGGAAGCGCGTCATGGACATGAATGATCGTGCCCTGCGCGACATCGTCGTCGCACTTGGTGGTCCGGCTAACGGTATCCCACGCGAGAGTGGTTTCGATATTACCGTAGCCTCCGAAATTATGGCCATTTTCTGCCTCGCCACCGACCTCGATGATTTGAGTCGTCGCATCGGTAATATCGTTATCGGTTACACCAGGGATTTGAAACCGGTGCATGCGCGCGATGTGAATGCGCCTGGCGCGATGACCGTGCTGCTAAGAGATGCCTTCATGCCGAACCTGGTGCAAACCCTGGAAAACAACCCGGCATTTATACATGGTGGTCCGTTCGCCAATATCGCCCATGGCTGTAACTCGGTGATCGCGACTAAAACTGCGCTCAAGCTTGCTGACTACGTGGTTACCGAAGCTGGATTCGGTGCCGACCTTGGTGCTGAAAAATTCTTCGACATCAAGTGCCGCAAGGCGGGACTAAACCCCGATGCGGTGGTACTGGTCGCAACCGCTCGTGCGCTGAAAATGCACGGTGGCGTCGCCAAGGATCAACTTACCAGCGAAAATGTCGACGCGATCAAGAAGGGCTGCGAAAACCTCGGTCGCCATATTCGTAACCTGAAACAGTTCGGCGTACCTGTCACGGTCGCGATGAACCGCTTCTCGGCTGACACCGATGATGAGTTAAATGCAGTGCGCGAATTCTGTGCAGAATTCGGCGTCAAGGCATTCGACTGTAATCACTGGGGTGAAGGCAGCAAGGGCACCCAGGAACTTGCCGAGCATGTTGCCGACGTGGCCGATTCGGGGCAGGCGCAATTTCAAACTCTGTACGATGATCATATGGGATTGCTGGAAAAGACCAAGCATATTGCACGAACCCTTTATGGTGCCGAAGGCATCGTCGCCGATAAGAAGGTGCGAGACCAGTTCGCGAAGTTCGAGGCCGATGGTTACGGACATTTCCCGGTGTGTATGGCGAAGACTCAGTACAGTTTTTCAACCGATCCGGCGCTGATGGGCGCTCCCACGGGTCACGATTTGCCGATTCGTGAAATCAGGTTGTCGGCCGGGGCGGAATTTATCGTTGTTGTCTGTGGTGACATCATGACCATGCCGGGATTACCGCGCGTCCCGTCTGCGGACAGTATTCGTCTGAACGATGCGGGGCAGGTCGAAGGACTGTTCTGAGGATTGCATGGAATCCGCTGAACAATACCAGCGGTTTATTGCGTGGCAGTGTCGGCTACGCAAGTTGAGTATGCGTGAACTCGGTGGTCGTCCCACCGCTGGTATGAGTGCCGGGGTCTATGCCATTTCGGGCGGCGAAGAGCAAAGTCGCATGAATTTCCTGGTTGTCAGGAAAGACCCGCAGGAACGTACCGACGAATTTCGTCACATCGTGCGCAAGACACCCGATTCCAGCCAGTGGATCAAGAATGGACTGCGCATCCTGTCGGAGCTGCATTACCATGAAGACGGGGAGTTCGATAACCGGCTGACCGCTTTATTCAGCCTCGAATCAAATCTCGGGTATGCGTTGACCAAGGCGGGCCAGTGCCATTTGAAGTTTGCCCAGGACAGCGTCGAGCACGCTTTTGATTTCGATGTTGTTTCGCTAAACCAGGATGACGAGCTGTTCCAGGCGACTTATTGGCATAATCAAATTTTTAATCCGACCCTGCCGGGCAAAGTGCGAGTATTGGGATTTAATCCGCGGTTGTAGACCGGATCCTAGAGGATTCGCTTGAAGTTTTCGTAGAGCAGCGCGCACAAGCGGTTCATTTCCGGCATATGTTGGCGCGCTGATTGGTCAAATCCATCCAGCGCGTCGGCGCCCAGGCTGTTTTCCAGCGCTGCCCTGTATTCCGGCACGCAACCCCATTGCATCACCGTATCTGCACGTACTTCGATGTGAAACTGCACCGCGTAGGCGCTGTCGCGGTATTTGAAAATCTGGTATTTGGTGTTTGCCGAGGACCCCAGTACCGTGACTTCCGGGTTCGATTCGAGATCGCGCACTTCATAGGAATGCCACTGCACGGCCTTGATCGTGCCGGGGTATTCACTGAATAGCACATCCTGTTTCGCCGCCTCTGTCATGTCGATATCCAGCACACCGATTTCGGGTGGCTCGGACCTGACTACCTTGCCTCCCAGGACTTCGCCCAGCAACTGGCAGCCGAGGCAAAACCCGAGAAATGGTTTGCCCATTTCGACAACCCATTCGCGAACACGCCTTTTCTCTTCGATCAGCCACGGGTATTCATCCTCCAACCAGGTATCCATTGGCCCGCCCATGCACAGCATGGCGTCGAATCCGGAAAGATCTTCGGGTATGGATTCGCCCTCGTCGAGTTCGATCTGGGTGAGACGATAGCCATCGGCCTCCATCAGGTCCTTGATGTAGCCTGGATCCTCGATTGCGATATGTTGTAAAACCAGTATGTTTTTCATAGCTTCTCCGGGTAGATCGAGAGCTCCCGGTGATGTCGTTCGGGATCGTGATCTTCGATCGATGGCGTGGTACGAATATGTTCCACGTAGTGCGGCGGGAAATCGTGTTCCAGTGCGCCGCGCAGCACGTGCTCCTTGTACCAGTGATAGGGTTGTCGCAGATGATCGATTTCCAGCGCATAGTAGGTAAAGGCGTCGATCGATACGCCGTGCAGCCCGGTCACGGTGACCTCCCTGCGCTCGTAACCGATACCCGCACCCTCGTAAACATCGAGTTCCAATTTCTCATCCTGCGTCATCAGGTAGACCACGCCGTAAACAATGTCATGCGGATTGTCGCTGACGGTAATATCGCACTTGCCCGATCGATCCTGACTTTTTTTGTGCCAGCATAAGCGGTGGCCGGGCAGGGTCGCGACGCAGTGTTTCGACGCCCGCGGAATGCGTTCCAGCAATCGCGGGCTCGACAGGTTCGAACCGAAGGCAAAATAATTAAGTTCCATCTGCGTCAGGATTAGATTGCTCCAGTTTGTAATAGAGCTGGTTTACCTCGGGTTGGATCAACCAGATCCCGATCGGAAAAATAAACAGCAGGAAAAAGGTACTGCTGAAAATCATGAAGTCCGCATCTTGGTTTTCCAGCAGCGATTTCAACTGGCGCGCGGTGTACCAGATGCCATAAAAAATTCCGAGCATTGAAAACATGTGCATCGGCAGCAACCAAAGCGGCGGCCTGGAAGGCCCGCCGCTTTCCAGCATCGGGATGTAAAGGATGATGTACATCAGGACATAAATGATCGGTAGCGCAAGGCTGATCCCGAACAGTAACATGCTACGACGCCTGGATTCGGGTAAGTGCCGGTTTGACCAGGTACCGATACTGAACATCCATGCGAACAGTACGAGAAGTATGAAAAGTCCGATGCTGGCCGATACCAACGGACCGAACGGGATCTTGAACATCAGGCTCAAAATGGTTGGCAGAGCCAGCATCAGGAACAATTCCCAATGGCGTAGTTTCAGAAAAAATGTCATGCACGGAATTTCAGTTAACCATAGGCCGCGCAATTATAAAGGGGGGTGATGCTTAACGAAAGCACCCAGGCTAATATCTAGGCAGCACTTTCTCGCGAGGCGCGTTTGCGTTCGTGTTCCAGCAACAGCTTTTTACGGATACGAATGCTATGCGGCGTTACTTCAACCAGCTCGTCGTCATCGATAAATTCCAGTGCCTGTTCCAGGGTCATCTTCACCGGCTTGGTCAGGACCAGGTTCTCGTCGGTTCCGGCAGCGCGGATGTTGGTGAGCTGCTTGGCCTTGAGCGGGTTTACCACGAGATCGTTGGCGCGACTGTGAATACCGACCACCATGCCTTCATACACGGGTTCCGCGTGGCCGATCATCAGGCGTCCGCGTTCCTGCAGGTTAAACAAAGCGTAAGCCAGTGCCTTGCCGGCGGCGGTCGAAATCAGCACACCGTTCTGGCGTTGGCCGATGGCGCCTTCGATCCTGGGTCCGTAATGATCAAAGATATGGTAAATCAGCCCGGTTCCCGAACTCAGGGTCATGAACTCGGCCTGGAATCCGATCAGCCCACGCGAAGGAATAACATAGTCGATACGAACCCGGCCGCGAGCGTCCGGTAAGATATCCTTGAGGTCGGCCTTGCGTTTGCCGAGTGCCTCCATGACCTGGCCCTGGTAGTTTTCTTCGACATCGACGGTCAGTTGTTCGTAGGGTTCGCATTCGACGCCGTCGATTTCACGGATGATGACCTCGGGCCGCGAAACCGATAGCTCGAAACCCTCGCGACGCATATTTTCGATAAGGATGCCGAGATGCAATTCGCCGCGCCCACTGACCCGGAACTTGTCTGAGTCACCCAGCTGCTCGACCCGCAATGCCACGTTATGCAGGCACTCGCGCCGCAGGCGTTCATCGATTTGTCGTGAGGTCAGGAATTTACCATCCTTGCCGGAAAAGGGAGAGCTGTTAACGCTGAAGGTCATGCTGACGGTCGGTTCATCGACGGTCAGGGAGGGTAATGCCTCGACCTGGTTGCGATCGCACAGGGTATCGGAAATATAAAGTTCCTCGATACCGGAGAACACGATAATGTCACCGGCTTCGGCGGTTTCGGTTTCGACTCGCTGCAGGCCGTCGAAGCCGAATAATTGCATCATGCGTCCGTCACGCAGCTTGCCGTCGGCGCCCACGATCTTGATTGCTGAATTCCGCGTTACCCTGCCGCGAGTAATACGGCCGATACCGAGGACGCCCTTGTAGCTGTCGTAATCCAGGCTCGAGACCTGCAGTTGAAACGGGCCGTCGAGTTCGACAGCGGGTGGAGCAACATGTTCGATGATGGCCTCGAACAGTGGGTTCATGTTGCCATCGCGGTCTGCGTCATTGGTGCTCGCATAGCCACCGAGCGCCGATGCGTAGATCACCGGGAAATCGAGTTGCTCGTCGGTCGCGCCGAGTCGGTCAAACAGGTCGAAGACCTGGTCGATTACCCAGTCAGGCCGGGCACCTTCCCGATCGATCTTGTTGACCACGACGATCGGCGTAAATCCCATTGCGAATGCTTTCTGGGTAACGAAACGGGTTTGCGGCATCGGTCCCTCGACCGCATCCACCAGCAATAACACGGAATCGACCATCGACAGGATACGCTCGACCTCGCCACCGAAATCGGCATGCCCCGGGGTATCGACGATATTGATGCGATAGTCCTGGTTTTGTTGCGGGTGATTCCAGTTGAGTGCCGTGTTCTTGGAAAGGATGGTAATCCCGCGCTCCTTTTCGAGATCGTTTGAATCCATCATACGGTCGCCAACCTCGGCGCGGGCGTCAAGGGTGCCCGATTGACGCAACAACTGGTCGACCAGCGTGGTTTTGCCGTGATCGACATGCGCGATGATTGCGATATTTCGCAGGTTTTCTCGTTGCGTATTCATAGGGGTAAGCAGGGAGGGTTCAGGCGCGCAATTATAGTGATGTGGCGCCATTTCACAAGTGGGGAATTCACACTATGGTGCCGCGGGACGACAAGGTTCAGGCCAGGCCCTGTACCAGCTCGAGTATAGCCGCGGCGTGACCCTTGGCCTTGACCTTGTAGTTGACTTCGGCCAGGTTCCCCTGCTTGTCGATGACGAAGGTCGAACGGCCGATACCCATGTACTTTTTGCCCATGAACTGACGTTCGCCCCAGGTGCCGTAAAGCTCACATAACTCACCGCCGGTATCTGCCAGCAGTTCGACCTTGAGATCGTACTTGTTGATAAATTTTTGATGCTTTTCACAGCTATCCTTGCTGACACCCAGCACCACGGTATCGGCGGCGTCAAATTCCTCGATGAGTGCGGTAAATTCATTCGCCTCGATGGTACAACCCGGTGTGTCATCCTTGGGATAAAAATAGAGTACGACGTTTTTGTTACCACGATATTGTGACAGGCTGATGTTTTCCCCGTCTTGATTAATCGAGGTGAAATCCGGGGCGGGCTGGTTTTGTTCGAGCATGGTAATCATCCGTTTTTTACGAGAGCTGCATGATAAAAGACTGGGGTCCCTACATCAAAGTACAACCAGCAGGGTTATTTGCGTTGGCCTACATGGAGCCAGGCCGGGATTTCAAGTGGCTTCACCTGCCATAGAAGGTTTTTAAAACCCTGTAGGTTTTTACATCGATAGTGAACACCAGCCTGTTGTCCAGCGCGTTCATTTCCTTGGACTGCAAACGCACGAACATTTCTGAGTCGTCCGTCTGGATACAAACGAACTCCCCATTTTTTTCGTTAATCGCGCTTAGTGCTTCCTGGGTGACGAGATTTTCCGCCTGCTTATCCATTTCCGCAATCACGGCGTCTATTGCGAGGCTGCATCTAAACGAAACCACTTCTTCAAATGATTCCGCGTATAGCAATCCGGGAGTGGCAATCCCTAAAATAAACGCCAGGAGAAATTTTTGCATGCTGACAGTTTCCTGATGAAGTCATAACCGGTTCAGGCTAATGTTAACATGGCTGTCATCAAAGGTTGGATCTGGCTGGCATCAGAAGCGGGGCGATTGACTAAAGGTTGCCTTATTCAGCGATAACACCAGTACTTGATGTCCTGTTGATCGAGGAATTGTTCGGCGTCTTTTCCCTGTAGCATTGCTAATGTGGACAGAATCCCGGCCTCGGTACAGGTCGCCGCGGCAACGGTAACCGACAATGGGGAATCGGGATTGGGCCATCCACTTCTGGGATTAAGGATATGTCCGTAACGAATGCCCTTGTGAAGAATAAACTTGAACACGTCGCCACTGGTTGCAAGCGCACCGTTTTTCAATTGAATCACCGCCGCCGCGTCACCTGGCCGATGCGGATCTTCGATACCGGTCATCCAGGGCGAGCCATCAGACATCGGGCCACTGGCGTTACAGTCGCCGCCAAAATTAATCATGAAACTGTTATCGGTTTCGTGTTTAAGCAGGGTCAAAGTCGAGTCGACCGCGTATTCCTTGCCAATACCACCCAGGTCAATCTCCATTCCCACGGGTACTGTCAGGTTGGGGTTTTCCCATTTCACCTTGTCCCAACCGATGTCAGGTAGCAACGATTTGATTTCCTGTTGCGATGGGATATTTTCATTCTGGCTAAAATTCCAGGCCCGACGCAAAATCCCCGAGGTGACATCGAACCAACCTTCACTCAAACTGTAACAATGTTGCGCAAAATCCAGTAGGCGTGCGGTCTCCACATCAACCGTGACGGGTTCGCCTCCCTGGTTTATCTGGTGAATGATATTGTCGTCGCGATAGCGACTGAATTTTTGCTCGATGCGAATTGCTTCCTGCTGCGCCAGTGTGATTAATTCTTTTGCCCGCGTCGCATCGCTGCTTTCAACCAGGACTTCACAAGGACTTGCCATGCACCGAAACTGTCCTGTCCACAGTTTCCCACGTCTGGATATCCTCAAGCTGCTTTCGGCTACTTTATGATCCATTCCTGCCTGTAACAACACGCAAGTCTCGCGCTACCAATTCTTAATATGGACAGACTAACTATTATCGATCAGCTGCGTTTTGATCTGGCGCATATTGATGTGACATTAGAGGGATTCTAAATTGGTTGAGTTATCCTTACCATTTAAACGAGTAATTAAACTGAACCATCGTGGCTTCAACATCGGGGTAAAGGTCCTGCTGGGCCAGCTGGCCGAATGCTTCGGATGGTGACGAATCTCCCGATTGAACATACTGTTCGAGGCGTACCGACCAGATGTGCTGGTCATTAATTTGTTTGCCGAATTTCACACCGACCGTGGTCGCGTCCATTTCACCGAGCCGGTAATCGGCGGTGGCCTCCGCAGGCACCGGTTCACCATCGACTTGAAAGTAACGATAGAAGTCGGCCTCGGATTGCTGGTACCAGCGTAGATGCGGTTCGATAAAATAGCCTTCTTTCAGCCTGAAGCGATAAGTAAAATCGAAGGTATTTGAATCGATACCCCAGTCGTCAGTCATGAATCGATAAGACGCGGTAAAAATGTCCTTGTTGCTAAACATTTTCTTGTATTCGCCATACAGGCTCTGGCGGGAGCGGCTGTCGGGGCGATTTTCGAACAACTGCCGGATGGGTTCACCGGTTACGCTGTCGACGACGCTAACGAACTTGTAAGGGTCAGTCAGGTATCCGTCCGCTTCACTCAATGACAGGTTTACCTGGAACAGGCTCGATTTATCGATTACCTGGGTAACCCCGAATAGCAGGTCTACGATATTCTTGGTATCTGAACTGTCTCCCTTATCCTGTGCCAGCATGTCGGTGAGCGGCTCGGGCACGCCGCCAACCGGGTCTATATCATCGAGTTCGATGTTGATGCCATAGGAATAGGTTGTATTTTTCTGGTTGGTGTCGTGCTGCCACAATGCATTTACGCTGATTGAGGTGAAGTCGTATTCGTTGGAAACGTTGAAGCCGAGGTTGCGCCGATTGTTGCGGTCGACCGGTTTTTCCCAGTTCATACTGAAAGCAACCCGGGTATCCTTGAAGGTGTCGTCGAGCGGCGTTTCGTTTGGATCAACGGTATAGGTTCCGTTGCCCGAAGGGCGAGTAAAAGTCTGCACTATGGTCGATGGCACTGCGCCGGTCGCCGAGGCGCCGGTTAGGCTGTCGAGCACCAGTTTCATCGACAGGCTCTCGTCATCCCCAAGGTCTTTCGTGGCGCTGATGACCGGCTCAACAACCTCGATGCGATCGTTGTCTTCAGCATAGAAAAGTATTGCGCTGTCAACATCCCAATCGTTATCGGCGGATTGCACGGGACTACCGAGCAGGGTGCAGGTCGCTGCCGAGAGCAGGCCGGCCACCTTCTTTTTGCTTAGTTGCATCCGCAGCCTCCACCGGCAAATCCCTGGCCTCCGCTAGAGGCTTCCTTACTGAAATAAATGTGCTCATCGAAGGCGAGGTCGAGTGCGTCGGCTTCCATCAGCATGTCTTCACGCGCCAGTGTCTCGCGTTCCCAGGGTTTGACCCCGAGAGACGAACAGCCGTTTGCGCTTAACAACGCGCACAGTATCAACCACTTATATTTAGCCTTCATAGCAATTCCTCGATTTCGCGTTCGTATTTGTCGACCTGCTTGGTGTAAAAACCGATATGTTTTTTCACGACCTTGCCGCTGGCGTCGATCAGGTAAGAAGTGGGCATGCCCTCAATTTTGAACTGTTCGGCAATTTGACCGCTGGGGTCATGGTAAATATCAAAATCCGCCTTGACCTTGGCGAGAAACTGGTGCATCGCCTCGGATTCGGCATCGAGATTAATGGTAAGGATAGTAAAGGCTTCGCCTGGGTACTTTTTCAGCAGGCTATTCATCCACGGAAAGGATCTCTGGCAGGGTTTACACCAGGAAGCCCAGAAATCCAGGTAAACGACCTTACCCTGGTGGTTTTTCAGATCCAGTTGATCGATGTTGTATATCTCGGCGTTGATGGGAGATACGACCAACAGCAACAACAATAGTAACTTTTTCATATCCAGTCTCTTTACGTTATTTTCCTATTTGACACTGCCGAGATAGTAACGTTTGGATCGTTAACAAATTGTTAATCCGTGAAACCCACCCTGGCGATGATTCCACCCTGTGGATTAGGCACCAGGTCGAGCGACCAGCCCTGGTAATCGCAGATCAGCTTGCTGATATATAAGCCGACCCCGTATCCCTGGCTGTTCTGACCACGGTATCCAAAATCAAATATGTGTTGCAACTCGTCACTGTCGATGCCGATTCCGCTATCCGTGATTAACAAAACCCGAGCTTCCATTTCGATCCTGATCGAACTGTCACCACCGTGCTTGATCCCGTTTTTGATCAGGTTGGTCAGCACCACTGTGAGTAGTGTCTTGTCCGCCTTGATGTGTATCTCGGGCGTCAGGCTGTTTTCAATTTCGACCTGTTTGGCATGAATCTCATGCTTCATTGCATCGAGAATTTCTTCGACCAGCGATTGCAGCTGAATGTTCTGATCCGCGTTCCGGGTAGGCTGGTCGCGCGTTACTGCCAGCAGGGCATGGATGATGTTGGCCATGTTGGCCGAAGAGCGCTGGATTTTTTCCAGGTAGGGTTTGATTTCGGGATCGTTGTCGCGGTAGGCGATCAGGTCTGCCGAAGTTTGTACGATGGTTAATGGCGAGCGAAGCTCGTGGCTGGCCATGGCTGCAAATCCGATTTGTTTCTCGACATAGTTATCCATCTTGCTGGTATAGGAATCGAAGGCCTGGGCGATCCTGCCGACTTCGTCATCCTCGAAGCGATCGCTAAGACGAATTCCTCTTTCATCCGGGTTGATACGTGTCAGGTCCTGGCTCAGTTGCGCGATCGGACGCGACAGCTTCATGCTTAGAATCCTGGCGATGAAAAACATGACTACAATCAGTACTATCCATGCGACCAGCAAGATGTTGCTGAGTAACTCCTCGGAGCGCTCGATCTGGGTGACATCGTATTGAATATAAATACGATCTCCTGCACTTGGGGCAACCATGACATGGTAAGCCTTGTCAGCAATCTTGATGTCGTGATGAACTCCATCCGTGAGTTCGATGAGATGTCCTGGAATCGGTCGCGAGTCCTGCCGGCTGGCGAGATAAATGCTGAGGCTGGCTGAACTGGGTAACGGGGTGTCGGGATCCTGTTTCAGCAGGCTCTGAATGTTTTTAAACTCGAAGTCGGTCTGTTTTGCGAGCAGTTCGTCCTCGAGGATTTCGTTGGAGTAATACACGATAATGGTTAACAGCGACAGGAAAAACATCGAGGCCAGCAAAATACTGAGCATGATTTTGCGAAACAACGGCGAGCCGCCAAGCAGCGATTTCACAAATCACCGCTGCCGAGGCGATACCCTATACCGTGTACGGTATGGATCAGTTTTTTCTCGAATGACTGATCGATTTTTTTACGCAAGCTGTGGATATGAACCCGAAGCGGGTCGCCCTCGGGCGGGTCGTCAGTCCAGATCTGCTCGATCAGTTCGCCGCGCGGGATGACCCGGTCAGCATTTTGCATCAGGTATTCGAGGATCTTGAAGGCTTTCGGTTTCAACTTGACCGGATGGCTCGCACGAGTGACCTGCATGGTATCCTGATTTAGTTCAAGATTATCGATTGTAATGATAGTCGAAGGTTTTTTGACCTGGTTGCGGCGCGTGAGTGCATGTACCCGCACTTCCAGTTCGAGCAATGAAAACGGCTTCACCAGGTAATCGTCGGTACCCGCTTCAAAACCGGAAATCTTATCATCCAGGGTGTCACGTGCGGTCAGCATCAGAATCGGGGTGTCATGCCTGGTTTTTTCGCGAAACTCGCGGCATACGCTGATGCCGTCTTTGCCCGGAAGCATCAGATCGAGAATAATGAGATCGAAACGATTACCGGTCGCAAGTTCCAGGCCATGGTTACCACTGTACGCGAAATCGAGTTGGTGGCCCTTGTCCTCGAAATACTGACCGATGTTCGATGCGATATCCGCGTCGTCTTCAATAACCAGGATTTTCATAATACGGGAGGCTAACCGGAACCATGTAAATTAGATGTTAACGCAGTGCCTGGCTGGCATTGATTGCAAAGCAGCTGTTCGAGTGAATTCCATAACTTTGGCCTGATTATACCCGTGCCGTAGAATATACGCGTTGAACTCGTCGCCTGGCAAATGGTCTTATGCTCTATTTCGAGGTGTTAACAATGCAAAAACTGCTTCTCGCGGCGACTGTCGCAATCCTGAGTGTTACCGTACAGCCCGCTTTTGCCGCCCGGGCAATTCTGGCGGGTGGCTGTTTCTGGTGTATGGAGTCGGATTTCGAAAAATTGCCCGGTGTAAGCGATGTGATTTCGGGTTTTACCGGGGGTTCACATCCCGATCCTACCTACCGGGGCGATCATACGGGTCATTACGAAGCGGTCGAGATAACCTACAACCCCGATATTGTCGACTACCAGGGAATCCTCGATCATTTCTGGGTGAACCATGATCCGTTCGATGCGCGCGGGCAATTTTGCGACAAGGGCCCCAGCTATCTTGCTGCAATTTTTGTGGCTAATGACGAAGAGCGCGCGCTCGCGGAAAAGTCAAAGCAGAAGGTAATTGAAATGTTTCCAGAGCAGACTGTGGTGACACCGATTCTGCCACAGGCAACCTTTTTTCCGATCAAGGGTGACGAAGAATACCACCAGGATTACTACAAGAAATCGCCAATTAGATACAAGTACTATCGCTTTGGTTGTGGACGCGATAGTCGCCTCACCGACATCTGGGGTGACAAGGCCACCCATTAGTGCGTTATCCCCTCGCAAGTGGCAAATCGACGTATCGGGATCTTACAAAAACGCCACCGTTTCAAGATTCCCGCTTACGCGGGAATGACCTATAACCCGTCATCCCGGCGCCTACGCGGCCCGTCCGCGCCGGGATCTTACAATGATGTCGTGATCTCGAGATTCCGATACGTCGGACCGTCGCTTGCGTGGGAATGACACAATTTACAGTCATCCCCGCGAAAGCGGGGATCCCCTATCGGTAGCGTGATCTCTGGATTCCAACTTGCGTGGGAATGTCTCGATAGTAAGATAGTGGCTTCGATGTAATCAGGGTTCTTTGTCATGGGCTGTCAATATTTCGATCCCTGCGATCATGGCGCCGACACTTTCACGATCGCAATTCCCAAACTGACTTTCGGTCGCGGATGCCTGCGTGAAGCGGGCGCCCGTGCGGCTGGACTGGGGATGACTCGCGTTGGACTGTTTACTGATCCGGGATTGCGGGATAGCACCTACTTCGATGCAGTACACGAATCGTTAAAGCAGGCTGGACTCGATATCGCTGTGTTCGACGAGGTCACTATCGAAGCTGACGATGCCAGCGTCGAACGCGGCGCGACCTTCATTGCGGAAGGAAATTTTGATGGCGTGGTTTCGATAGGGGGCGGTTCGGTCATTGACACAGCCAAGGCCTCGATGCTCTACGGTTTGCATCCACCGGATCAATTTCTGGATTATTTCGCACCGCCGCTCGGCGCAGGCAAGCCGATGCCACGAAGTTTGCTACCGCACCTGGCCTGTCCCACGACCTCCGGCACTGGTTCCGAATGTACTTCGATATCGGTATTGCGTATCAACGATATGGCCACCAAGTTCGTGCTCGCCAACCTGGCACTGTTACCACAGGAAGCATTAATCGATCCGGCCTGCAGCGATACCTTGCCAGCGATGGTGGTTGCGTCGACAGGATTTGACCTGCTTTGTCATGCGCTCGAATGCTATACCGCGAAAGCCTACACGCGCTGGGACAGGCAGGAAGATCCATTGAAACGCCCCCTGATCCAGGGCGCCAATCCCTGGAGCGACCTGGCTGCTCGCAAGGCGTTGGAAATTGCGGGGGAATACCTCGAGCGCGGAGTCAATAGCGCCGACGATCACGAGGCACGCGATAACCTGATGTGGGGAGCGTCGCTAGCCGGCATGGCCTTCGGCAATACCGGCACTCATCTTGGGCATGCGCTTTCCTACGGCGTGACACACCTGATGCACGATATCACCACCAATGGTTACGCGGTGAAATCGCCATTTGTACCACACGGCATCAGTGTCGTGGTTTCCGCGCCGGCAATATTTCGCTATACCGCTGCCGCTGCACCCGAGCGTCACTTCGAGGCGGCGAGCTACCTGCAATCAGACCTGCAAGGTGCCGGGGTCGATGACGCCGGCGAAGCACTGGCCAATCGGCTCATCGAGTTGATGCGAAAAACCGAAGTTCCGAACGGACTTGGTGGCGTTGGATTTGGTCTCGCTGATGTGCCGGCACTTGCAGCTTCATCGGCGCGCCAGGTGCGCGCCATTGCAAATTCGCCGCGCGAAACCAACCTCGTAGATATCGAGAATATTTACGCTGCTGCGTTAAGCTATTAGGGGCTGCCCTGAGTTCCGCCAGCAGCGGTGTCAGAAACACGAAACATGCTAGCAGGAATAGTAAACCACCGACCAGGCTGACCAGGTCGCCGGCACGCAGGCTCGACAGCATGAAAAAGATGGCCGAAAACACAAACAGGATCCAGCCCCAGAGTTGAAAGCGGTGTTGTGTGGTCATTGACATGAGCTTTTCCAGGTTGAATTAAATTCATAATATTATTATTCCTTATGCATATATCCGTAAAATGATATATTTTAATCAAAATGCATAAGCTTAATTAATCTAAGGATTCGTATTTTCGTCCTCTTCGATCGGGAAAAATCGCGTTACTTTGTCAGCTGACTGATGCTAGCATTTGACGCTTGTCCAGGCCCTGCAGCGGGAGCCCTAATGTTTGAAAACAGCTTGATGAACCAGATACGTGATCGGTTTTGTCACGTCGATACCTGCCCTTACCAGGGGCCGCGCATATTCTTTGAGAATGCCGGCGGTGGGCTTACGCTCAAGTCAGTGGTGCAAGTTAATACCGAGCTCGCCGGGATACCGGACAACCAGGGGCGTGATAACCCGGCCTCGCATGAACTGGTGCGTATTATCGCGGAGGCGCGTGACAATATGCGAACCTTTCTCGGCGTCAAGCAGGGCCCCGTGTTTACCGGCGAGAGCGGCACCGAGCTGATTTTTCGCATGGTGCGCGCTGCGGCATTGGGATCACCCGCGGGCGGTAATATGATTGGCAGTACGCTCGAGCACCCGGCGACCGTCAGCGCGAGCAAGAGGTGGGCCGAAATCGCGGGCAAGGAGTACCGCGCCGCGGTACACGATAACGCCAGCGCAAGCATTACCGCCTCCGATTACGCCGAGATTGTCGATGCCGACACGCGCGTGGCGACAATTATTCATACCAGCCCGGTTACGGGTATGACAGTTGATATTCCCGCGGTGGTTAAAACCATTCGTTCGGTCTCACCCGATTGCATCATCATCCTCGATGGTATTCAGCATGCCGCGCACGGCGGACTGTCGATTGACGAGTACGATATCGATGGCTACGCGGTTTCGGCCTACAAGGTGTTTTCACGACATAACTACGGTTTTGCCTGGTTGTCACCCCGGCTTGCGACGCTGCCGCACGATCATCTCGACGGAACCCCGGATGATTTCTGGGAAATGGGAACGCGCGATACCTCGGCCTTTGCCTGTACCTCAAAAGTGATCGAGTATTTTGACTGGCTCGGTTCACACTTCACTGATTCCGAAGATCGGCGCGCCCGGATCCTGGCCGCGGGCAATGCCATCAGTGAGCACGAGTACGACCTGGTTGACCTAATCATCAACGGCAATGAAACCCAGCGGGGTTTGCGCGATATGGCTGAAGTTTTTTTGATTGGCGGGCATGATAACCCAGCGCGAGAAGGCATGGTGTCGATCATTGTCGAAGGTAAGCCCTGTGCCGAGGTGGTGGCCGACCTTAATGCAAAGGGAATTCGGACCCATGTGCGCAAGGCCGATTATTTTTCCGGCAATATTCTCGAGCCCCTGGGGCGACCCACCTGCATCCGGGTTTCGATGTGTCATTACAACACCGAGCGGGAGGTGCTGACTTTTCTGCATGAACTGGAGGCCATCGTCAAAACCCACGTCGAATCAGGAGCCAGTGCAGCCTGAATTATATGAATGAAAATGATTTTGTCATCGAATTGTCGATAGCGTGATGGCAACCATGCAGATGGAAGTTAGTAATTGAAGACGCATGCACAGGCCGTGGTCATCGGCGGTGGACTGGTTGGATGTTCGATTCTCTACCATCTCACCAGTCTCGGTTGGACCGACGTGGTGTTACTCGAGCGGGACGAGCTAACTTCGGGCTCGACCTGGCATGCGGCCGCCGGGATTCATGGCCTGCACGATCACAATAATATTTCCAAGCTACAGTATTACACGATGCAGCTGTACGAAGACCTGGAGAAGGAAACCGGGCAGGGTTGCGGCATCTTTCAACCGGGTTCGCTTTATCTCGCACAGACCCGTGATCGCGAACACCAGTTACGCATGCAGGCCGCCAAGGCCCGATATTTCCAGGTCGAGTTCCACGAGCTGTCGCGTGACGAGGCCGAGCGCATGCATCCGCTAGCGAACTTCGATGGCATTCGTTGCATCATGTACGAACCTGATGGCGGTAATGTCGATCCCTCCGGCGTGACCAACGCGTACGCCAGGGGCGCGCGCCTGCGCGGCGCCGAGATCGAGCGTTTTACGCCGGTCGTTGCAACCACCCAGCGCAGCGACGGCAGTTGGGATGTCGACACCGACAAGGGCAGCATACGTGCCGATGTAGTCATCAATGCCGGTGGTCTGTGGGCGCGTGAAGTGGCTGCGATGGCCGGCTTCGAACTGCCGCTGATGCCGCTCGAGCACCAGTATTTTGTTACCGAAACCATTCCTGAAATCGAAGCGCTCGAGCAGCGCTTACCGCTGGTTGCCGATCGTGACGGTGAATACTACATGCGCCAGGAAGGGCAGGGACTGCTGGTCGGCGCCTATGAAAAAGATGGGCGCTACTGGGCCGAGCAGGGCACGCCGATGGATTTCGGTCACGAACTGCTCGACGAGGACCTGGAGCGAATCGAGGACAACCTGCTGCGCGCCTGCGAGCGCGTGCCGGTGTTAAGCGAGGCCGGAGTCAAGCGCGTCATCAATGGCCCGATGATCTGGTCACCGGACAGTTCGGCGCTGATCGGGCCGGTTCCCGAGCTGCGGAATTATTTCTGCTGTTGCGGCATTATTCCCGGCTTTTCGCAATCCGGCGGCCTTGGCCTGACCATGGCACAGTGGATTGTAGAGGGAGAGCCCGAGATGGATTTATTCCCCTGGGACCTGGCGCGTTTCGGTGCCTGGGCCACCAAGCCGTTTACCCGGGCGCGCACGCTGGACCAGTATGCGCACCGCTTCAAGATTCACTTTCCCTACGAGGAGCGTGAGGCGGGGCGTCCGATCAAGACCCGCCCTGTCCATGAACGCCAGCAAGAGCTCGGCGCGGTGTTCGGTCTCAGCTACGGTTACGAGCATCCGTTGTGGTATGCGCCAAAGGGCATGGATCCGACCGAGACCTACGGCTTCGAACGCCAGAACTGGTTCGAACCGGTTGCCGCGGAATGCCGTGCATTGCGCGAGGCGGTCGGCATCATCGATGTATCCAACTTTGCCAAGTACCGGATTCGCGGTGCCGGCTCCGCAGATTATCTCGACCGCCTGGTCGCGAACCATGTTCCAACCGAGATGGGGCGTTCATGCCTGACCCCGATGATCGGCTTGCGAGGTGGAATCGCCGGTGATTTCACCATTACCAAACTGGATGACGATGATTTCCTGATGATCGGCTCCGGCATCGCCGAGCGTTATCATCAACGCTTCTTCAACATGGTGGCTAAAGACGACAGCGTTAGCTTCGCAAGTTTTACCGAGGCCTGGGGTGGGTTCAACGTCGCCGGCCCCAACGCCCGCAAATTACTTGAGCTATTAACAGATGCCGACCTGTCGAACGAGGGTTTCCCGTTCATGCGTAATCGTAAAATCCAGGTGGCCGGCATCGATGCAGTCGCTATCCGGGTTTCCTTCAGCGGGGATCTCGGCTGGGAGATTTACGTGCCACTCGAGCATCAACTGGCGCTTTACGAGGCACTGCTGGAAAAGGGCAGCCAGCTTGATGCACACCCGGTCGGCGGGCGTGCACTGCTGTCGTTGCGGGTCGAGAAGGGCTACGGCAGCTGGAGTCGTGAATACTCGCCGGAGTACTGGCCGCAGGAAGTCGGACTGGAGCGTTTGATCAAACTCGACAAGCCGGAATTCCTCGGACGCGAGGCTTATCTCGAAATCAAGGATAAGCCGCCACGTGAAAAACTGGTCGTGGTCCGGGTTGAAACCAGTGACGCCGATGCCAACGGTGGCGAACCCGTTTTCCTGGCCGACGGTACCCCGGTCGGGCGTGTCAGCTCGGGCGCCTTTGGGCATAGCGTTGGTGCCTCGATTTCGCTATGTTTCATTAACACCGATCACGCTGTCGCGGGCACAGAACTCGACATTGCGATACTGGGAATCCCGCATCGCGCCGTCATCCTTGAAAAACCGCCTTTCGATGCTAAAGGTGAACGTCTAAGAGCATAAATATGGCCACTAATCCCTATTCGATTCCGGACCCGAAGGTAAACCCGGCAAACAGGCTCGCGATGCGCCCGGATAACACGCCGGATGATAACGATCGCATCGAAATCGGCCCGACGCCGCTGGCCTACGCGGAATGGGAGGCCGCCGGATTGCAATGCCCTGATCTCCCGGCGATGCGGCAATACCGGCTCGATCGAATCGTTGCCGGGCTTATTGAGCGCGATCTTGACGGGGTTTTGTTGTTCGATCCGCTGTCGATTCGATACGCGACTGATACCACGCATATGCAGCTGTGGAATTCGCATAACCCATTCCGCGCCTGCCTGGTCACCAGCGACGGCCACATGGTGCTGTGGGAATACGGGGGTTACGCCTACCTGTCGGAATACAATCCACTGGTGCGCGAAGTGCGTTTTGGCGCATCGTTCTTTTATTTCGCGACCGGTCAACGCACCGAGGAAAAAGCGGA
This sequence comes from Gammaproteobacteria bacterium, assembly GCA_029862125.1. Lineage (GTDB taxonomy): Bacteria > Pseudomonadota > Gammaproteobacteria. The sequence continues at coordinate 5,811 of JAOTXY010000040.1, read as the reverse complement.
ATTGTTTGCCGAACAGGTAATGGACCTGTTAAACGAGCGTGTAGGTTCCGGTCGCCGGGTCGCGGTGGATAAAATACAGATCGCCGGTTTGCGTGCTCTCGATGCGGTCGGTATCGAGGTGATGGATGGCGAGGAACTGATGGAACGCGTGCGCTCGATCAAGGGCCCGGACGAAATCCTGGCGATGCGCTGTGCGATTAACGCCTGCGAGGCGTCGATCGCAGATATGCGCGAACTGACCGAACCCGGAATGACGGAAAACGACGTCTGGGCGGAACTGCATAAATCTAATATTCGACGCGGCGGCGAATGGATCGAAACGCGGATTTTATCGACCGGACAGCGCACCAATCCCTGGTTCCAGGAATGTGGCCCGCGCATTATCGGCAACAATGAAATCCTCGCCTTCGATACTGACTTGATCGGTTGTTACGGCATGTGTACCGATATTTCGCGTACCTGGTTCATCGGCGATGGGCAACCCACGCAACGCCAGAAAGACATGCATAAGCTTGCGCATGAACACATTATGACCAATGCCGCCATCGTCAAGCCGGGGATGAGCTTCCAGGAGTTGACCGAGCAAGGCCATCACCTGCCGGATATTTATATTCCGCAACGCTATGGTTCGAAGTTCCACGGCGTTGGGCTATGCGATGAATGGCCTGCAATCAAGTATCCGATCGACTGGGAAGAACGCGGTTACAGCGGCGTGCTCGAACCCGGGATGATGCTTTGTGTCGAGGTTTATGTTGGTGAAGTGGGTGGAGCGGATGGAATCAAGCTCGAGGATCAATTGCTGGTGACCGAAGACGGCTACGAGAACATGGTAGTCTGCCCGTTTGATCCCCTGTTGATGAGTTAGAGGAGTCTACGTCATCCCCGCGCAAGCGGGGATCTTATGGACCATGCGCCATTACAAGATTCCCGCTTACGCGGGAATGACATGTAAACCTAATTGACGAGGTTAAAAGGTAGCAAGAATGAACATACTTTTTATTACTGCGGATCAATGGCGGGGCGAGTGTTTGTCGGCCCTGGGTCATGCGCACGTGAAGACACCCAACCTCGATCAGCTTATCAATGAAGGCGTGTTGTTCAGGGATCACTTTGCCCAGGCCACGCCCTGCGCCCCCAGCCGCAGTTCGATGCACACCGGCATGTACATGCAAAGTAATCGATGCGTGGTGAACGGTGCGCCGCTCGACAGCCGTTTCAGCAACTGGGCCCTGGAAGTCAGGGCCGCGGGTTACGAACCCTCACTATTCGGCTATACCGATTCGGCGATCGATCCACGGGGGCTGGATCCGGAGGATCCCCGACTCAAGCACTATAGCGAACCCCTGCCCGGGATCGGCCCGTATACGCCGATGCGAGATGAAGTTTCGACCGAATGGGTCGAATACCTGCGTGACAAGGACTATCCCCTGCCGGAGCGCCCGTGGAGTCTGTACTCCGAATTGCGCGAGGGCGTCGACTGGGCAGCTGGTGGCGATGCAGTACTGCCGCTCGCAATAGAGCGCGAAGACCATGAAACGCATTACATGGTCAATCGCTGTATCGACTGGATCGAATCACAATCGTCACCCTGGATTACCCATTTATCGTTGCTGCGACCTCATCCACCGTTTGCCGTGCCTGAACCTTACAACAGCCTGCACAATCCGGAAGAAATGCCTGCACCTTCACGCTGTGAATCACCCGATGCGGAAGCCCCGCAGCATCCGTTACTGGACTACTTCATCAACCATAGTCGCTTTCGTGCGCCCGATTCGCAGCGCCAGACTCAGCAGGATATGGTCAACTACTTCGGCCTGATACAGGAAGTCGATGACAACCTGGGTCGTCTCTTCGATGCGCTCAAGGCCAGCGGTGAATGGGAGTCGACGCTGATCATTTTTACCTCCGATCACGGCGAACAATTAGGCGACCACTGGTTGATGTCCAAGCTGGGCTATTTCGATCAGTCATATCACATCCCGCTGATTATTCGCGATCCACGCAGCGAGGCCGATGCCGGTCGTGGTCAACAGATTCGAGGCTTCAGTGAAAATGTCGACGTGATGCCGACCATGCTCGACTGGCTCGACATCGACATCCCGAGCCAATGTGACGGATTTTCGCTACTACCGGCACTGCGCAATGGTGCCATGCCGTCGGAATGGCGCGAGGAAGCTTTCTGGGAGTGTGATTTTCGTAACGTCAGGGACGACAGCCTGGAAAAGCATCTCGGCATAACCCTGCACCAGTGCAACCTGTCGGTGATTCGCGACCATCATTATAAATATGTCCACTTCGGTGCCCTGCCGCCGCTGTTTTTTGACCTCGAGCAGGACCCGGGTGAGTTCGTCAACCAGGCGCAAAACCCGAAGTACCAGGGGTTGGTGCTTGAATATGCGCAAAAAATGCTATCGCTGAAGATGAACCACGCTGAACGGGGATTAACCGAAATCATGCTGGGCGAGGGAGGTGCTGTCACGCGTCGCGCGCCGCCAAGGAAACTGGCGTCCTGACTAATGGGGGCATCCGCCGCCCTCGATTTTAGAGCGAGTTAAGCGTCCAGGCCTTTTTTAACGGTGGCGAGAACCTCGTTGCCATCGCCGAGATATTCAAGGTCGTCAAAGCTGGACAGTCGTGCCATGGCGATACCGCGCCCATGCGGATCAAAAGCGCGCTGCGGATCAAAATCCATGTAAGGGGTCCAGTCAAATCCCTGACCCTGATCACGGATTCTGATCTGCACCGTATCGGCCTCAATTTTAAACTCGAGTTCGATGTATCCGTCGGAATTTTCACTCGCACTGAGTCGGCGTTCGACTTCCATTTGCCAGGTCCCGCTGCGCATCAGGTTGCTTTTTTCTGCATAGCCGATTTTCAGGTTTCCGTGTTCCAGCGCGTTGACCAGCAGTTCGGAAATCCCGGTAACCACGCGCTGAGGTTGTGGGCATAAATGGGCTACCTGCGTGGCAACCAGGTTACATTGGTGCAGGTTATGGATACGAAATCGACCAAAGGTCATGAGATCGAATATCTTGCGACCCTCGCGTAACGACTCGAGTAGCGATTTTTCATGTAGCCTGCCGTTTACCGCACCACGGATCACGGACTTGAGAATTTCGCCTTCGTAAGGCTTGGTCAGGTAATAGGATGCGCCGGCTTTTAGTCCTGCGATGACCTCACTACTAGCGGCTTTTGCAGTTTGCATGATGACCGGGACGTGCTCCAACTCATCAGTGTTTTTGATATTGTTCAGTAATTGCATACCGTCCATGCCGGGCATCATGCGATCAAGGATTATGGTGTCGTAACGAGCTGGTTCCGCTTCCAGTTTGGACCAGGCTTCCTCTCCGTTTGTCGCCCTGACCAGCTCGTAGTTTTCTGCTTCGAGGTGCGCGCAGATAATGTCGAGATTGATGGGCTCATCGTCGACAATCAGTATACTAACCCTGTTGCTGGTCAATCCGGGTTACCCCGATGGCTTGTGCCCGGGTGACGAACTCCGGGGAGGCATTGGTCGATATCCAAGGTATTTGTCATTGCTAAATCAAGTAGGTTAAATTTATCTCATGTTGGCCCAAAGCCATAGGGAAATATGGCAGGAACCCGATTGAATTTTTCAATTGTTGGCGAACTGGAATGAGATTAGGGACAGTGTCACTTCGAGTAGAAACGTTGAGTATTAAACTGAATTCCAGATGAATAGTTCTTTTTGCAGCGACGATTTCAAGGCACAGCCTTACTGGTGGGATCAAACTCCCAGGCCGGTCATGGAAACTGATACCTTGCCCGAAAAAACCGATGTTCTGGTTATCGGATCTGGATATACCGGGTTGCATTGTGCGCTGCAAACCGCGAGCTCAGGACGACAGACCACGGTTATCGATGCAGAAGCCGCGGGCTGGGGTTGCAGCACACGCAACGGCGGCCAGATTAGCGGTGAAATAAAACCCGATTACGATACCCTTAGCCGTCGATACGGCAGCGATCGTGCCTATGCGTTGATCAAGGAAGCCCGTCACGCGCTTGAATGGTTAGGCGAATTTGTCGATCAACAGAAAATCGATTGCGGCTACCAACGCTGTGGACGCTTCCTGGCTGCGCATAGTCCGCGCCAGTTTCAGGATCTTGTTACCTACGCGCGCAACCAGCCACGCGGACTCGAGCAGAATTTGCAGATCGTCTCTGCTAAGGATCAGGCCAGTGAGATTGATAGTTCTTACTACCATGGCGGCCTCGTAATCGAACGCCATTGTTCACTCGATCCCGCCAGGTACCACTCGGGCCTGATGCACAAGGTTCTTCGTCTTGGGGCGCAAGTCATCGGCCACTGTGCGGCGAATGCTGTCGAACGCAGTGCAGATGGTTACAAGGTCGTCACCAGCCAGGGCACAATCCTGGCCCGGGAACTGGTGGTTGCAACCAACGGTTACACCGGCGAGATTACACCCTGGCAGCGACGAAGAATCATTCCGATTGGGAGTTACATGCTCGCAACCGAGCCGATGGATCAGGAGCGGGCGAGTCAGCTGATGCCGCGACGCCGCGTGTTCAGTGACACCCGCAAGATCGTCGTTTATTTTAGGCTTTCTCCCGATGGACGCAGTTTGTTATTTGGTGGGCGTGTTTCGGTGTTCGAGTCTGATCCCGTCAAAAGCCTGCCCGCACTGCGGCAGGAAGTGTTGCGCATATTTCCACAACTGGAAGATGTCAGGATCAGCCATACCTGGATGGGCTTTGTTGGTTACACCTTCGACTATTTGCCGCACCTCGGTGTTCATGACGGGATTCATTACGCGATGGGCTATTGTGGGTCGGGAATCTGCCTCGCGAGTTACCTCGGAAATCAGCTTGGGCTGCAGTTACTCGGTAAGGCAGAGGGACATAGTGCCTTCAACCAACCGGGTTTCCAGACTCGACCTCTCTACAGCGGCAAGCCCTGGTTCCTGTCGGCCTCGGTGCGCTACTACCAGCTGCGGGATCGCCTCAGCTGAAACTTTAACCCGGCCCGGTTGAGATTAATCTTTAGCAGTTTGCGTGAAAACCAGCGGGAACTCTTCCTGTCAAGCGGATCACCGGGTTCTAGTTGCCCTCGACGATGCAAAGGTCACGCTCGGCGGCATCACGTGCGTAGGACAGTGCCTCGCGGTAGGCGTCAGAATGGTAACAACGCTCGGCATCCTCGACACTCGGAAAACGCACTACGACGTTACGCGCCCGCTCGTTACCTTCGAGCCAGATGGTGCGCGTGGCGCGGGCCAGGAATTCTCCACCATGTGCTTCGATAGCGGCAGTGGCGCGCTTGGCATACTCGCCGTAAGCGTCGGGGTCAGTTACGTGAACGTGGGCAATCCAGTAGGCGGCCATGGGGTTTCCTCTCGAACAGGTGAATTTGAAAGGATTGTTATACTAGAGCGGAAAATGTTAGAAGGAAACCGATTTTTACATTCGTATTAAAGGTAATTTCTGTTGTGGATGAGTCGAAAATAAAGCGCCACCTGGACGCATTGGCAAAACTCGATCCGGAGCTGCGTCGTGGCCTCAAACGGGTGCGCTATCCTGCGCCACGTATCAGGAAGCAGGGGTTTGAGACCCTGCTCTCCACTATCGTCGCGCAACAAATTTCGACCGAAGCGGCGGCCGCAATCATGCACCGGGTGCATGCGCTGTTGCCAGTGATGGAAGCTGAAGAGGTACTTCGATTGCCCGCGGGCGCATTGCGCGCCGCCGGTCTCTCCGCGCGCAAGGTCGAGTATGTCGAGGCTTTGGCGCGGGCGATTGTGGACAATCGTTTTGACGTGACACGACTGCCCG